>DAIDJG010000604.1 GCA_027451445.1 Singulisphaera sp.
TCATACCGAAGCCGTTGCGGGATCGTCTCTCCGGGCGGAAAGAGCCCGCTTGGATCGGACGCAATCCGCAACAAATCGAATATTAAATTAATTTGAATATTTATATCTTTTCTATTAAAATCCGCGAAACCCGAACTAAGTACTCTTAGTAAACCGGGCGAAGCGGTTCCGGCGTCAACGGGCCAAGAGCCTGCGCATGCTGCGCGGTCCATTCATGCCAGTGGGCGGGCCGTCGTCGGATTGCGGCAGTGGCCCGTCGGGTTTCGTCCGTCTTCACTGGTCGCCGCGCCGGTGCTATGTTGGTTGTACGAATGTTGGACGAAGACTCGGGTCACGTGGCGAGCGAGCACGCCGAGGGGGAAGCATGTTCCGGATCATGCACGTAATGGCCCTGGTGGCCGGGTTAGCCGTTGGCGGAGCGGAGGCGGGGGAAAGTGATCCGGATGCGTCATCGTCCACGTTTTTCGAGCTCAAGGTGCGGCCGGTGCTGGCCAGCTCGTGCGTGAAGTGCCACGGCGAGAAGAAGAGCAGCGGAGGGCTCCGGCTCGACTCGCGCGAGGCGATCCTGGCCGGCGGTGAGAATGGCCCGGTCGTCGTGCCGGGTGATCCTGAGGGAAGCCCGCTGATCCGAGCGATTCGCCGGGTCGACGAAACCCTCAAGATGCCGCCGAATCAGCCACTGCCGCACGCGGCCCAGGACGCCCTGGCCGCCTGGGTCGCGGCGGGTGCACCCTGGCCGGCGAAGGCTGGGCGGCCGATTCAGGGCCAGGCTCACTGGGCGTTCGAGCCGCTCAAGAGCGTTAAGCTACCGGACGATCCCACCGGCTGGGCCTCGCAGGCGATCGACCGCCTTGTGGCCGTCGAGCTGCGGGAAAAGGGTCTGCACCCCGTCGCGCGGGCGGACCGGCGCACCTTGATCCGCCGCGCGTACTTCGACTTGATTGGCCTCCCTCCAGAGCCGGCTCGGATCGAGGCGTTTGTGGCGGACGAGCGGGCCGACGCCTTCGCGAGGCTGGTGGATGAGCTGCTCGCCTCGCCCCGTTATGGAGAGCGCTGGGGACGTTACTGGCTCGACCTTGCTCGCTATGCCGACACGGCCGGAGATAACTCCGACTACCCGATCCCGCAGGCGTATCTCTACCGCGACTACGTGATCGACGCCTTCAACAACGACATACCGTACGACCGATTCCTCCACGAGCAGCTTGCCGGCGACATCCTGGCCAGGGAAGGCCCGCAAGACGATTACGCCCGACGGGTGATCGCCACCGGATTCCTCGCGCAGGCGAAGCGATTCGGTACCCACAAGCTCGAAGACACCCACCAGATCATCGAGGACGTTCTGAGCACAACGGGACAGGTCGCCCTTGGTTTGTCGTTGCGGTGCGCCCGCTGCCACGACCACAAGTTCGACCCGATCACCGCACGCGATTACTACGCGCTTTACGGTTTCTTTGCCGGTACCAAGTTCCCGTTCGCTGGCGCTGAGGAAGATCGCCGGCCGAGCGAGTTCGCGCCGCTGGTACCACCCGACCAGCTCAAGCAGTACGAGGCGAGGCACGCGGAGACGCTCGCGCTCCTGAAGTCGAAGCTCACGGAGACTGAGGACCGCGGCGAGGCCACGTTGCGGGTGCGCGACCTTGGCTTCAAGTTGGCTCTGGCCGAATTCGTCGCCAGGTTCGACGGCGGCGGCGACCGGTCCCAGGAGGCCGAGTCCGTGAAGGTCGAGCTCGCCAAGGCAACGCGTCAGCGCGACGCGGAGCTCCGGCAGCTTCGCACTCAAATCAAGCAAATGGAGGACGCCGGCCCGTTGGCCGTCGCGCCGTTGGCGTATGCGGTCCGGGATGGCAACGCCACCGATGTGAAGATCCAGATCGGAGGCGACCCGAGCCGGCCCGGCGCCCTGGTGCCGCGAGGCGTTCCCAAGATCCTCGAGGCCGACGGTACGATCGACTTGCCCGCGACGGGGAGCGGCCGGCTGGCGCTGGCCCGTTGGCTGACCGAAGGGTCGCCGAGGGACCTCGTTGCGCGGGTGATGGTCAACCGAATCTGGCAGCATCACTTCGGCAAGGCGATTGTGCCGACGCCCTCGGACTTCGGCCTCCGGGGCACACCTCCGACCCATCCCGAGCTTCTCGAATGGCTGGCGGTGGACTTCCTGGCGTCCGGCTGGTCGATCAAGGCAATGCACCGGCGGATCATGCTGTCGGAGACGTATCAACTCGCGTCGACTCATGACTCAGCCGACGCCGCAATCGACACTGGAAATACCCTTTACTGGCGGTTCGACCGCCGGCCGCTCGACGCCGAGGCGCTGCGGGACAGCCTGCTTGCCCTGGGGGGGAATCTCAAGCTGGACCGGCCCGGGCCGCACCCGTTCCCGTCCCCCGAAACCTGGAGGTTCACGGCTCACCGCCAGTTCAAGGCGCTCTATCCGTCGGAGCATCGGAGCGTCTACCTCATGGTGCAGCGACTCCACCCCCACCCGTACCTCGGTCTCTTCAACGGGCCTGACACGAGCGTGACGACGGCCGCACGCGACAGCTCCATCGTCGCTCTCCAGGCCCTTTACTTGTTGAACAACCCGTTCATGCACGAGCAATCGCTCCGGTTCGCGGGTCTCCTGGTCTCGGCCGAGTCCGATCCAACAGCCCGGCTGAGCCTGGCCTACCGTCGGACGTTCGGTCGAGAGCCGACGGGAGCCGAGCAGGCGCGTGCGCGAGAGTTTCTGGGGCGTTACGCGCGGAGCCTCGAGGCTGAGGGCGTGCCCGCCGACCGCCGAGCGGTCGAGACCTGGGCTGGACTGGCCCGGGCGTTTTTCGCCTCCAACGAGTTCCTCAACGTGGATTGACGAGGTTCCCAGGGTTCCAAGCCATGACCGATGAACCAATGAACCGACGGTCGCTCCTCCGCCGCGCTTCGGCCTTCGCCGCCGTCGGGGGTCTGGGTCTCTATCGCAGACTCTCCATCGCAGCCGCGGCGAACGCGGGGCATCCCCTTGCCCCGAAGCCAGGTCATTTTCCGGCCAGGGCGAAGAACCTCATCGTCTTTTTCATGACCGGTGGGATTTCGCATCTCGACACGTTCGATTACAAGCCGAAGCTGCAACGCGACCACGACAAGTCGGTCGGCAAGCATAAGGTGCTTGCATCGCCTTATCGGTTCCGCCCGCGCGGCGAATCCGGCAAGATGGTCAGTGAGCTGTTTGAGCACGTGGGCGGGGTCGTCGACGAGATATGCTTCCTGCACACGGTGCACGGTGACTCGGCCGGTCACTCGGCGGCGACGCTGGGCATGCACACGGGTTCGGTGACGATCCCGCTGCCGAGCCTTGGCTCGTGGGTCAGTTACGGCCTCGGCACGCGCAACACGAATCTGCCCTCGTTTGTCGTGCTGGCGGCGAAGGAGCCGTACAACGGCTATCAGGTCTGGGACTCGAACTTCCTGCCGGGTTATCACAAGGGGGTGCGGGTGATTCCCGGACCTGACCCACTCCCCGACGCGAAGAGCCCCGTAACGTCGGTCTCGCGACGCGAGCTCGAGGGGCTGATGCTCCGAGACCTCAACGCGGCCCATCTCTCGGCCCGAGACGGCGACGAGGCATTGGCGTCGCGAATGGCCACGTTCGACACCGCCTACGGCTTGATGCGTGAGGCGCCCGAGGCCTTCGACATCGGCCGAGAGCCCCGTCCCACCCTCGACCTTTACGGCGCCGACGCGGGCAACCCCGGTTCGTTTGCCGCTCAGTGTCTGGTTGCCCGCCGCCTGGTGGAGCGGGGAGTGCGGGTGGTCGAGCTGTTCGACGTCGGCTCGAACACGAACTGGGACAGTCACAACGACATCGCCGACCACAAGGCCCTGTCGCGCAATGTGGATCGGCCCATCGCCGCGTTGGTGACGGACCTGAAGCGAAGCGGGCTGCTGGACGAGACGCTGATCGTCGGCTGTTCCGAGTTCGGCCGGACTCCCTGGCAGGATCTGACGCCGCGCGGTCGAGGCCACCATAGCCGGTGCTTCACCTGCTTCCTCGTGGGCGGTGGCGTGAAGAGCGGGTTCAGCTACGGAGTCTCCGACGAGTACGGCGAGAGCCCCGCGGAGAAGCCCGTGCACGTCCATGACTTCCACGCGACCATTCTGCGCCTGATGGGCCTGGACCACACTCGCCTGACCTACCGCTATTCCGGCCGCGACTTCCGGCTTACTGACGTGTACGGAAACGTGATCGGCGACATCGTCGCGTGAAGGGAATCGACGTGGCTGAGCATCGAGATCACGGCGTCGTCGTTTCGTTCGATGCGACGAAGGGGTTTGGATTCATCCGTTCGCCGGGTCGCCGCGAGGATGTGTTCGTCCACAAATCGGCACGCGTTGCCGGGGGCCCGCTCGAGGTGGGTAGACGCGTTTCGTATCTGGTCGAGCCGTCGGAGAAAGGGCCGAGAGCTCTGAGCGTCGAGGTTGGAGCGCGCGGACTCGCGCCGGGACAGGCAGCGGCACTTGGGCTCCTTGTTGCGCTGGGCGCCGGCATGGTTGGGCTGCATCACGTCGGCCTGGGCTGGCTCGGGGCGTGGCTTGTCGGCTTGAATATCGTCGCGTGGCTCGTGTACGTGTGGGACAAGCGCCAAGCATCCCACGAAGGCCGGCGCGTTCCGGAAGCGATCCTTCTTGGTTTGGCCCTGCTCGGCGGTTCACCGGCAGCCGCCCTGTCGATGCGCGCGTACCATCACAAAACGCGGAAGTTCGCCTTTCTTGTGCCGTTCGTCGCTATCGTCGCGCTTCAAATCGCCGCGCTCGTCGGCTTGTGGATGCGATCGGCCTGACTGTGACGCCTTCTCGCTGAAGGGGCTCAGCGCCGCGCTCTCTGTCGCGGGATCATGAGAGGACGTGGGGGGATCATTGGGCGAGACGAGGGAAATCGGGATACCGTGTGCTGCGCGAAGCGATCCGGTCATTGATCCTCCGGCGGCTGTGCGATCGGATCTTGAATGACGAAGTGCAACACGCCGACTTCCAGGTCAATCAGCCCAGCAAGCTTCAATCGCATCGTCCTCGTGCCACGCAGACCGTACCCATGGCCTTCGGGCTGCCTGCACGGGTCAGACTCGCCAGTCGATGAGCACTAGCGGGTAGCCAAGCTGCTGAACGCGCTGAAAGTCCGCAGTATTGCCAGTGACCAATTCCAGGCCATGCGTCAAGGCGATGGCCGCAATCATCGGATCGGCAAGACCAACGGGCCGGCCGACGCGCTCCAATTCGCCCGCGATCTGGCCAGACAATTCGGCGGCGCGCTGGTCGAAGGAGAGCACTTCTTCAGAAACGACCGCGGCGAGAAAGGCTTGAAGTTGCCGGGACGCCTGCTTTCGCTGATATCCGCGAACGATTTCCATGAAGGAAACCGCAGAAATCGTGTAGCGTCCGAATGCCTGACGGTAGGCCCCGGCGTTCGCGGCAACCTTTTGATTCACACCTTTAATGATTTCGGAGAAGATATCGGTGTCGATGATCGCCTTATTCAATTGTCAATTTCCCGCCAGGTTTCTTCCTGCCGATGGCGGTAGGCGTCCGCAACAATTTGGTCCATGAGGTCGGCATCGTCCCGCATCAGTCCAAGGATCGGGTCAGTGGCGCCGTTGTTCGCGTTCGCTGGCGGGTTGGGCTGACAGCCTGCCTCAGCCAATTCGCGGAGTAGCAGACGTGCGGCCTCAGCCATCGCGTCATCTACCGACGCGAACCGACCGCTATGTACAGCGGCCTCAATGGATCGCTCAACGTCCTGGGGCAAATGGATCATCATGAGACGCTTTCTCCCTTCCAACTAAGCGTACTATTTTCCTTCCTTCCCGCCAAGATGCCATAAGTCCTTGCAGAGAAAAAAGATTCAGCGTGGCGAACTGTCGGATACTTCGGTTGTTAGCTAGTGAATAAGCGTTACCAGTTTGTTGTGAAGGATGTTTGGAGCAAACGAAAAAGGGCTTACGGCATCGTTCGCCGTAAGCCCTTTCCGCGTAATGCCGAAGAGAGGACTTGAACCTCCACGGGCATGGTTAGCCCACTAGGACCTGAACCTAGCGCGACCCCATCTCGGCCGCATTGCGTAGACATTGAATCCGCGTTGCAAGTCAAAGATATTGTGTGACTTACACCAAATTTCGCCCGCCAAGTCATTCTAGCGGCATTGCGATGACATGGCCAGTCCTTTCCCTAAAATTTCCCCAAGGTTCGCTCGGTGCTACTGACAGGGGATGCGAATGGCCGAAGGGTGCTTGGACACCGGACGATCTGGGGGCCCGGTGAATACCGGGGATTGGGGCGACCTGCCCGTTCCGATGTCAAAAGTTGGCCGCAAGCACGCTCGCGTCTACTCCGAAATAGTCCGCGAACTTGCGAACCATCTGCCGGCTTAAGTGCTTCTTCCCCGCAAGAATCTCGGAGACCGTGGACTTGGGGACCGCCGTGTCCCTGCTCAGTTGCGCCTGCGTGACGCCCTTGGCTTCCATCAAGTGGCGAAGCATGTCCGCGTCCGAGGCGCGCTCGATGCCGTAG
>DAIDJG010000605.1 GCA_027451445.1 Singulisphaera sp.
CGGCTACGGCAACCTGCTGCAGAAGAACCCGTCGAACGCGCCCATGCTGACGCAGACGGTGAATTTGAACAACCAGATCACCGGCTTCCAATACGACGCCAACGGCAACGAGACCGAGGACGCGGCGCGCAATTCCTACGGCTACGACTTCGAGAACCGGCTGGTGTCGGGGCCGGCGGGGCAATATTCGTACAACCCGGCCAACCAGCGGGTCTGGCGCTATACCTCCTCCTCCGGCACCGAAGAGTTCGCCCTCTACGGCCTCGACGGCAAAAGCCTAGTGAGCGCTACGGAAACCCCATCTTGCTCGTCCCGGCGCTTTGGCTCAGCGTTGAGGTATGCAGGAGCGCTGGAGCAAGATCGGGTCTACGTAGCGCTGACGCAAAACTTGGTAACGAATTCTTTAATCTTGAGACATTTCGGAAGCCCGGGACGCCGATGCCCGGGAATAAGTATGCTTACTAACTAGCGTGGATGCGAGCTGACGACATGATCCAAAGCGGACCCGTAAAGGGATATTACGCCCTCGTGGCGACTTGCGGCAGCCCCCTGAACTCGTTTCTGTCGGCGGCCGCAAGATTTAGCAACCTCACCGCAACCAATCCGGCGACATTCGTCGAAAATGCGGCGGCAGATGGCATCAACGCCGGCAAGAGCCCCTTTTTCTTGACAAGAGAGCAGACTTTTGCGGATTTCCTCAAGGGACAATGACTACGATGCGGATGCCCACGATCGTTAGGCTCATAGCCCGCTTTGCAAGCTCGCGCTCAATTGTCCGGACGAACGCGATGCTCTTGTTGGGGCGGGACGCATAGAGAATTTGCGGATACGGCGATGATGAGGCTCTCAGCGGCGGTGCTCGGGTTCTTTCTCCTTTCAGCCATCGAGTACGGGCAGGCCCAAAAAGCGGCAAGCGTTCCCTTCACGCTGACCTGGAGCGAGGGTAGATGCATCCGATGCAAGGTCGCCGCTGGGCTCGGAGAGATTCATTTCGTCAGTCGCAGCGAAGTCTGGGGCGTTGGCCTCAAAAACGTTCTAAACGACGTGAGCACGATCATTGTCCACAGCGCGGACGCCGGCCACACCTGGACGGAAGTGCCCCAGAGCCATCAGTACACCGACCCGGACGGACGTCTCGCGTTCTCGTTCCCGGACGCCATGCGCGGTTGGATCGCCCTGCGGAACCCAACCGACGAAGAGCCCAAGATGATCAGCACGCGGGACGGCGGAAAGCGCTGGCAGAGCGTTTCCCAACAGTTCCTTCAAGGCATGCAATTCCTTGATGATAGCCGCGGCTACGGAACCGTGGCCGACGAGTTCTTTCGTACGAGTGACGGAGGACGCTCCTGGGTGGGAACGAAAATTCCGGATATCGGTTTCATTGATTGCATGCTCTTCTTGACCCCCGACAATGGATGGCTCGCCGGCATCGGCGGAAAGGATTTTTTGGTTTTCCGAACGGTCAATGGCGGACACGACTGGGAAGAATCCCGCGGTACTCCTCCACAGCCCGCCGGGGTACGTGACCTGTTCTTCCTTGATCAGCTCCGCGGCTGGCTCATCACTTGGGGCTTCAACGATGACGGCACCTATTTGTATTCCACAGTCGACGGAGGAACGCACTGGACGCCGGATCCCGATCAGTCATTTCAGGGGAGGGGCAAGTGGGCAAGCGTAGTGCGATTTACGTCCAGGCAAAGAGGCTTCGTCTTTCTTATAGACGATACCGGGCAAAGCAGGCTTTTGTACACGACGGATGGGGGCATACATTGGCACAAGCAGACTCTTCCAGCATTCGTCGAACATTGCCAGATCTTCGAAGGCGATCTTTTGTGTAGCTCCGCGCCCGGCTTTCGCCTCTTGACCGTGCATCCAAAGTGACGCCGTGACCGCCCTCGATAATGCGATGAACCCCTGTCAAGGCGACGAAAACGGCTGCTCCCCGACCCCCTGGGGCAACGACTTCGTGCCGCTGGCACCTGGCGGCGCCTCCCTTTTCTGTCAGGCGCTGCCCGTCGTCGCGGTCTGCCCGGCGGGTACACACGACGACGGTAACGGCCGCTGCGTCGCGAACGCGGTGCCTCAGTGCAGGGTCGAGGTCGGATACCAAGGTGCGATCATCCCGAGCCAGAGCGCCGTGAATCACAGCTACCTCTATGTTCAACCCTCCCCGGGATCACCGTTCGAGGTTCTGGACGCCGGTCCGCAGCGAGCGATTCCATACGTGATCCTCCGGCCCCGCGGACTGCCAAGACCGATGTACGTCGGTTTCGGAAAAATGGTCACGGATGTTTCGGCCCAGGGCATGTATCAGGAAGCCACGAATCCGGCGTCCACGGTGACCTGGGCACAGTACGAACCCTGCTGGCTGGTAGCGAAGCTCATATCGGACACTGAAGCGCTCAACGGAGTCTATGACTACGGCGGCCTGAGTTACAACAGCAACAGCTTCGTGTACACCGTCCTGTGGGACGTTGGCTTGTCCAACGCGGTTCACCAGCCTGCCCGGACGCCCGGCTGGGGTGACCTGTTCCTAATCCCGTGAGCACGATGCAGGGGGCGTTCCGAGCAGTTCGATACCCTGTTAAGGCGCTGGCATGGCTCTCCGCCGCCGCGTTGGCAGCGGCAGCCCTCGCCGCTGTCCTCTCGTACTACATGGAATCGGGTGAGATCATCTCCCCACCCCGCGGCGGCCCCGCCACCATAGCTTTGCTCGACCGGCCCGACGTCAGGCTCGTGATGTACGACATATGCCGTCAAAACCCTTCGAGGGAGGAGCCCCCGCGTGTTCTCGCGCGGGAATATAGCGACCTGCTGGCGTCCGGCGCCATTGCGAAGCTCGCCGCGGGAACCAGGGTCTCGGTCCTCTCTAGGGACATAGGAGCCGGAATGTCCGGGCTCTGGTCGATCAAGGTGAGATCGGGGCCATGGAGTGGCAGACGAGGCTGGACTTGTCCCGGTTCGCTGGTGCTCCTTCACGCCTATCCGTGAGGGCCGGTCGCTCCGAGGGCAGCGCGGAGATGATGCCGAACAGAGATGGGCCGGATACCACTCTCTTTTTGACCCCCTACGCAGCGCCAACCTGGACGCCCCGTGAGCCAGACGTCGAAGGGTTTCGGAACTTTGTGTCAACGGCGAATCGCGTTCACCCCAACCCACCTCCCGCCAATCCCAACAAAGAAAACCACTTCCCCAATCCCCATCCCCTCCCCGTTCCACCCCCCGCGCTACCCTGGTCCCAGATGCCGCTCCCCTCGCAACTCGCCGCCGCCGCCTCGCCCCTCCCCGCAC
>DAIDJG010000606.1 GCA_027451445.1 Singulisphaera sp.
CGCGACGAGCGACTTCAGCTGTTCGATCGTGAGATGCTGCGCGACATCCATGAAGGAGCTCCTAAAAAGGGACTCCCTCCATCGTGACGCGTGTTAAACAAATGCGCAATAGCGCGCACATCATTTAGCGAGTCGGTATAATTCGAGTTGAAGCGGATTCCAAACCGCTTCTCGATCACCTCGGCAAGACGCTTGGTCGTCCACAAATCGGTCTGGTAGCCAAAGGCTTTGGGGCTCTTGGCGAGCCACCCGCAGACCGTCTGCTCCTGTCGCTTCGACAGCTTCGGAGGCCGCCCTGGTATGGGTTTGATCTTGATCGCGTCGTCGCCGCCGGCGCGGTAAGCGGACATCCATCGGCTGACGGTCCGCGGGGTTACCCCGAGGAACGCCGCCACATCCGTTTGCTTCATGCCTTCGAGCACGCGTTGCACGGCAAGCCGGCGACGCCGCTCGAGTTCTGCCGCCGATCCTTGGCTTCTCATGGCGGAAGAATACAGCCAAACCGCTGTTGTGGCTAGACGTTCTTTAGCTGATGGTCAATAACGCCGTTCATTTTCTGAGAAAGTGAGAAAACCCACCAGACGCTCTCAGCAAAGATCATCAGAACGGGGCGGTGTAGGCGTACTTCCCCTGGACCCGACCTGCTTGGAAGTTGCGGAAGGAGCGAGACGATGGACGGTCGCGACCGAGACTTTCAAAGCCTTCGCGATCTCCCTCGGTGGAACCCCTCGTTGTCGCAATTCCTTCAACTTCTTGACTTTCGCCAGGCCCAGGTAGCTCCTGACTCGCGGTGTCCAGGGATCGGGACCGCCCGCCTCAAGGATCGTCGCAAGCTGCTCACCCAATTTCCTCTGTGCGGCGAACAATTTCTCCCAGGGCAGCAATGCGTAGTGGTGGAGCAATTCGTCCTCGCCGATTGTCTTGTGCGCCAGGATCATCGAAGCCGTCTCGGCGTCGGCGATCTCCAGGATTCTCGTCGCCGATGTCTTCCTCAGCTTGTTGAAGCTGTAGGAGGGGAACTCCGGGTGGTCCTTCTGGACGCGTCGGATAAGGCGGCACCAGACGTTGCTCACCCCGTCGGAGACGCTACCCTTCTTCGTCGCGTGCCAGAGTGGGTTGCCCCGGTCCGTGACGAACACCACGTCGGCATGTTCGGCCCGCCCGGCCCGCTCCGCTCGCCTCTCGGCCAATACCCACTCCAGGCCGTCCTTCGTCTGGGGCCAGAGCCAGTGCCGGGTGTCGTTGCTCGACTTGAACCGGATGCCGTCGATGATGGACTGGTCCAGTTTCAGGAAGCCCTTGCGGAGATGCCCGACCTCCGACGCGGCGAAGGCGCAGTTGAGGCCCAATAGTAGGAGGATTCGCTCGCTCGGCAGGGAGTACTCGAAGAGTAACTTGAGATGATCGTCCGGGAGGACCAGCTTCTCTCGACCCATCCGCCGGGCATACTGCTCGGGCGCGGTCAGGTCGTCCGGGGTCTTCTTGATGGCGTGAAATCGCCGAGGGAACGTCCACTCGAACGCATCGGCACCATCAAGCCAGTCGAAGAAGTTGCCGAGTTCCTTGATGAAGTTCTTGGCCGTCGAGGGCTTCATCCGATCCTTGAGCTTGCTGCGCATGGTCAGGGGTCGCCGACGGAAGACGCCATACATCTCCTCGCACTGGTCGTAGGACAAGCCCGACAGATCGAGGGAGAGGAAGTCTCGCCCGCCGAACCGCTCATCGGCGAGGTAGCTCCTGATCGAGTCGAGTTGGTCGAGCTTGGTGCGTCCCCAGGGGCGGAAGAAGCCGTCGGGCGCGGTGAGCGACCGCCGGACGTGCGCCTCGTAGGCGGTCATGGCCTGCCGGACCGTGATCCCGGTGGCGGCGGGCACGCCCGTCGAGTCGGAGAGCTTCTTGCGCAGATCGACCAACTCATCGCGGAGAGCATCCAGGCCAACCTGATGGTTGAGTGGATCTCCGGGCTGGAACGGCGTTCCTGCGGCCTGACCGATCGCTGCGACCCGCCGGACATACTTGATGGGGTCTTCGTAATCCTTCTTGGGCTGGGTCGGGGGCTTGCCCTTGGCGATGGCCTTGGCGGCCTCCAGCCGGGCCGAATCCCAGAAAGGGCGGGGGGAGTTCGGATTCGATTTCGGACCAGAGGGCAGCGATCAGCCGGACCTGTTCCTCGGCCGCATCCTGCTCGTAGCCCAGCCGGAACTTCTCGGGCGTTCCCCGCGTGTTCTGGCCGACATAGCGGGTGAAAAGCCCGTCCTTGCCCCGCTTCAGCTTCTTGTCGTACACGGCACCCCGAAGCCCGAATCGGGTATCTAGTTTCTGTCTAGTTTGCGGTCTAGTTTCGAGAATAATACCTGCTTCGTGATACACAAGCAAGGACCACACTATGCAGGATCTCCCCTGAAACTAGTCTAGTGACGCGGAAATCTCAAAACTTATTGTGTTGCGTGGGGTATATCCTTGTGAAAGGAGAATACGCCCATGCGACGCGCCTCTGTCATCACTCTGACCGAAGACGTCCGCGCGACCCTTGAGCGTTGGTCCC
>DAIDJG010000607.1 GCA_027451445.1 Singulisphaera sp.
GGAGCAACCATGGTCGGGAGCGAGGAGGCGCGGTCGGCTCTCGGCCTGAGTCGAAGTTCCATTGGGACAAGCCTGTGAAAGAAGCGGCTCGCAATGACGACCCCACGATTTCGCACGCTCGACGGCAATGAAGCGGTCGCATCCGTCGCCTTTCGGCTGAGCGAGGTGATTGCGATCTATCCCATCACGCCCGCGACCCCCATGGGCGAGCACGCGGACGACTGGGCCGCGCTCGGACGGCCCAACGTCTGGGGCGCAGTTCCCGAGGTCGTCGAGATGCAGTCGGAGGGTGGCGCGGCGGGAGCCGTCCATGGGGCGCTCCAAGCCGGGGCGCTCGTCACCACCTTCACGGGCTCCCAGGGCCTCCTCCTGATGCTCCCGAATCTCTTCAAGATCGCGGGGGAGTTGACGCCGTTCTGCATGCACGTCGCGGCCAGGAGTGTTGCGACACACGCGCTGTCCATCTTCGGCGACCACTCCGACGTCATGGCGGCGAGGAGCACGGGCTTCGCCCTGCTCGCGTCGGGCTCCGTGCAGGAAGCCCAGGATTTGGCGGCGATCGGACACGCCGTCACGCTGGAGTCGCGAATTCCGGTGCTCCATTTCTTCGACGGCTTCCGGACGTCCCATGAGCTTACCAAGCTCCAGACCCTGGACGACCGCGACCTGCTGGCACTCATCGACAAGGGGCGGCTCGACGACCATCGGGCCCGACGACTGGCGCCGGAACGGCCCGTGGTGCGCGGCACGTCGCAGATCCCGGACGCGTTCTTCCAGGCCCGGGAAGCGGCGAACCCCTTTTACGACGCCTTCGCCGATCACCTCGAAAGGGTCATGGACCGCTTCAAGGAGCTCACGGGCCGGAGTTACCGCGCGTTCGATTACCACGGTCACCCAGAAGCGGAGCGCGTGATCGTGCTCATGGGGTCGGGTGCGGAATGCGCGCACGAGACCGTCGATTGGCTGCTGGAGCGGGGCGAGCGGGTCGGTGTGCTGAAGGTGCGTCTGTTTCGTCCGTGGTCGACGGGTCGTTTCCTTGCGGCGCTGCCGGCAACCGTTCGTCATCTCGCGGTGCTCGATCGCACGAAGGAGCCGGGCTCCGCCGGTGAACCGCTCGTGCTCGAGGTCAGCGGAGCGCTGGTCGAAGCCGTCTCCCGCGGCCAGGTGCTGCAATTGCCGCGACTGATCGGCGGCCGCTACGGGCTCTCCTCGCGCGAATTCACGCCCGCGATGGTCAAGGCCGTCTTTGATGAACTTTCGCGGGAGGCTCCCAAGACCCGATTCACGGTCGGTGTTCGCGACGACGTGACGCGGCTCTCGCTCGACGTCGAAAATGACGTCGAGATTGAATCGTCCGACGTCGTTCGGGCGGTCTTCTACGGCCTGGGCTCGGACGGGACTGTCAGCAGCAACAAGGCCAGCATCCGGATCCTGGGGGAGGAGACCGAGCTCTTCGCGCAGGGACACTTCGTCTACGACTCGAAAAAGGCCGGCTCGACCACGGTCTCCCACCTCCGGTTCGGGCCACGCCCGATCCGGTCCACGTATCAGATAGCGCACGCCGACTTCGTGGCGATTCACGACCCCGGGTTTCTCGACCGCCTCGAGGTCCTCGACCGTGCGCGAGACGGGGCCACCGTCCTCCTCAACACGTCGGTGCCGACGGAGCGCGTCTGGGACGAGCTGCCCCGCGAGGTGCAAGAGACGCTGATTGCGCGGCGCTGCCGGCTGTTTGCGATCAACGGCTACCGCGTGGCGGAAGCGGCCGGTCTCGGCCGGCGAATCAACACCGTCATGCAGGTCTGCTTCTTCGCGCTGGCCCGCGTGCTGCCGGTCGAGGAGGCCATCCTCCAGATCAAGCAATCCATCGCCGACACCTGGGGCAAGCGCGGCCCCGAGGTCGTGAAACGCAACGTCGATGCGGTCGATGCGGCGCTGACGGAGCTCCACGAGATCTCCGTCCCGGCAGGGGCGACGGCCCAGCGAACACGGCGACCCGCGGTCCCTGCCGGGGCTCCCGACTTCGTGCAGCGCGTGACGCGACTGCTCCTCGAAGGCCATGGCGACCAGCTCCCCGTCAGCGCCTTCCCGCCGGACGGAACCTGGCCGACGGGGACGGGGCGCTACGAGAAGCGCGCCATAGCGCTCGAGATCCCCGTCTGGGAGCCCGACGTCTGTGTCCAGTGCAACCGGTGCGTCATGATCTGTCCCCATGCGACGATCCGCGCCAAGGTCTACGAACTGGCCGCACTCTCGGATGCCCCTCACGGGTTCCCCACCGTCCCCGAAGGGTTCACGCCGGAGCTGGAGGGCCTGAATTACACGGTCCAGGTCGCGCCGGACGATTGTACCGGCTGCGGGCTTTGTGTCGCGATCTGCCCCGCCAAGGACCGTACGGAACCGAGGCGCAAGGCCATCAACCTGAGACCCGTCCAGTCCTACCGGGAGGCGGAACGCGCCCGCTTCGAGTTCTTCGAGATGATTCCCGACGTGCCTCGCAGTCGCATCCCGGCAACGCCCCAGAGCCTCCCCCTCCTCCCCCCACTCTTCGAGTTCTCCGGCGCCTGCGCGGGGTGCGGGGAGACGCCCTACATCCGGCTCCTGACCCAGCTCTTCGGGGACCGCCTGCTCATCGCCAACGCGACCGGCTGCTCGTCGATCTACGGCGGCAATCTGCCGACGACCCCCTACACCGTGGACCGGAACGGTCGCGGTCCGGCCTGGAACAACTCGCTCTTCGAGGATGCGGCCGAGATCGGCCTGGGCTATCGGCTGTCGGTGGATTTCCTCGCCCGTCGCGCGACCGCGCTTCTCGACCAGATGGCGCCGCAACTCCCGGCGACGGTGGTGGACCGGCTGCGATCCACGTGTCCGACGACGGACGAGCGGGCGCTGGAGTCGCGTCGTGCGGCGGTGACGGAGCTTAGCGCGGCGCTCGGCGAGCGCTCGGGGGAGGCGGTCAAGGAGCTCCGGACGATAGCCGACGCGCTGGTCCCGAAGAGCGTCTGGGTGATCGGCGGCGACGGGTGGGCGTATGACATCGGGTACGGCGGACTCGATCACGTTCTGGCCAGTGGCCGGAACGTGAAGCTCCTCGTGCTCGACACCGAAGTCTACTCGAACACGGGAGGTCAGCAGTCGAAGGCCACCCCGCTTGGAGCCGTGGCGAAGTTCGCCAGCGCGGGGAAGGAAACCCCCAAGAAGGACCTCGGACTCCTCGCCATGAGCTACGGGAACGTGTACGTGGCGTCCGTCGCCCTCCAGGCACGTAGCGAACAGACGGTGCGGGCATTCCTGGAAGCCGAGAGTTTCTCCGGCCCGGCCCTCGTCATCGCCCACAGTCCGTGTATCGCCCACGGCTACGACCTCCTCTACTCGCCCCAGCAGCAGCGCCGGGCTGTCGAGAGCTGGGCCTGGCCGCTCTTCCGATTCGACCCTCGGCGGATCGCTGAGGGACAACCGCCATTGCTGCTGGATTCCCCCGCGAAGAGCCTCCCGATGCGGCGGTTCATGGAGGAGGAGGCGCGGTTCCGCATGGTCGAGCTCCGCGATCCGGAGCGCTACGAGCGATTGGTGGCGGCAGCCGAGGCAGCGGCGAGAGAACGGCGGTCACTCTACCTGCAGCTCGCCGGAATCCGTATCGAGCCTTCTGCAAATGGAGGAGACCACCATGACTGAACTGGCCACGGAGTGGGTGGGCCTCCGATTGCCGACGCCGATCGTCGTGGGCGCGTCGCCGTTGACCGACGACCTGAACGCGCTGCGGCGTTGCGTCTCATGCGGCGCCGGTGCCGTCGTCATGCGGTCGCTCTTCGAGGAGCAGATCGTCGCGGAGCAACTGGCGGCACATCGTTTCATCGACTCTCACGTGGATACGGATGCCGAGGCCCGGACGTTCCTCCCCGATTCGCACGTCTTCGGCCTCGGCTCGGCACCGTACCTCGCGTTACTTCGCAAGCTTCGGGATGCGCTCGACGTTCCGGTCATCGCATCGCTGAACGGATCGAGCCCGGGCGGCTGGGTCGAACTAGCGAGGGAGCTGGCCGGTGCAGGTGCCGCGGCGATCGAACTAAACCTCTACGACATCGCCACGTCCTTCACCGAGTCCGGGGCGGACCTCGAGGCACGGCAATTGGCCGTCGTGGACTCGGTCGTGAGAGCGGCTGAGGTCCCGGTGATCGTCAAGCTCTCCCCGTTCTATTCGTCGCTGCCGGCGTTCATCCGCGGGATCGAACGGGCCGAAGCCCGCGCCGTCGTGCTCTTCAACCGGTTCTATCAGCCCGATGTCGACCTGGAGGCGCTGGACGTCACGCGCGAGGTCTCGTTTTCGACGAGCGCCGAGCTGCCGCTTCGGCTCCACGCCTGCGGACTCCTCTCCGGGCGAACGCCTTTGCACTTGGGCATTTCCGGCGGTGTACATTCCGGCGACGACGCGGCGAAGGCGATCCTCTGCGGCGCCCATGTCGTGCAGGTCGTCTCGAGCCTGCTCCAGCATGGCCCCGATCACGTGCGGGGGCTTGTCGATGGGCTGCGTGCTCGCCTCCATCGCCTGGGCTACCGGTCGGTCGAGGAGGCGCTCGGCGCGTTGTCCCTCGACCGCGCGCCCGATCCCCATGCCTGGGAACGACTGAACTACGCCCGGCTTCTCCAAAGCTGGGAACCCCGTTAACCATCAAGGAGAACGTGATGAGCACCAGCACGGAAAAGGCCCCCTGGCACGGCATCCCCCGGGGGGATATCCCCTGGTATCCCACAATCGATGCGGAGACCTGCATCGGCTGCCAGCTCTGCTACGTCACCTGCGGCCGCAACGTGTTCGAGATGAAGGAAGCCCACGCGGTTGCGGTTGACCCGATGAATTGCGCGGTGGGCTGTTCGACCTGCGCCAACATCTGCCCCACGGCCGCCATCTCGTTCCCGCCCCTCGACGCCGTATGGAAGCTGGAACGGGAACGGCAGATCTTCCGCACCGTCAAGAAGGAGGCGCAGCGGAAGGAGGCACGCGAGGAGGTGCGCAAGGCACGCGAGGCGGCCCAGAAGGCCCTGGAGGCCGTCTCGACCCGCGCCAAGGTCGAGATCGCCGGGGAATTCGGCGAGAAGCGGTTCCTCGTCCGCCTCGAAGAACTTATCGAGGGCCGACCATTCGACATCGTGAACCTGCGGCTCGAGGTCCCGACCGTGAAGGGAGCGAAGCAGAAGGCACCCTCCTACATGACGTTCGAGGTCACCTCGGAGCGGCAGGAAGACATCTCGGCGTTCCTGGGCGAGATCAAGCAGCTCGTCCATGACGCGAGCCTGGTGCTCGTCAGCGACCAACGCTTGTAGGGCTGGAGCGGGCGAGGGGCGCTCCACGTGACGCACCGTGTGCGCGACGATTCGAGTCGCCGCTGCACCCGAGTGGGGAGGGATGGGTGCGGTCGTCGAAGCTTTCCCACCCCCCGCCGAGGGCCTGGTAGGCCTTGATCATCTCTAGGGCGATGTTCCCCTGGGCCACGGCGAGCTGATCTCGCTGAATCACCAGCGCGGACTGGACATTGTAGACCCGGTTGAAGTCCACGCTCCCCTCACGGTACTGGGTGAGCACCAGCTCGGCGGAGCGCTCGGCCGCCTCCGCGCCCTCGGACAGATGGCGCGCCTGCTCCTTGACCTTCGAGAAGGCGATCAGCGCGTCCTCGACCTCCTGGCCGGCGCGGAGCACCGTCTGCTGGTACTGGAAGACTCTCTCCTGGAATTTCGCCTCTTGCACGCGGACGTTATTGCGAACGCGTCTATAGTTCAGAACCTGCCACTGGAAATTGGGCACGATCAAACCGGTGAAGCTCTTCATGGCGAAGAGGCTCTTGAAATCGTCGGCGGCGTAGCCGAGGAAGCCGAAGAGCGAGAACCGCGGATAGAGGTCGGACTTGGCGACCCCGATCTGGGCACTCTGAGCGGCGACCTGGCGCTCGGCACGGCGCACGTCCGGACGGCGGCGGAGTAGCTCGGCCGGGACGCCCGCGGCGATCGTGACCGGGACGGTCGGGATAGGACGCTCCCCGAGGTCGGGCACCAGGTCCCGCGGCGGGATTCCCAGGAGGAGGCACAACCGGTTGTTGGCCTGGCGCAAACCGGTCTCGAGCGAAGGGATGAGCGACTCCGTCTCGGCCAAGGTGGTCCGGGCCTGGGTCACGTCGAGCTCACTCGTGGCACCTTCTCGGAACTTGGTCTCGGCCAACTCGAGCGAGCCTCGCAGGAGCTCGACGTTCTGACGAGCGAGGCGGAGCCGCTCTTGGTCGACGCGGATCTGGACGTAGCTCTCGGCCGTCTCGGCGAGAAGGAGGACCAGCGCGTCATGGTACCCGCCGGCTTCGGCGTCGAGGTTCGCATCGGCCGACTCGATCGCGCGTCGGTATCGGCCCCAGAAATCCGGCTCCCAGGATGCGAAGAATCCCATGGGCCAGACGTTGATGATCCCGGGCAGAGGGATCTTTAGATTTCGACTGAGCTGGGCGTGCGCGTACGCAGCCAGGCCCTGCTGCGTCTGGGGGAAGAGCTCCCCCGTGATGAGATTTCGCTGGGCCCTCGCTTCGAGTATCCGCGCGCCCGCGGCCTTGATGTCAAGGTTCTGCCGGTACGCGTCCTCGACCAAGCCGTCGAGGACCGGGTCCTGAAACACCGTCCACCACGTCGCCACCGTGGGATCCGGCGCGGCAGCCGGAAGGCCCGAATCCTGTGCATCGATCCATCCTGCGGCCACCGCCGCCGGCGTCTGATGGTAGTTCGGCCCCACCTTGAAGCCGTTGGTGTACCATTCCTTCAGTCCGCTGCAGCCGCACAGGGGCAGGGTGACACATGAGAGAAGCACCCGGACCGCGTCCGAAAACGTCGGGCGGCGACGGGTCGTATTCCTCGAATGTGGCAAGCCGTTTTCGACCATCCCACTCGGGCCCAGTGCATCGTCTCCCATGTGACCTGACGCACAGCGCACGATCACGTCGGTTCTATCGACTTTAACGGCGGGATGACGCGAGGGAATCTTCTCCACAAGGCCTCTCAATAGAGTCGCCGCCGGAACAGCCACGTGGCGGCGGCCAAGTTGACCGCGCCGATGAGAGCCATCGGCCAGAACTGATCGAGGAGGAGGTGAAACGGTGTCCCCTCCAGAAACACGCCGCGGAGGATGACGAGAAGGTAGCGCAGGGGATTCACGAGCGTGACTTGTTGCAGGAATGGAGGCATGTTCGCAATGGGTGTGGCAAATCCCGAAAGGATAATCGCGGGGACGAGGAAGAGAAAGGCGCCGAGCAGGCCCTGTTGCTGGGTGACCGCGAGCGACGAGATCATGAGCCCGATGCCGACCGCGGCGATGAGGAAGAGGACCAGACCGGTGTACAACGTCGTGAGATCGCCCAGGAGGGGAATCCGAAAGCCGTAGACCGCGACGAGGATGATCCCGCTCGCCTCGGCCAGTCCGATCACCAAGCCGGGTATCGCCTTACCGAGCAGGATCTCGCCAGGGCGAAACGGCGCGACGAGAGTCTGATCGAAAGTCCCCTGTTCTCGTTCCCTCGCCACGGACAGCGCGGTGACGAGCATGGTGACGACGAGGGTCAATAACCCCACGATGCCCGGCACGACGAACCAGCGGCTCTCCAGGTTGGGATTGAACCAGGCGCGCGGTTGCAGGCGGGCGGGGAGGGCCGGGACTCCGTGCTGCTCGGCCCAACGGCGATTGAAGCGATCGACGATGCCTCGCACGTAGCCGAGCGCCACGAGCGCCGTGTTCGAGTCGCGACCGTCGACGATCACCTGCACGGCGGCGGGGCGCCGTAGCCTCAAATCCCGGCTGAACCGCGGGCCGATATGCAGCACCACGAGCGCCACCCGGCCGTCGACGAGGGGCCGGATCTCCTCATCGCGCGCGATCACCGCCACGTCGGAGAAATGCGGCGAATGCCGAAAACCCGCGAGGAGCTCCTGGGCATCCGCGCCCGGGTCCTCGCAATAGACCGCGAGCGGGATGTCGTTCAGATCGAAGCTCGCCGCGAACCCGAAGACCAGCAGTTGGACGAACGGCGGGATGATGATCACGAAGCGGCTCCGGGGGTCCTTCAGCAGGACCAGGAACTCCTTGATGACGAGGGCCAGAATCCGCCGCCGCACGTGGGCCTCCTACTCCAATCGCTTGCCGGATTTCAGCCGGCTGAGCCCGAGAAACAGCAGCGCCATGATCGAGAGTGCGAACCCATTGGGCCACACGACCGAGGGCACGTCGCCGGCCAGGAACTCCGTCTGGAGAATGGCGACGAAATAGCGCGCCGGAATGATGTGGGTCAGGAGCTGGAGCGGGGCCGGCATGCTCCGGATGTCGAAAAGAAAGCCCGAGAGGATGAAGGCCGGCAGGAAGGTGACGATGATGGCAACCTGCCCAGCCACGAACTGGTTCTTCGCCACGATCGAGATGAGCATCCCCATGCCCAGGGCGGCGAGCAAGAAGAGTGTGGACGCGGCGAAGAGTACGGCCAGAGACCCGCGGAGCGGGACGCCGAAGAGCCAGACGGCCAGGGTGACCGAGAGGATCATCCCGCCGGTGCCGAGGAGAAAGTAGGGGATGAGTTTGCCGAGGAGGATCTCCCACACGGCGACCGGTGTTGCGAGCAGCGCTTCCATCGTGCCGCGCTCCCACTCCCGAGCCATCACCATGGCCGTGAGGAGCGCACCGATGAGGGTCATGATGATGGCGATGAGCCCCGGTACGAGGAAGTTTCGACTTTCGAGCTCGCTGTTGAACCACACTCGCTCCTGGACCGACACCGGCACGTCGAGCGGCTCGCCCGCGTCCCGGCCGCGCTGTTCCAACCATCGGATCCAGACGCCGTCCAGGTAGCCCATCACGAGCCGCCCCGTGTTGGCGTCCACGCCGTTGACGATGACCTGAATCGGTGCGCCGCCGATTCGGCGGCGCCGCGCGAAGTCCGATCGGAGCCGGAGGATGGCCGACACCCGGCGCGCGCGCATCGCGCGTTCGGCCTCGTCCATTCGGAACAACAGGAGCGGCTCGAAGTAGGGGGACCGCTCCAGGTGGGCCGTGAACGCGGCGGTCTCCGCGCTGGGCTGGTCCACGACCACGGCGATGGGGACATGCTCGGCGTCGAGCGATACTCCGAATCCGAAGATGAGCAAGAGGACCACCGGTAACAGGAACGCGATGGCGATGCTGCTCGGATCACGGATAATTTCCAGGAATTCCTTCCGGACCAGCCCGCGAAGCCGAAGGCCGCGGCTCCCCCGTTCCGACGTCGAGCGCGTGCGATGGTCGGCCGCAAGGCTCATGACGTCGCTCCGACTCGCTCCGTTCGCTCGATCAGGTGAATGAATGCCTCTTCCATGTCGAGGGGATGTTCCGGCGACGAGCCGGCCAGGCGTTTGACCTCGGCCGGCGTGCCGAGGGCCAGGATCACACCGCTCGCCATGATGGCCAGCCGATCGCAGTACTCGGCCTCTTCGAGGAAGTGGGTCGTCACGAGGACCGTGACGTTTCGTTCGGCCAGCTCATCGATCCGGCGCCAGAACTCGCGCCGCGCCACGGGATCGACGCCCGAAGTCGGCTCGTCCAGGAACAGGATCTCCGGCTCGTGCATCAAGGCGCAGGCAAGGGCCAGCCGCTGCTTGTAGCCGAGCGGCAGGTCGGCACTCGTCGAGTCGGCGAGCGGAGCGAGCTGGAACTGCTCCAGCGCCCAGGCGATTCGTGCCGCGCGTCGGCCGCCGGCGAGGCCGTAGGCGCTGCTGAAGAAATTGAGGTTCTGGCGCACACTCAGATAGCCGTAGAGCGAGAAACGCTGTGACATGTAGCCCAGCCGCGCCCGGGCGTCGGCCGCGGCGCGGCGCACGTCCACCCCGGCGACGCGGAGCGAACCCGCGCTCGGCGGGAGCAGTCCGCAAAGCATTCGGAACATGGTCGATTTCCCGGCGCCGTTCGCGCCGAGGAGCCCGAACACCTCGCCGCGATCCACGTGGAAGGACACCCCGTGGACGGCGTAAAACTCGCCGAACCGCCGCTCGACATCGCGCACCGCGATGACCGGTGAATCGGTCGAACGAGCGGGATGTGGCGAGGCGGCAGCCGTTGGATCCTGAGTTGATGCGCGCGTCTCCGGTCGGCCAGTGCTCACGCCCGCTTTCGGGATGCGCGTCCGCACGAGCGCGATGAAACTGTCCTCGAACCGGGGCTCCACCGATTTCAGGACGGCACCTCCGAGTCCGGCGAGGAGCGTGTCCGCCTCGGGCCTCGTCCCCGCCTCCGAGACCAACCGCACCCGCTCGTCCTGGATCACGGCGTCGAGAACTCCGGGCGAGCGAGCGAGACGCGCCCGTAACGTGCGAGGCCTTGCGCCCGGTGCCTCCACCGTCCAGCTCCGCCCGCGCATCCGCTCGCTGAAGGCTCGTGGCGAATCCTGATCGAGGACTTCGCCCTGGTCGAGTACCACCACCTCGTGACAATGCTCTGCCTCGTCGAGATAGAGGGTGCTCAGCAGGACGCTGACGCCAGCGTCGCGCACGAGGCGATTGACGATGGCCCAGAGCTCCCGGCGGGACAAGGGATCGACGCCCACCGTCGGTTCGTCCAAAAGCAGCAACTCCGGGACGCGCACCAGGGTGCAGGCCAATCCCAGCTTCTGTTTCATTCCTCCGGACAGGCGCCCGGCCAGTCGCCGGGTAAACGGACCGAGACCAGTCATGTGCAACAATTCCTGGTAGCGATCGCGCCGATGCGCGTGCGAGACCCGCTGCAGATCCGCGTAAAGCTCCAGGTTTTCCATCACGGTGAGATCCTCGTACAGGCCGAAGCGCTGCGGCATGTAACTGAGGACTGCCTGAACGCCCAGGGAATCTTGGGTCGCGTCCCTTCCCAGCACCAGAACCTGGCCCGCGTCGGGGGCGAGCAAGCCGGCGACCAGCCGCAAAAGCGTGGTCTTGCCCGCGCCATCCGGTCCGATGAGCCCGGTGACCCGGCCGCGCAGGGCCCGCAAGCTCACGCCGCGCAGGGCCGGGACCCGGCGCTTCCCGAGTTGGAAGTGTTTATGGACCTGGCGCACGTCCACCACGATCTCGCCCGGCTCGGCATTGGGAGCGAGTGTGCCGCCAGGTGAGGTGGGGGGAGAAATCGTCATCGCGCGCCGGAGTCCTTGGAACCAGCTCCATAGTCGGTGGATTGGCTCGAATTCAGGGACACGCGCACGGTCGCAGGCATCCCCAATCGCAACTCATCGGCCGGGTTCCGGACGAACACCCGCGCCTGGTAGACCAATCGCGTTCGCAACTGGCGGACTTCGACCGATTTGGGGGTGAATTCGGCCGTGGGCGAGATGAACCCCACCCACGCCGGATACCGTTTGCCCGGAAAACTGTCGGTTTCCACCTCCGCGGCCATGCCCGGCCGGATCTTCCCAAGGTCGGGCTCGGCCGCATAGGCGCGCACCCAGACGGGGTCCGTGAGGGCCAGCGTGAAGACAGGCTTCTGGGGCGAGGCCATGTCGCCGGGCTCGAGCAGCCGCTCCTGGATCACGCCCGCGGCGGGCGCGTGCAGTGCGGCGTCCGCAAGCTCGATTCGCGCCGATTCACGTTGGGCCTGGAGAGCGGCCAGAGTGGCGCGGGCTTCATCGATGTCTTCCCGACGCGAGCCCGCGACGGCGAGGTCGAGGATCGCCTGTGCCGCGGCCAACCGTGCTTCGGCTGTCGCGGCGGCGGCCTGGGCGTCATCGGCATCCTGTTTCGAGCCCGCCTTCTTGGCCGCCAAGGCCCGGCGCCGCGCCGACGTCTCGCGCGCGTTCTCCAGTTCCGCCCGCACCACCTCCAGGTCGGCGCGAGCCTTGCGAATATCCTCCGGGCGCGTGCCGTTCACCAACCTGGTGAGCACCTCATTCTGAGCATCGACCTGAGCACCCGCCCGCACCGCGGCCGCCTTGAGTCGGCGGGTGTCGAGCTCGGCCAGCAATTGCCCCTCTGAGACACGGTCCCCTTCCTTCACGAGCATCCGGACGATCCGGTCGCTGCCGTTGAATGCGAGCTGCACGTCGCGGATGTCCACGTTGCCGTAGAGCACTAGCACGTCGATCGGCTCCCGGACCGACCAGGGCCACGTTCGCCATAGGATGAGCACACCCGCGACCGTGCCGAGGAGTGCCGCCCCGAGACATCCCCGAGCAAGTCGCTTCCGGATTCGTTTTCCATCACCCCCTTGACGGATCTCCGAGGCCGCCGCGTGCGGCCGTTCCGCAGTGGGAGCCCGCTCGGCGGATTCTGAGCTCGGCCGGAGGTCGGTTTGGGCGGAGGAGGAAGGGTACATCGTCTCGCAATCACTGCCCTTGAGGGAATTTAGCGCGGAACGCGCCGACAGAACTCAGACGACGGTTCGAGCATACAGGGCTTTGGATCGAGCCTCAACGTAGTGATTTCCCTCAAAGTGAAGCGAGAGGGCGCTCGCGAAAGGTGGGGAGCGGACCGGCCCTCCGAGTCTCGAGCGGCGATGCCGACCGAGCCGGGCCTCTGAACACGAGGGGCGTGAGTCGCGTTTACCTCATGCTCCGCGACTTTTCCGTCGCAGACCACAACTTGCACGCATGCGGATCGCACCGCGTAAAATGTTCCCGGTCCTGTCCGGCCTCGTCGAGGCCGAGCGCGAGGACCTGCTGTCCCCGGCTGCCGTAGCGGTAGATCGTGACCTTCTTGAGCCCACGCTTCCAGGCCGACCGGTAGATCGCTCTGACGTTCTCGGCCGTCGTCTAGTGCGGGAGAGTGACCGTCTCCGAGACCGCGTTGTCAACGTGCCGCTGGAACGACCGATCTATCGGCAGGCTCCCCTCGGCAATCAGTTTTCCGTCACATCCGCATGGCTTCGGCCTTGTCCTTGGACAGGCGGACCTGCTTGCACTTGATCTGGATGTACCAGGTTCTGTTTGCGTTCCGCTGCCAAGGCTTGCCACTGGTTTTCATCGAATCCCACCGTTTAAGCGTGCATTTGGCGTGCAGTCCGTGAAATTGCATCTCCGTAACTGTATGCCGCCAAAGCGTTAGGGCAAGAGCTCAACTCCCTCGGAGGGGGGCCGGGCTTTTTTTATTATGAACTCAAGTGACAATTCCCAAGGGCTTTGCGTCGTCCACACCTTGAATGAACTTCACGGATTTGGGCCCTTTGGGACGGGTTTTGGTGCACTTTCCGGTGCGCCGCAGAGGAGTTGACCGTGGCAATCCGCTTGGTGGTTGCCAGGGTTCTCGCCGTCGAGGTTAAGTCTTTGTGGGCAAGATCGATGTTCGCCATGAAGTAGGAAAAAACGATTCGGCCTCCATTCCGCCCCCCCTCACGGTAATATGACCCGAGCAAGGAGGGAGCCATGCCCGAAAATCGGTTAGCCGAAGCCGTCCATCTGTCTGAAGCTGCCTTGGCCCTGCTTCGTCGCCTCGTGTCCACACGGATGACCGCGTCGAGGTCACGCCCGAAACCAAGCCGCTCTACCGCGAGCTGGCCGCGGCCGGGATCTTATATCCGGTATCCGGGATGTCTCGAGGGCCGGAGGCGAACTTCCGTTTCACCGACGACGGCTGGGTGCACCGCCACGAAATTCTTGCTCGCCAAGCCGGATCGCTCTGAGCAATCTCCTCGGACCATCGCCAACCGGCAGTTCTGTCTCGGGTGCGAACTCAACCGCCCCCTCGTGAGTGCCGATGCGCCACTCCATGTCCTCGTGCACGATGGCGGCGTCAATGCGCGTGCGAAGCCGGGCCTTCCGCCAGGCCTGCGGGGCGGGCGCTGCCAGGTGCGACATCTGTTCGGGATTCAGTGTTCGCGAATCGACGTTGAGTCTTCCGTCCGGTATAACCCCACCCGCGTCTCGCTCGAAGGGATTGAAAGCACACCGCCCAAGGCCGTGGCGATGGTCCGTCGAGCCGATCCGCTCATCGGGGATTCCCAGTTCTTTCATCCGCCGTCGGACGAAGGCTTCGCCCACATCCCTCCATTCGACGGCCGATTTGACGGCGTGCAGTGCGGGGTCGGCAGGATAGGGAGGAAGACCTCGATCCGAGGGGAAAGGGCCGATGATGCCGAAACGTTCGTCTGACATGGCGAGAGGGTAGCGCAGGCACGAAGCAAAAGCCAGCGCTATCTGACCTCAGCTGCGTCCTCACTACCGAACCCGCTCGCGATCCGCGGTATCCTATTCCCGGATGGATCGCTACTGCGGGAGTCGCCTGTCGTGAGCACGCTACAACGCCTGACCGATCTTGGCCTGGTCAAGCCGCCTCGCTGGCTGCCGGGCAACGTCCAGTACGAGACAATCATGGGCTCGGTGGCCTACGGCGTCTCGTCGGACACCAGCGACATGGATGTCTACGGCTGGGCGATCCCCATGAAGGAGGACGTCTTCCCCCACCTTCGCGGCGAAATCCCCGGCTTTGGCAAACCGGCCCGGCGATTCGAACAGTTCCAGGAACACCACGTCACCGACCGCGATGCCCTCGCCGGCCACGGGCGAACGTACGACCTGGCCATCTTCGGGATCGTGAAGTTCTTCCAACTGGCGATGGAGAACAACCCCAACATCATCGACTCGATTTTCACGCCCGCCACGTGCGTCCTGCACTGCACCAGGGTCGGCAACCTCGTCCGCGAAAACCGCCGCCTCTTTCTGCACAAAGGCGCGTGGCCCAAGTTCAAGGGCTACGCCTACTCGCAGTTGCACAAGCTGGCCATCAAGACGCCCCAGGGGAAGCGGGCCGAGCTCGTCGCCGCCCACGGCTTCGATACGAAGTTCGCGTATCACGTGGTCCGGCTCGTCGGCGAAGTCGAAATGATCCTCCTGGAGGGCGACATCGACCTTCAGCGCAACAACGAACAGCTCAAAGCCATTCGACGCGGCGAGTGGACCGAGGAACGCCTGCGCTCCTGGTTCGCCGACAAGGAGTCGCACATGGAGCGGGTCTACGCGGAAAGCCGCCTGCGCGCCACGCCCGACGAAGACCAGATCAAGGCCTTGCTCATGCAGGCCCTCGAGGAACATTACGGCAGTCTTGAAGGCTGCGTCGTGGCCCCTGACCGCGCGGTCGTTGCCTTACGAAACATCCAGGCCGAGCTGGATCGGGTACGGGAGTTGTTATGAACGGAAACCTTGCCGATAACGTCAGCGCCCACCTGCGATCCAAGGTAGAGCAGCATCCGTACCCGCTCCTGTTCGCGACGATCAGCGGTGCGCACCTCTACGGCTTTCCTTCGCCCGACTCGGACTTCGACCTGCGCGGCTGCCATGTGCTCCCCGTTCGCGCCGTCGTCGGTCTGGATGGCGGCTGCGAGACCGTCGAATCGTCGACGACTGAGAATGGCCTGGAGGTTGACGTGGTCACCCACGACGTCCGGAAGTTCTTCAGACTCCTGCTCAAGAAGAACGGGTACGTGCTCGAACAACTCTACTCACCCTTGATCGTCCACGCGGCACCCGAACACGAGGAGCTGAAGGCCATCGCGCGTGGCTGTATTACGAAGCATCACAGCCACCACTATTTCGGTTTCGCCGAGACCCAGTGGCGGCTCTTCGAGAAAGAACATCCGCGACGAGTCAAGCCGCTGCTCTACGTTTATCGTGTCCTGCTCACAGGAATTCACCTGATGCGGACAGGTGAGGTCTGCGCGAACCTGGCGCTTTTGAACGAGGACGCGCGGTTGTCTCACATTGACGAACTGATCGCCCGCAAGCTTGCGGGACCCGAGCAATCGACCCTCGACGATTCCGACGTCGAGTTCCACCGCACGGAATACCACCGGCTGCGGGGTGAGCTCGAAGCATCGTACCAGGGGAGCACGCTGCCGGAGGCGCCGTCGGCCCGACCGGCGTTGGACAATCTTCTGGTGCGGATCCGGATGGGGACGGTTGGCTCCCCGTGGAATTGAACAACATATAACTCTCCCCCTTGGGAAGGGGTGGGGGGGGTAGGGGGGATGGGGAGTAAGCTCGGCTGCTGGGTCAGCGCCCCTCAGCGAGTAAAGGACGCCGTTCGCTTCCTGGGAAAGGCTGGGGTCGCGACGGTCAACGACCATCAGACGCCGGCGGAGGCTTAGGCCCACCCCCCCACCCCCCCCTTCCCAAGGGGGGGAGTTAATATGTTCCTCGTTGCGACGGGAATGGGGTCCGCGGCCACGCGTGTGAAATGAAATCGCGAGCCGCACTCGTCCTACGCCGCGGATCGCGCCCGGTCCTCGTCACAACGCCGCCAGCCGCGTCTCCGCATCTCCGAATCGGTCCACGGTCACGCCCATACGATCCATGAGCGACAGGTACAACGAACAAAGCTTGCGGTTACCGTCGCCCTTCTCCGCGTAGTCGAGCACCCGTCCCGTCTCGAGCGTCCCTCCCAGCCCGCCGGCCAGGACAAGCGGCACCTTGGTGGCGTCGTGCTTCGATCCGGACCACAGGCTGTTCGTGAACAGCAAACACGTGTTGTCGAGCACGGTCCCCTCGCCCTCGGACATCGCATCGAGCCGCGAGGCGAGATACGCGAGCTGCTGAACGTAGTACTGAGTAACGCGGACGTACGACTCCGACCTGTCGTCGTGCGACGCGCTATGGTGCGCCGAGCGCACATCAAGGAACGGGTAGAACAGCCCCGAGATGTCGCGGCAAAGGAGCAGCGTGGCAATGCGCGTCTTGTCCGTCTGGAACCCCAGGGCGATGATGTCGCACATCAGCCGCATGTGCTCACGAATATCCTCGGGCAAACCGTTATCCGGCCTTGGCATCATAACGACCGGCTGTCCACGGTCTCGGGCACGCTCGTCGGCGCTCTCCTTGTCGCGTCTCATCGACGCAGCACGCTTCTCGACCTCGCGCACACTCGTAAGATACTCGTCGAGCTTCGCCCGATCGCCCGCGCTCACCGTGCGGCTCAGGCCGACGGCCTCTTCCTGAACGCGGTCGAGAATGCTCTGATTCCGCTTGCTCCCGCGATTGTCGAACAGGCTGTCAAACGCGAGCGACGGATACACCTCCATCGGCACCGGCGACGTGGCGGTCTGCCAGGAGATGTGCGAGCTATACGCCATCGAGAAATTTGTCTCGTGATAGCCCGTGATCGGTTGCTCGCACCCGAGGACCATGCTCGGCTGCACGGTCTGTTCACCAATGTGTTTGGCCAGCATCTGGTCGACGCTGATTCCCCCCTTCAGCTCCGCCCCCTTCTGAAGCGCGGCGCCCGAGAGAATGTTGCCCGTCTGCCCCGGATGGATACCGACCCCCAGAGCATGCTTGTTGAACAGGCCGTTGACCACGTTGATCTTGGCCTTCAAGGGCGCGAGCGGTTCCAGGCACCGGCCCAGTTCCATCTCCGACCCGCTACCCTTGGCCCACCAGTTCGTGGGGTTCACCCCGCAGCCCATGAACAGGGCGGCGAACCGCTTCGGACACGCCGACGACGGCGCCGCGCCCCAGACGGGGACCGACTCCAGCCACGGCAACGCCATCGTGACCCCGACGCCTCGCAAAAAGGCGCGGCGGGACGCTTGACTTGCCCTGCTCGGAGCTTGCTCGGATCGGCCCATGATGCTCATTCCTCCGCCTGGTCGCCTTCGACGCGTTTGTTCCGGAACTGGGGACTACCGACAATGCCCTCGACGAGACCGGAGAACCGTCCGCCATCGGCGGCGAGCTTCGTGCGCAGGGCTGCTATTGTATCGTCATCCGACGGGATCAGACTACGGCCGAGTGCGAACGCCAGCAACTTCCGACACAAGCTCTCGACGAACTCCTCCCTCCGTTGCGCCTTAAGGTAAGCCCGCAGGCCTTCGAGCCCATCACCCTCTGTGCCGCCCGGGAACGCCGCATGCGTATCAACTGGCCGACCTCCGAGGTCCTTCGCCCGGCGCTCGCCTACGGGACCATACCCCTCGAATGCCAGACCGATCGTGTCGAACCGCGCGTGGCACCCCGCGCAGCTCTGGTCGGCACGGTGACGGGCCAGCGTCTCACGCAGTGTAAGTTCGCCGAGTTTCGCCTCATCGTTCGGCAGTTCCGGCACATTCGGCGGAGGAGGAGGGATATTCTCCCCGAGCAGGCGGCGGACCACCCAGTAACCGCGCTTCACCGGGCTCGTCCGCAGGCCGGGCGCATTCTTGGTGAGAAACACCGCCATCGGCAACAACCCCCCGCGACCGAACCGCGAGGCGTCGTCGACCCGCACCCAACCGTCGCCACTCGCCTCGGGTTGGGGCATGCCATAATGCTTTGCGAGTGCTGAGTTGACGAACGTGTAATCGGCCTCGAGAAACGTGTGGACCGAACGATCGTTCTGAATCAGGTCGACGAAGAACCTTACCGGTTCCTCGAACATCGCGCGGCGAAGCTCGTCGTCGAAGGCGGGGAACCGCCCTCGGTCGACGCTGTTGTGCTCCTCGAACCGGCGGAAGTCGAGCCAGTTGCCTCCGAACTCGGTAGCGAGCCCGCGCACGCGGTCGTCGCGCAGCATCCGCTTCGCTTGCACCACGAGCACGTCCGGACGCTTCAGCTCGCCGGAGGCTGCGACCGTGAGCAATTCCTCATCCGGCATCGTCGACCAGAGGAAGTAGCTGATCCGGCTCGCGAGATCGTAATCGGACAGAGGCCTGATGCCGGTTCCCTCGGAAGGGCGATCCACACGATAACAGAAGTGCGGCGACATCAGGATGCTCGCCAAGGTGTCGCGAACCGCGTCCTCATGGCTCAGTCCATCGTCACTTCGCAAACGGTGATAGAACGCGGCGACCCGATCGCGTTCTTGCCCGGAGAGCGGCCGTCGATAGGCGCGCCCGGCGAACGCCTGGAGCGCCGCGACGTGGCTGGGTTCCGCCGCCTGGCGAACCTGCTCGACGCGACGGATGCTCGCGGAAATGTTCACAAAGTAATCGCGGATCGCACCGGAAGCGACCTCCCCGGCGCCCTTGTCCTGGGCCTTGGCGAGATAAACCTCGCTCAGTTTCCGGATCATGTCCTCGGAGGCCGCGTTCTTGTCCTCGGCGCGTGCAAAGTCGAACTCGGCTCCGCGCATGAAGCGTGAATCCGTGCGTTCGAACCAGAGGAAGCTCGAATACTGCCGTGCCGGTGCGCCCGTGATCACATCGAATTCGAGCCAGAGCCGATCCAGCTCGCGCTGGCCTTGCTCGTCGAGGATGAGTTCGGAAAGCGGCCCATCGTCGCGGAAGTAGCCCGTCATGCTATGGAAGCCCGCGCTCAGAAGCCGCCCCGCGTTCACCTTCTCCTTCTTGGGATCGAGGTAGACGCGTGCACGCTCGGAGACGAAGAAGGCATCCGGAAACGTGGAGCAAAACCGCCTGAAATCGGGCTCATCCCGTTCGACGTCGAACGCGTCGCCCGGAAGTGCCAACGCACGGGCTTCGGGCGTGCCGGTCGTCAAATCGCCAGGCTTGATCCGTGACGC
>DAIDJG010000608.1 GCA_027451445.1 Singulisphaera sp.
TCGTCACGGACCGCGACGATCTGACCGTCCCGCGCCGTGTCTTTTTTCTGGATAACCACGTAGTCGCCGTCAGCGATGTGTTCCTCGATCATCGAGTTGCCATTCACGCGGAGCGCGAACTTGTCGTCGGCGTCTTCCCACTCGTTGAAGCCGAGCTCTTCTTCCTGTTCGACGGCCTCGGCCATTGGACCGGCGGCGATGCGGCCCACGAGCTTGAGCCCGCTGGGGCGGGCGGTCGTCGGGTCTTCCAGAAGCTGGATCGCCCGCGACATGTTGGGCTCACGATGAATCAGCCCCTTCTTCTGGAGCGCCTTGAGGTGGCACATCACGCCGTTCGGGCTCTTGATGGCAAACTGGACTCCGATTTCCCGAACCGTGGGACCATAGCCCCGTCCCTGGATTTTGCTGCGGATGAAGTTGTAAATCTCCCGTTGGCGGGACGTCAAAGCTTCGAGGTCGGCCATTGAACTGGCTCCTTTGCAAGTGCGAGCAGACAAGGGGACGTGGTGAAGAGCGATCGTCCTTTTTGGGACGGACGATCACTACCTGTCCCTATGGTTGCTAATGTACAGCAGTTGTCTAGCGCACGCGAGAACATTTTTCCGAAAAAATCGAAATTCTTTGGCCGGGGGCTCTGCGTCCTGGAATTTCCAGCCCCAAAACGATTCAATCGGGTCTGTCTCGAACGTTGCCCGAACCCTCCGCTGGAGTCGAGCCCACGATGGCGAACGCGTCACCGCGAGTCCTTGCTTTGCACGCACATCCTGACGACATCGAGTTTCAGTGCGCGGGTACGCTCGCCTTGTTGCGAGAGGCGGGATGCCACATCACTGTGGCGACCATGACGCCGGGCGACTGTGGAAGCGCCGAGCACGGCTCTGAGGAGATCGCCGCCATTCGGCGCGCGGAAGCGAAGGCAGCGGCGGAATTGATGGGTGCCGACTACCTCTGCCTCGAGTTTCGCGACCTGGCGATCTTCAACGATGACGAGTCACGGCGACGGGTTACCGAGGTCCTCCGTCGAACCCGTCCCGACATCGTGCTCACTGCGCCCCCAGTCGACTACCTGTGCGACCACGAGATGACGAACCTACTGGTGCGCGACGCGTGCTTCTGTGCCCCGATTCCCAACTACGCGACGCGGCAATGGGAACCAGCTCCGCCATTGGAGCGGATCCCGCATCTCTATTTCGTCGACGCGATCGAAGGCACGGACCGAGACGGCCAGCCGCAACCGGCCGGCTTCTACGTGGACGTGTCAACCGTCTTCGACCTCAAGCGGCAGATGCTCGCCTGCCACGCGAGCCAGCGCAACTGGTTGCTGAAGCAGCATGGAATGGACGAATACCTCGAAAGCCAGGCGAAGTGGAGTGCACACCGCGGCAACGAGGCCGGCGTCGCTCACGCTGAAGCGTTTCGTCAGTATCTCGGACATCCCTACCCGAAAACCAATCGGCTGCTGGAAGTTATCGGCCAGGATGGCGGAAGGGAACCCAAAGGCTCCTGACGGCGGCACGAGCCTGTCCCGACGCGTTGCGCCGTGATGCCCGCGCTCGCCGCCACATGCCGGTCGAGCTGCGCGAAACCGTTTGGGACGGTGCGCGACCCGGAAACCTCGAGCTCAACTCATCGCGTTGTTGACTTTGCTGAAGGTCGAGCTGACGCTCTTGCCGAGCGAAGTCACGATGACGATGCAGGCGACCAGGATCAACGCCAGCATGACGGCGTATTCGACGGCGGTCGGCCCATCCTCGCTCTGAAGAAAGCGCAGGGTGTTGTTGACGAGAGAACGCATGCGAGACCCCTTTGTTCACGAGATTTTTCAAATGTCGCCAAAATCCAGGCATTCTCGGGGGGGAATGCAACGCACAAGCACGGCGGTACGGTAGTACCGATACACTTCAGTAACCGCTGCCATGACCGAAGTTCTTAACGAGAGCATTGAATCACGCCGAAACTACTGGAATCTAGTTTTCAAACTGGCCCCTTGTCGAATGTTGGATGAAATCAGCGCGATTGTTGCCGACGAACGCTCCGCTGCGGTCAATTCGGCCGAAACCGACGCGCAGAGTCACCCCGCATCCTCCAGCAATTCGATCCATCATCGAGCTACATGGAGAATCGGTAACTCGAACAAGTCTGAGGACGGACAAGCACGAAGCGGCACTGCCGCCGCTGATCAAGGTGAGAGATAGCCGATCAACTGGGCAAGCACGCTCCGCAAGTCCTTGCGGGCGACGATGCGATCAATGAAGCCGTGCTCGAGCAGGAACTCGCTCCTTTGAAAGCCGGTCGGGAGCTGAACGCGGACGGTTTGGGCAATGACCTTGGGGCCAGCGAAACCGATCAGGGCCTTGGGCTCCGCGAGGATCAGGTCACCCAGGGAGGCGAAGCTCGCGGCAACTCCCCCCATCGTGGGATGGGTCAGCACGCTGACGAACAGGCAGCCCGCTTCATGATGCCGGGCCAACGCGGCGGAAACCTTCGCCATTTGCATGAGGGACAAGATACCCTCGTGCATGCGCGCCCCGCCGCCGGACCCGGATACGATCACCAGGGGAAGCTGCTGATCGGTGGCTTTTTCGATGGCGCGGGTGAGCTTTTCGCCCACCACGGAGCCCATGCTCCCCATGATGAAGCCGCTGTCGGTCAAACCGAAGACAATGCGGATGCCCTTGATGAACCCCTGTCCGACGACTGCGGCTTCGTTCAAGCCGGTCCGCTCCTGTTCGGAGCGCACTCGCTCGGGATAAGGGCGCCGGTCGTTGAATCCAAGGGGGTCGGCGGGCCGAAGGTCGGCGAACCATTCCTCGAAGGTATCGGCATCGAGGAGTTGCGCAATGCGCTCAGCGGCGGAAACGGAAAAATGATGCTGGCATTCGGGGCAGACGTTAAGGTTCTGCTCGACCTGCTTGCGGAAAAGGGTCGCCTGGCAACCCTCGCAGCGCATCCAGACGCCCTCGGGAACGCGCTTCGATTCAAAGTGGCCATGCCAGGAATCCCCTGTGCCGCCTGGTCTCTTGGCCATCGAGAAGAATCCTTTCCGGGTCGCACGGAGGGATGAGCGGGAGGAGGGAACCACGAGCGCAGAACGCCCGCAAATACTTGATACAGAAGGTACGGGAGGGACGAACCCAGCGTCAATGAGAACGTCGCCGTGCCGGTCACCTGGCGATTGTACAGGGTGCCGGTCGGGAGAACACGTTCGAGTGCCAGCGCTACTCAGTCGCCGTAGCCGTTGCCGTCGTGGGCGACCATGATGCGCTCGAAGCCACCGGTTGGGACTTCGTCGTCAAGCTGAACGCGGGGATCGCGACGCAGGTAACAGGCGATAAGCTGGGCAAGAGGCTCGCCGACAACCAGACCGATCGCTTCACCTTGATGGCGCCGTATTAGGGGTCGGAGGGCCGACTTGATGCGGGCCAGGGCGGTCTCGACCGGCTCCCCTTGGGGAGGGCAGATAGTCAGCGGGTCGTCGAGCCACTGGCGGAACACACGATTGTTGCGCCGGCGGATCTCGTCGAACTGGAGACCCTGCCAGAGGCCCTGATCGAGATTGCGCAGGTCATCTATTTTTTTGGGTCGTATATGAAGCGCCTTGCCGACCACTTCGGCGGTGCGCAGCACATTTTCGGTAGGGCCGCAGTACAGTGCGGCGAGCTCGATGCCGACGTAAGGCTCGGCCAGCTTTTCGGCGAGGGCGGCAACCTCGGCGCGACCCCGCTCGCAGAGCGGGACATCGAGGGTGCCTTGGACACGGTTTTGTTCGTCGTAAACCGTTGCACCCGAACGAATCAGGACCACCTGGGTCATTCTCGAGTCAGTGGCTTCGGGCAGTCTGAGTGCCCGGGCCTCTACCTCACATAGGCACGCGGCCCGCGCTTTCGGCCAACTCGGCCAAGGCTGCCGCGTAGTTGCCATCACTGCGAAACACGGCCGAGCCCGCAACCAACTGCGTGGCACCCGCTGCCACAGCAGCGGATACCGTGCTCGGATTGATTCCACCGTCTATCGAAATGCGCATCTCCGGGCGAGCCGACCGAAGCGCACGTACTTTGTCGAGTACCTGCGCATCGAACTTCTGTCCGCCGAAGCCCGGCATGACGCTCATCACTAATACAGAATCCACGTCATCGAGGAAAGGCTCAATTGCCGACAACGGCGTCGGCGGGTTCAAAGCCAGTGAAGCCTCACAACCGGCATCACGAATCCTTCGCAGCAAAGGAACCGGTTCCGGGACGGCCTCAATGTGGAAAATCACCACGTCGCAACCAGCCTTGATGAAGTCATCAAGATAGCGAGCAGGGTCGCTCATCATCAAGTGGGTGTCGAACGGAAACCCCGTGTATTTTCTCCAGTCTGCGATCACGGGGGCCCCGTAGCTCAAATTTGGGACAAAGTGGCCATCCATAACGTCGAGATGGACGGCTAAGGCGCCTGCTTGTCTCAAAGCCTCCAACTCCTCAGTCATCCGTCCGAAATCGCAGTTCAGGAGCGACGGGGTGACGAGGGGCTTCGGAGCGCCGTTGAGGGTTCCCAGGCGCTCTGCGCGCGTTGATGAACTCTGCCCTGGCCCAGCCATGATCGAGGCCCTTGAAAAGTCAGCGTGCGAATTCGATGTGCGGACGGGGGATTCCCGTCCGCGCCTCGATGTGCGCACTTGTTAATGATCGGGGATGACCTTCAGAGAGTTGAATGTTTTGCCTTCGAGCGACTCCAGAAATGCTCCGCCGCCCGTCGACACGTGGTCCATCTTCTCGGCCACGCCGAACTGCTCGACCGCCTCGGCCGTCTCCCCGCCGCCGACAACCGTGACCGCCGGCGAAGCCGCCATCGCGTCGGCCATCGCCGCGGTCCCTTTGCGGTAGGGGGCATCTTCGAACTTACCCATAGGACCGTTCCAGACCACCGTCCCCGCGGTCTGAACGATTGCCGCGTAGGCTTTCGCGGTCGCGGGGCCGATGTCGAACCCGATCCAGCCGTCGGGAATGTCCGAGCCCGCCACGACCTTGGTCTCGGCGTCAGGCCCGAGCGAGCTTCCCAGGAGATGATCCTGCGGCAACACGAGCTTCCCACCCGCCAGGTCCAACAGTTCCTTGGCTTCCGTGAGGCGATCGTTTTCGACCCGGCTGTTTCCGGTCGAGTGCCCTTGGGCCTTGAGGAACGTGTACGTCATCGCGCCGCCGATGAGCAGCTTCTCGACCCTGGGCAGCAAGTTCTTGATCAGCAGGATCTTGTCGGAGACCTTGGCCCCTCCCATGATCGCGATCATCGGGGGTTTGGGTGAGCCGAGCAGCGTGTCGAGGATCTTCAGCTCTTTCTCGACGAGGAACCCGATCGCCCTCCGCTCGGGCGGGAAGCATTCGGCGGCGGCGACCATCGAGGCTTCGTCGCGATGGGATGTTCCGAAGGCGTCGTTGATGTAGACATCGGCGAGGCTGGCCAGTTGTTTGGCAAACCCCGCATCGTTCTTCTTTTCGCCCTTGTTGAAGCGCACGTTCTCGAGGATCACAATCCCACCGGGCTGCAAGCCCGCGCACGCTGATTGGGCGTCTGGCCCGACGGTGTCGTTGACTTTTTTGACGGGCCGGCCGATGAGCTCTTGCAGCCTGGCGGCGACGGGATCGAGGCGGAAGGGCTTATCGGCCTCCGGGTCGCCCGTGGGCCGGCCCAGGTGACTGACGAGAACGAGGCTTGCGCCGTGCTCGAGGGCGTAGTTCAGCGTGGGGAGCGCCGCGCGGATACGGCGATCGTCGGACACCGCCCCGTCTTTGGTCTGTGGCACATTGAAATCGACCCGGACGAGGACGCGTTGGCCCTTCAGGTCGAGGTCGCGAATCGTCTGTTTGGACAAAGCTGAGTCCTTGCAGGAGGGATGGTCCGTACCGGCGGGGGAAGGTGA
>DAIDJG010000609.1 GCA_027451445.1 Singulisphaera sp.
GGCATGGCGCCGAAGAACTTCTTGAAGGCGTCGAGCCCGCCGGCCGAAGCGACCAAGCCCGCTACCGGCGGCTCGACTCGGCCTCGTTCTCTCACCGAGGCATCCTCGTCGGCCTTCGTCGACAATTCGTCGCTTGGTCCATGAAGCTTGACCGGACGTTTCGGGTGGGAAGGCGGCTTGGCCCTATCGGAGGCCGTCTTACTCGGCTTGCCTCGTTTTTTCGCGGCCATCGGCGGTCCCCTTTCGGCCTCTCTCGGCTCTCATTGTACCCAGCGCTCATGGAACGTTCAGCCGAATGAACCCTGACACCGCGTGTCAGGGTGTCCCCCACAAAAAGTGTGTCAGGGCTCCCGACTGCGAGGTCGTTGACGCTCCGGTTAGAGTATCCCTCGACAGTTCTGTCCTCCACACCTCAGAGCGGTGACGGAGCTGTTTAGGAAGAGTCGGGAGGTTGACCATGAAACAGCATGTCTGCTGATTGCCGATCGCGGTGGCGAGCAATGCGAGGCCTACGGCAGGCTCCTCAGAGCGCAGGGCTACGCGATCGAAACCTCCACGGATGGTCTGAATTGCACGGCGAAACTGCGACAGTTGAAGCCGGCCGTGCTCGCGCTGAATCTGAGCTACTCTGAGGTGGGGCTGAGGGCGTGCTTGCCTCGCGCCGCAACGCGAGCCCCGCACCCAGGATCACCGAGCTGCTCACGTCCACCGCTGCCGATCCACCGGATCAGGCTGATTTCACCGAGCCCCCCGTCGTGGACGACCTGCGCAGGTCTCGTGAAGTGGCCAGCCTGTTGAAGATCATACGCTCTGCCTTCGTCAAAAAGCGTCGCAGGGACCTGTCAGACGTGGGTGGTGGTCTTGATCGCCCAGGGCTTCTTGTCGAAGGAATTACGGGATACTGCCCATGTTCCAGGTCGCCACTCCCCTGATCCAGCCCACCTGCGAGAGCTCCAAAGCGGAAGCGGACGCGCCCCCGGCGACCGCTCCGCTCCTCACGCAGGGCCTGGAGGACCACCGTCTGGCGGAACGAATCGAACGCGCTCTGCATGCGACCGGTTACGGGGCACTGCGCACCATCCAGGTCTCCGTCAACGCTCGATGCGTCATCCTCGAGGGTCGAGTCTCCAGTTACTATCTGAAGCAGGTCGCGCAGGCGACCGCCCTGGCTGTACCGGGAGGTCATCAGATCCGCAACGGCCTGGACGTGGTCCAATGGGACTCAGACCGCAGGGAGGCTGGCGACGTGCGAGAACCACAAAGCAAACTCAGTAGCCGTCAGGGAAGTCGGCATCGCGCCGGACGACCTCGGTCGGGTCATGGAACCGCGGTTCTCTACCAAGGCTCGCGAGATGGACTGTCTCGCGAAAGTTTTTCGACAAGATTCACCGCGGCCTGAGTCTGGTCCGTGAACCGGGCATGGAAAGCACGTTCACAGTCCGGCAGGCTGTGGCTACCTACGAAAGAGAGATGCCCGATGAGCGACGATGCCCCTAGCATCCTCCTGGTAGAATATGATGTGTACATATGCGAAAATATGGCCGACATCCTCACCGATCAGGGATTTCGCGTCGACATGGCTCATGAAGGGATGATCGCCCTGGAACTGGTGCGACGGCAGCCGTACGACGTGGCGCTCCTCGACTTGAGGATGCCCGGCATGGACGGCCTGACGCTCTACCGCGAGATCAAGAAGGTGCAGGCCGGGACGGTCGCGCTCCTCGTCACCGCCTATGTCGGCGGGTCCACAGCCGAGGAGGCGATCGCCGCAGGGGCGTGGCGGGTCCTGTCCAAGCCCGTCGATCTACCGAGGCTGCTGGGCCTGATCGAAGAGGCGTTGGAACAGCCGCTGGTGCTGGTTGTCGATGACGACGCCGACCTGTGCGATAGCCTCTGGGACCTGCTGCGCGAACGAGGCTACCGGGTCTGTATCGCCCACGACGGGCGGCAGGCGGCCGAGCGGCTGCGCGATTCGACACGGGTCGTTCTGATCGACCTGAAGCTCCCGGGCGGGGACGGCGACGAGGTATTCCATCAGGTCCGGGTTGCGAACCCGGAGGCGCGGACCATGCTCACCACCGGGTACCGGGCCGAGACGGAGTCGATGGTCGAGCGGCTCTGGACCGAGGGGGTCAACGCAATCTGCTACAAGCCGTTCGACATCCCCGAGTTCCTGGGGACTTTGGGACAACTGGCCAGAGGGTGACGGAGTGGCCTGCCGTTCGAACTTGGCGGAACCGAGCGACCTCCCCAACGGGACAACGGCTGACGCGCTACCGCGAATGGGGCGTCTGGCTCCTGCGGCCGACGTGATCGTTCTACGCGACGAGGACGAAAGGGACCGGCCTGGGCCGGGCGATCTGCCGGTGGATCATTGAGGCCCACGAGGGCCGGATCGTCCTCGGCGTTGGCGTTGTCCGGGGCGCGGAGTTCATCCCCATCCTACCGCGAGGTAATCCATGAACGCTTCGCTGCGCATCGCCGTCGCCGACGACGAGTTGGAGATGCAAGAGTACTACCAGACGATCCTGCCCGTGCTGGGCCACGTGGTCGTGGCCGTGGCAGGAACGGGCGCGGAGCTGGTCGAGAAGTGCCGCGCGCAGCATCCCGACCTGGTGATCACGGACATCAAGATGCCGGACATGGACGGAATTGAGGCAGCGGCGCAAATCTATCGGGAGGCGCCGATACCCGTCATCCTCGTCTCGGCGTATCACGACGCTGATTTTATCCAGCGAGCCGAGGCGAACCACATCCTGTCCTACCTGGTCAAGCCGATCAAGCAGGCCGACCTCGCACCGGCCATCGCGATTGTCGTGCGCCGCTTCCGGCAGTTCGAGACGCTCCGCCGGGAGACCACCGACCTGAAACACGCTCTGGAAGATAGGAAGCTCATCGAGCGGGCCAAGGGCCTGCTGATGAAAAAGGCGTCGCTCGACGAGGCGGAGGCATTCTTGCGGCTACAGACGCTGGCCAGCAATCAAAACCGCAAGCTGGTGGAGATCGCGCGAATGCTGCTGACGGCAGAGGAAGCGTTCGATGGGTCCAAGCCGGGCCGTCGACAAGGGGGCCTTCATTGAGTCTCGATGAGGAGGAGCCCGGCTTCGTCATCAGACCGTCTGCCATGGGAAGGTCGAGAATCGATGACCATCAAGGTTCATGGGGTGCCATGGTATTGAGCTGACGGCCTCGTTTGATGGCCTTGCGGTGGAACGACAGGGTTTTCTCTTCCCCCCAAACCGGAGACGGACACCCGTGAGTATCGTACTGAAAGGCGGCGCGTTCGACGGTAGGCACCTTGAGGGAGGCCGCCCCAAAGCTGGCCTGCCCGCGCAGATTCAACTGACCGACACGGGTGCGGTTTTCTCCATCGTTCGCGAGGATGGCCATAAAGTCGACTATCCCGATTACTGGAGGTTGTCGGACAAGACAAGGACGAGCGACCCAGCCGCGCCGACTCCGCCCTGGACCGCTCTCTACCACAAGACCGAGACGACCAGGTCGGGCGAAGTCGAGTTCCAGCACGTCGCGACCACCCACCACGAAAAACCACTCCCGCCGCCTCCGGCGGTTTGGTAGCAAGGCAGGCGCAGCACAGTGGCTCACTCGCTGCGCCGATGACCCGCTTGTACGAGGATTCAGCGCAGTCTTGAGGGGAAGATCACGCGGTCGGTCACTCGTCGTGGTAGGATCGAACTTACGCGTGTTAGGTCTTCGACTGGAAAGGGATCACACGAACGATTCCCTGGGAACTTGCCGTCAGGGGCTCAGGTTCATCAGTCCGGCTGGCTCCGAAAATAGCATCTCGATGCAGGCATGCGAAGCGAGGTGGACGCCTACTAGGGAACCTCGATCGCGGTGGTTAACCAACCGCCGGGGAGGAACAATGAAAAAACGCGTCGAACTTCCGAGGTTCCAGGATGAAGATCAACGTCGGCTTTGAGATTGTCTACGATTGTCCTCAGCCCACTCCCATGATCCTGGCGCTCAGTATCCACTATTCTCGCGTTTCTGACTTGCTGAGACCCGATCATCTCGTCATCAACCCGCCCGTTCCCATCAAGGCGTACCGCGACGGTTTCGGCAACTGGTGCAGCCGGATTGTTGCACCGAAGGGCGAAGTGCGTCTCTGGACCGATACGATCGTCAACGATCCGGGAACCCCCGATCAGTACGATCGAGCGGCGCAGCAGCATCAGGTTCACGATCTGCCCGAAGACACTCTCGTCTACCTGCTGGGGAGCCGCTATTGCGAGACCGATCGCCTCTCGGAGACGGCCTGGTCGCTCTTCGGCAACGCACCCACCGGCTGGGCTCGTGTCCAGGCCATCTGCGATTTCGTTCACGGGCATGTTCAGTTCGGATACGAACATGCGCGCCCGACGAAGACCGCATGGGAGACGTTCAACGAACGTCAGGGCGTTTGCCGGGATTTCGCTCATCTGGCTGTGACTTTTTGCCGATGTGTGAACATCCCTGCGCGTTATTGCACCGGTTATCTCGGCGACATCGGCGTACCCCCAAGCGCCTCGCCGATGGATTTCAGCGGCTGGTTCGAAGCGTTCGTCGGCGGCCAGTGGTACACGTTCGATGCCCGGAACAATGTTCCGAGGATCGGACGAGTCTTGATCGCGCGGGGACGAGACGCTGCCGACGTGGCGATCAGCACGACCTTCGGGCCCAACACTCTGAAATCGTTTCGGGTCTGGACTGACGAGGTCAAGAGCTGAGAGGTCAGGCGGCGGCGGGCGTTTCGTCCTCTATGAATCGCCGGATTGGGCGGAGCAGCCAGGGCGCCAAGCTTCAACGCCTCGGGGATCGACCTTTCTCAATAAATGATGAATATATCAGGACAAATTATATCCGGAGAAGAATCCTCGAGGATCTGTTCTACAGGCGGTGATTGTAGCCGCACGGCTAAGCGGAACGCCTTCGCTGTGGGTCCATGCCCAGCAGCACGGTGCGGTGCGTGCGGGGCATGACGCCGCACAGTCAGAGCGGCACGGCGACGCAAGTCCACGCGATCGACGAGCACATCTTTATCGACGGTGTACCACTTCCCGACCACGTCGGCTGCGGGACCGCGGGACTGCGGCGATTTTTTGGTTTTTTCTTGACGTCAAAGAGCTCTCCTGGCATATTGATGAGTTATAGAAGATCATCGGCTCCTGATGGGCCGAAGGGTCTTTGGCTAAGGTGGCCACGCTCGCGCGAATCGTCGCACGAGCGTGGCCTTTTTTTTGGTCCCGCGCGCCGCAAGAGCCCGGCGGGGGGCCATCCGCCCATGGCTCTGGAGGAGATCCGAGATGACGATCGAGCGCTGGGACCCGTTCCGCGAGGCGATCAGTCTGCGCGAAGCGATGAACTCTCTGTTCGCGGAGAGCTACGTGCGGCCGGGCGACCGGCCGGCGGTTGGCGGGACCGCGACGCTCCCCCTGGACGTTGCCGAGACCGAGGGCGAGTTTGTGATCAAGGCATCGTTGCCGGGCATCAAACCCGAGGACGTGCACATCACCGCCCACGGCGACACGCTCATGATCCGGGGTGAGAGCAAGGCCGAGGAGGAGAAGAAAGGCACGCACTGGCACATGCGCGAGCGTCGCGTCAGCTCGTTCGCGCGCTCCATTAGCCTGGGCACCCCGATCCAAGCCGACGCCGCGAACGCCCAGTTCGATCACGGGGTATTGACGCTGACCCTGCCCAAGACGGCGGCGGCCAAGCCGAAGCTAATCAAGGTGACGAGTAGCCCGACACCACCCCTATCGAGCGATCAGCCGGATCGTCCCGCTCAGGATCGAAATACGTCTGTCACCGCCAAGAGCACTCCCGCATCCCAACCGATGAAGCCAAGTGGGAAGCCGGAGGCAACCCCCGACGTTGCGGCCGAGCAACCCCGCAAGTCGAACGAGACCGCGACGGCTGGCAAAGAAGCGGTGGCAAGCCGGTAGCGGAGAGTCGAAACGGGCCGACGCCACGGACCAACAGTAGGTCACCATGGCCAAGACGTTGTTGGAACGGTCGGGACAGGTCGACTTCCTTGACCGGCGTCATTGGTACGTTCTCGTAGCCATGCGGGGGATTGGCCCCCGCTCGCGCTGCACTCAGTTCCTGTTCAAGAGAGGAAGAAGTCTCATGTTGTACTATGCCATCGTGTTCGCGATCCTCGCCCTGGTCGCTGGCGTCCTCGGATTCGTGGGACTCAGCGGTACGCTCGCCTTGATCGCCAAGGTCCTGCTGTTCGTTTTCTTGGCCCTTTTCGTGGTCTCGCTGATATTCGGCGGGAGGCGTGGGTCGATCGTCTGATCCTCGGTGGACGGGCGCGGCCCGTCTGCCGAAAGTCGTCGTCAGAGGAGGGTTTCGGATGAGCAAGGTCGGGCACAATCGGATCGCGCTCCGCGCCGCGCTGCTGTTCGGAGCGCTCATAACCTTTGCCGGCTGTGAGACCAAGGGGCCTGCCGAACGCGCGGGCGAGAGCATCGACAAGAGCGTCCAGGACGCCAAGGACGCGATCAATCCTCCTGGCCCCTCGGAGAAGGCGGGACGAAGCATCGACAAGGCCCTGGGCAAGTGACCCAAGGGTCGGCCCCGTTCATGGGCCACATCCTGGAGAATGGTCCCATGCCTCGGTTCGTCATCACCTTCGCGGTCTTCGCCCTGATCGCCCGCAGCCTCGGCTTCGTCGCCGTTACAGGCACACTCGCGGTGATCGCCAAGATTTTGCAGCTCGGTTTCCTGGCCGCCTTCGTGGCCCCGCTGATCTTCGGCGGGACGTGGAAGCCGGCCGGTTGAACTTCGTTGTTGTGGGCAACCTCGTCGTGAGACAGCCCAAAGACCAATGATTTGTGGCTTCAGGAGACACAAACACATGAAACGCACACTGTTATCAGCTTTGATTCTCGGGGTCCTCGTGTTTCCCGCCGTCGGCCTGGTCGGCTGCGGCGAGGAGTCGAAGACGGGAAGGACGGAAACGGTCACGACGCCGGGTGGGACCACCACCACGACCTCGGAGACCAAGGTCAAATCAACCGGTGAGAACCCGCCACCGAATTCCGCAGGCGAAACCGGTAAGACTGCTAGGTGAGAACGTCACACGGACCGCCCTCGACCACACGGGGGCGATCACACCGGCCGTTCCTGATTTCAAAAACGCTGAGTGAGCCATGCGGTTGAATTGGCGTCGATGCAAGTAATTGGCTCGAAGGTCACTGCTTCATGCTGTCATCCGGTCGAATGGAACTTCGGCGCGATCCCGGATGCCGGCTATGTAGGCATCCGCGCCGATTGCCCCGATGACGTGACCTTCGGGTCGTGCCAACACCAAGGCACTGTCGTCCAATCCCATCCCATTTCAGTACCACCGCTTGACAGGGATCCTCATGGCGACCGATCGTGAGGTTGAGGAGATGATCGCCCGCTGCGTGGGCATTATGGTCTTCTACCGTAACAGCGGTAAGACAACGCAATCAAACCGCCGGATGGTCGCGGAGGTCCGGGCCGTCGCCGGTTGCGTAAAGGAGTGGCACCCGGCGGACGGCGTGGTCCGGCGCATCCTCGATTCGGTGAAAGCAGAGATGATCGTTCGGTACGGGCACGAGTTGGGCGTGAGGCTTGACGGCGAATTCTACACGGCTTTCGAGGGCGAGACCATGCCGTTGCCCATCCCTTCGCCATCGATGACCCGAAGTTGACAATTTGTGGAAACACCCCGCATGCCCGGTCGATGGTGCGAAGGCCGGTGAGCCGGCCCCGGGATCAGGGGCCAACGGTCAGGAACGATGGAGGACCAGCCAGAATGTCTTACCGTAATGGCCGCCAGCGCCTTGGCGGCCCTCCTCGGGGCCGGAGATCGCGGAGTCGACAGGGCTAGAGCGTCGTGGGCTTTTCCAGTAGCTCCTTCAATCGCGCCAGGTCATTGCGATTGGCTTTTCGCATCGCCGCTACGATGAAGGGTGCCACCAACCGAGAGAAGCCAGAGGGTGTGCCCCGGTTCCGAAGTGTCATGCGAGTACTGCCTCCTTCCGTTGATTCCCACGTGTATGCGGTTTCCATCGGGAAAGGACCCTCGGCAGTACGCATGACCAGTCGCTCGCCTGGTATTAATTCGACGACCTCATAGACGAATTTAATGTGCATACCCAAGAACTTGGCTGCAAATGTAATTAGCGAACCAACACACAGCGGTGGCGCAGATTTCCATTCGACGGACTTGATGTTGAGATTCCAAGCTGGAGCAGTGTCTGGATTCGACGCGAACGCGGCGACGTCAGCTCTGGGGCAATCGATGACTGTCTCGGCTAATATATCAACATTCATGCACTTTATTCCTTTCTGGCGTGCCACTCTAAAGCGTAGCAGATCGGCCGCCGCATTGTGCCCTCGATCTTCTGGGAAAACTGTTGCTACGCGGCGAAGCCCCTTGCTCGCCCGTCCGCATGCCCGAGCTGTAGGAACCGCGTTTCATCGCGCGGCGAGCGCCCCTCGCGCTCTTCTTTCCGGCGCATAAGCTTTCAGATGTCAGCTTCCCTTGCCGAACACGCCTTGGGCAGGCGCGAAAGGAAGATCCTAACCGCTTGTGAGACAGGTCCTCAAGGATTCTTATCCGGAGATGGTTCTTGCTGGCTTATTCATGATTCACTGAGGGCGGTTGATCATCGAGTCGCCGAAAACCGGCCCGGCTCGCTGCGTCGCGACCCCAAGTCCAGTGGCCAAAGCGGAAAGCGAGCTTGGTTTTACAAGAATCGGCCTTGTCTCCGGTCGAGGTTCATCCCGTTTCTGTCCCGCGTATTGATGTAAGTCGAGTCGGCAACGCTGAGCCTTTAGGGACTGAGCGGACAAAAAGTCTTGTTCCGGGCCGGTCGGCGGGTTGCAATGAGGTGCCTCCGTGGGAGTGATAAGGCACGGAAATGGCGGGACGCATGCAGAGACAAGTGGCTAGTTCCGGGACTAACGCGAGAGCCGTGGGGTCGCCCTCGTGCCTGATTCTTCACGGGCTGGGCGGCGGGCCTTACGAGATCGAGCCGCTGATTGATGCGCTCAAGGCCGACGGACTTCGCGTCGAGGCGCCCATCTTGCCCGGCCACGAACCCGACGGCCCGGTCATGCCGGCCTCAAATTGGCGCGGGTGGGCGGAGGCGACCGAGGCCGCCTTTGACGCGCTCGCCGCAGCCGGCGGGCCGGTGGTCGTGATCGGGTTCTCGACCGGCGGGACACTCGCCCTGCGCCTCGCCACACGCCGCCCGGTCGCGCGGATGGTGCTGCTCGCGCCGTTCCTGGCGATCCGCTACAGCGGGCTGATCCCGTTCCGACCAGCCAGCTACCTTCGGCACCTCGCTCAGGTCATCCCCGATCTGCCGCGCCGGCCGCCCGCCGTCCGCGACCGCGCGATGCGACGCTGGGCCTCCGACCATGACGGGTTCCGCACATTCAACCTCCATTCCACGATCAGCGCTCTCGAGCTGATCGACGAGGTCAGGTCACTCGTTTCCGGGATCACCACACCGACCCTGATCATCCAAGGGAAGCTCGACACTGTTGTCGAGCCCTTCAACGCGCGCTGGCTTTACCGTCAGCTCGGCGCGACGACCAAGGCTTATATCAGCCTCCCACGGTCGGACCACCTGATCGCACTCGATCGTGACCGTCATAGGGCCATCACTGCGACCCTGGAGTTCGTTCGTGACGGTACGCTCCCGGCCGGGAGTGATCTGACGGGTTGAAACCCGGACGGGCCCGGAATTGTGTGTGCCGCAGTTCATTCCACGCGGGTCGTCGACGGCCCGTCGCACACGCTCTTGACTGAGAGACGTGATGAGTAAGCCTGGGAACCTCACAGAGATTGAGCGGAGTTTGGAGCAGCAGTTCGGGGTGGACCGGAGCCTGCTGGCGGGCCTGTGGCTGGCGTGCGCGCTCGTTGGCATCATCGCGAGGCGCTGCCTTTGCGACTGATCGGTTCGCTAATCCCGCTGTTGGGCGTTCCGCTGTTCCTCGCCGCACGGGTGAAGGCGTTCCAGCGCCTACGCTGCCAAAGTTCAACCTCGCGGTTGGCCGCTTGTCGCCAACCGAGTAGCCCTCGACAAGGAGAGGGCGTTGCTACCACCGAACCGATGGCGGTCTCAAAGGACGTAGTGGGGGCGGTGGTCAGTCTGTACTTTGTCGTAGACCGCGTCGAACTGGTTTATGTCACCCCGTGTTCCCTAACGGCCACGAGCCAGCTCTGGACGACCCTTTGCGGGCTCGTGACCACCGTCGCCGGCCTGGCGATCGTTCTGCGGCAAGTCGCAAATCCGGTCGCCTGGGCCGAGGAGTTCGTCGGCGTGAAAGTACGGCCGCTCGGGCCTCAAAACTGCTTCAACACTGGGCGCATCAACGTCCGTCGCGTCCGGAGACATAGGTCTGGCGAATCAAGGACTCGGAAGTACCGCATACGGTCTTTTTGCCGATCGCTCCGAAAGCCATCCTTCCAGGATCAGACATCCAGATTGGAGTCTTCCGTGTGGGAAATTTCGACTTCAACGGTCTGGTCGAGGCGCGAGACGATCAGATCAGCGTTGTGACGCGATCGGCACGTGAAATTTCGTCCACGACCCGTTTCGCGATGCAGTGCCCCTCGGCGAGACTCGTAGTGGCTTTGCCATCAGCTAATTACCGCCACAGAAAGCGCGACCCTGACCGCCCCTGTGGATTGTCACAAGGAGTTGCCTCGTGCGAGTGCTAAACGACTCACCAGCCTCCTGCGCTGCGGTGGCAATCGGTAGCAACGCTCGCTTCAGCGTCAACGGTAGAACGGCCGCCCTTTGAGCCACCTCGGACCGTACGTCGGCTCCGGCTTGTCGATCTCAAGCGCGCCCAGGTCCGGTGCCTGGCCCGTGAAACCGTCGTTCACTGTCGGAATCTTCACCCCCGAATCCACCGCCTTGCTTGTCGCCCTGAGTCGGAAGTTCAGGTCGACGGCGTGATAGACCGCATGCCGGTTGGGCGGATCGGGGGGAATCAATCGGTCGAACACGTCGAAATCGACCTCTATGCCGTGCATCTCCTGCTTCGTGGCCGCACAGAAGTCGGCCAGCGTGGCGAAGTTCTTCCAATCCTCGGGCCTCGGCTCATACAAGCGCTGCCCGGTCTCCGGTGCCAGCCACCTGTATTGCTCCGTTACACCCTTGTTGGGGCGAAACCCGTTGTAATCCGAGCTGAACGCATCGGTCGCGTTCGCCCACGTCATGACACCGCGGCCGGGAGTGTCGCGTCCCAGGAACAGATTGTTCCGGAAGTGCACGTTGGTCGAGGGCTCACGCACGACCTGCTCGCCGATGATCGTGTTGTGGTAAACGAACAGGCCGGCCGGATGGGCTGAGAACTTGAACGCCACGCCCGTGGGTTCGTGATACAGGATGTTGCCGATGAAATAGACCGGCCCGCCGAACACCGGCTGGGCGCTGTATCCCCCCATCGCGGCATTGACGCCGCGGTTATTCATGACCCGCACGTTGTGGACCCCGCCATCGGTTTCCACGAAGTCGTCATTGAGCAGGTGCAAGTCGTTGTTGTAGATGTCGATCGACGATGCCTGCTGTTCGGAATCCTCTGGGGGAGTCCCATACGTCGATATGCCGATCCCGTCGTGGAAATAGGCGACCTCATTATGGGCGATCACATGCCCAGGCCCGTAAACCTTGACCGCATAGTAGCTCGTGAGCTGGTGGGAGCCATAGCGCCCGGCGCTGTCCCACCACGGTCCCGGCCAGCCGATCAAACGAAAGCGGTCATCGCGGCCGAGGAAGAGGTTGTCGACGATGTAGAAGTCGCTGGAGCCGGCGTACTCGGTCCAGACTCCGAACCCGACCTGCTCGAAGCGGCAGTTCTTGACCGTCAGGCCGACCGCGCCGAGGACCTCCTTCTGGCCGACGAAGATTCCCACGTCGGTATTGCGAATCGTCAGTCCATCGAAGATGTGGTAGCGCGACGCCATGACGTCGAACAGCCGGTGGTTGCCGGCCCCGTCGAAGATCACCTCGCCGTCACCGGCCGCCATGATTGTGATTGGCTTTTCGCGCGTTCCCTTCAACGTGAGCGATATCGAACCATCGAAGGGCGTCATCAGCGGGTCCACGTAGTTTAGCCGATCGGACTTGTAGAGCCCTGCATGCATCAGGATCGTATCGCCCGGCCTGGCCCGCCGTTCTCAGACCACACTCCAGTCGCCCAGGCCCGCCCCGTAATAGGCCTGCAAGAGGCTCGTGAAGCTGGGTTCCTGGCGCGGAGCTTGATAGTCCGGAGGGTAAACATGCAGCTTACGCCCCTCCCTGGAAGGCTGCGGCTCGTTGCGTGTGGTCACCCGCACGGTGTGCGCGGTTTGGCCACTCACCCCGTCCGGATCGGTCAGATGGAACCGGCACTCGTAGTCTGTCCCCGGCTGCAGGTTCAGGATGCTGCCGGCGAATCCCTCGGGGACCGTGTAATCGAGATTCTCGCGCCGACGGTAGACGTTCTCGCCGCCGACTCGCACCAGGGGGAGCGCCGCGCGCCAGTCGGATTCACCGACCGGGTGAAACTCCACCGCGACTGTCGCATTCCGGTTCGCATCCCCGCGCATCTCCCACTCGAAGCCCAGGTTCAGGAGTGTGGGGTGTTCCACGATGAACTTGCCGGCCTGGGTACTGTTCTCGGCGCCAGCGCCTGTGGCAGTCAGAAGGGGAGACAAGAGACCCGGGTATATCATGGTCGGTGCCCTCTGGCCGGCGTCTGCATTTCCTTCCCGAGCACCGTCCGGCGTGCACTCGGTCGTCTGCGACAAGTCCGATCTGAGGACCCCGCGGCCGATTATCGCACGCGGAGTAGATAGATGGCACGTGACGATCGCGGTTCTGTATTGGCTGTTCCGGGATGGAGTCGAGCGTCACGAACCGGAGGAGGACGCATGCACGCGAGCGGATAGGTCTCTGTCCAGCCGAACCCGTTTACGTTAATCACAAGACGATGGAACGATGATCCGTTGAATGTTCCGCAGGTAACACGAAATGCCTGCAAAGAATCGCCGGTCCGGTGGCCTAGCTCTCATTGCTCGCGGTCATCCTTGCACGGGCTTCGGTACATCTTTCAACTTCTTTCAGCGCACCTGCTGCACCAGGGGTGCCCCGGCTGGGATCAAAGATCATGGGGTCTGCCTGAGTTTGGGCTCGTATCAGGTTTCGAGCGATTGCCGTGTTCCCTCGTGATCCGAAGGGTGCGACGGATGAGGTTTGGAATCAATGGTGTCCCATCGATTGCCCTCGATCGCAACATGCGCGGAAATGACGACCACCAGGAAGGCCAGAGCGATGCGCCTTCGATGAACACGATAGCCCGCGGTCAAAAGCCCTCAAACCGGGATCTCTTCAAGCCGACTGCCGGTCGGGTAGCGTCCCTGCGCGATCCCCAGGGTGAGCTCACGATAGGCATCCACACGATCCCGTGTTTCGATCACGGCAACTTCACGTTCCGGCGGTTTCGCGCGGCGGAATAGCGTTGGTTCGTAGTCTCTGGGGGTGAGAGCGAGAACCTTGAAGCGCATTCCCGAATACTCCTCGTCTTGGCGGCGGCCGTGGTCCCTGGTTGCGTAGCAATTGGGACGGAGTTTATCTGACCGTGGTTTGTCCGTCCACGGTTCGGTTGTCTCTGCGCGACGTTACTTCGCAGGCGACGCGGCCTCGGCGAACAGTTCGGCCAATGGAACACGCAAGACGTGAGCGATCTGGCGGATGTTCAGGATCGAGACGTTGCGTTCGCCGCGTTCCACCGAGCCGATGAAGGTTCTGTGCAGGCCGCACCTGTCTGCCAGTTCGGCCTGGGTCAACTTGCGCGCAATCCGATGCTTTCGGAATTGTTGACCCAGCGCGCGAAGGAATGAGATCTCGTCGAGGTTCATGCTTGACGAGCATTCTCGCGGCTCTCATGATGCATTTAAGTAGAGTTTTCGGGCGCGACTTTTTCCGTTGAACACGGCGTCGGGAATCCGCAATCCGAGCGCGACCGCTCGCGGATCAGAATGATGTTGGAATGCAGTTTGAGAGGCGGAGGTGGCTCTGTGCCTTTGGGTATCGCCTTCAGCGAACGCTCAAGACTGGCATGCTCCGAACCCGGGGTCAGACCAGTTCGCGGCCGCGACGCCCCAGGTGAACCACGATTTTTCTCCGTCGAGCGACAGAACGGGCGCTACCGAGGGACCGCAATCAAGCCGCGCACCCGGGGCGCCCAACTGATGAAGTCACACCGTTGGGCTTTTTTGTTGCTCGTCCCGGCACTGCTCGCAGGGTGCGGCCCAACGCCGGATCAGGCTGTTGGAGAGAATACCCAACTGAAGAGTCGACTCAACAGTGCCGAAGCCACAGCGGCGTCGCTCAAGCAGGACAACGACAAACTCCAGGCGGAGAACGACCGCCTGCGGGAGAAACTTGCTGCTGCGACCGGTGGCAAGGGACTCTCAATCGAGGAGGCGCAAAAACATCTCGATGTCCGTCAAGCCAATCTGGAGAAACGCGAGCAGGATCTCTTGCTGCACGAGAAGACCGCAGAAAACCAACTCGACCAGCGTCGCCAAGCTCAGGACACGGAACTCGGAACCCGCGAGAAGGCTGTCCAGAAGAGAGAGTTGGAAATCTCCCAGAAGGAAGGCGAGTTCTACAAGGCGACCAACTTGACGATGAAGGACATCGGCGAGGCCCAGCAGATCAAGCGGGAATACGAGGGTATGCGGACCGAGAGGGACCGCGCGAATGCGAAGGCCGACCGATGGCTAGTCTTCATCTGGATTGTGTCCATCGCTTTCATCATTGCCATCATGGGTCTTTCAGCCACGCTAATGATATTGAGACACCGAAGTCTGATCGCCGTTCGGGAGTTGGATGCACGTCAAGAGATGGCCAGGCTGCTTGGTGCCGCGATCGCGTCGCAGTTGCCCCCCGAGCACGGAGCGATGGTGGTCGACGCCTTCAATCGACTCACCGCGACGAAAGAACGCCGTGCGAACGCTGCTGACATACACCGAGTAGGAGAGTCTCCGCCGAGTTGACTACTCAAGGCGATTGTGCGCGACGGGGGCATCGGATCTGTCCAAACGCCGCGGACCTTTAGCCCAGCACGGCGATTTCCTTATCGACGGCGGCCACGAAACGGGGAAAGGAGATACCAATGGCACCGCAGAACGCCCGAACCTCGACCAGGTCCAGGCGCCGCTCTCCGCGCTCGCACTTGCTCACAAACGACTGGGTCTGGCCGAGGTTTTCGGCCAATTGGACCTGCGTCAGGCCGGCGCGCGCTCGGGCCTCGCGCAGGCGACGAAGGAAAATCTCGTATTCCCGGGAGAAGATCGACTTGTCCATGCGGTCGTGTCACCTCGACCGCAGGCTGCAGTCGCAATCAGAATAGTCCAAATTCGACTATTCGAGGGTTGACCCTCCCAACTCGGACCCGGAGGTTAACGATGTGAGCATCAGGAGTTTAAATCGGGTTCGTCCGAGCGGTCCTACGGAAACACGAGTTTGGAAGCTTCCATGACCAGTTGCAGCGTATTTTTCCCAATTCTCTTATGCGTTTGTGGCATGTATTTCTATTGTCAGAGCGACGCCCTTGTCCCCTGCTCGAGCTTCCCGGGCGACGTGATGCGCGGCGAGGGTGTGAAATACCGCGGCGAGGCCCGGCTGTACTTGAACCTGGCCAAGACCCGGTCGGTCGACACCGACGTCCTCATACGGTTCAACGAATACGTTTTAATCAGCGACAACTAGGGCTCCCGCCCGGCGGATACGCCATGCCCTGGGCCTTCAGCGGGGTATGCTGCACTCAGGAGCCGAGGACGGGCTCAACGCGATAGATTAACCGGACGTCGCGGGGAAGCTCGTAGTCGACATGGTGCGCATATTTGCGCGAAACACATCCCGAGCCAAGCTCATCAAGTCAGAGACAAAACTCATGCTGATCACCGGCGCCTCGCGACTGGGCGGGCGCCGGCAGATCAACGACATTCGGCGCTTGACTGCTCTGTGCGCACGAGGCGTTCAGACTGACCCAGTAATCTTCCGAATCCTGCCCCGATCAATCCGCAGTTCGACACGCTCTCGATTTGGCACAGCTCTGTATGTCACGTGGCACCGCTCGCCATGCCGGATGCTAAGTTGTTTCTCGATGAAGTCGAGCAGATTCCCTTCGACGGGGCTGAACGCGTGAAGCCGCACACCAGACGCGGGATCTGTTGCGAAGTTCCACTTGTTCCGGTTCCCGGCGGCAATCCGCCACGCTTCGAGGCGTTCAATGTCGTCGGGATGAACACCAAAGGCGCCCGTCTTGTTTTGAGCCTCGTGAATGTAGACGGCGCGGAATTCGATCTCGGGCACGGCCACCGCAAGGTTGTTGCTCAAGGGTTTTCTCCGCGAATCGACGCACAGGGATCATCAACGCGACCTGATTATTAGCCATCTGTTCGCAATCGTCAAGGTCGTATCTACGATTTTTGACAAGTAAGATCCCCTTGTACTTCCCCCCTTGTACTTCCCTGTGCTTCGCCTTTGCGCCTCGGAGTCTGTCACGCGCGAAATACGACCGCATCGTCCAAGACCGCAACCATCCCAGGAGGCGAGCCGAGTCTCGGAGCTTAACACCAGGTTCGTCGGGGAGATTCCATCGCCCCGTATCAACTTGCTTCGGTCGGATTGGCCGACGTATTTTACGGACTCGGCGCGGCGCTCAACGTCTTTCCGTAAGTCTGTGATCCCCGAATCTTAAACGGATACGTCGATTCCATGGCACACAAAAAGCCACCGAAACTTCCCGAGAGCGGTGACGCCTTCGCCGTTCCCTTCGACGATGGTCGCTTCGCGGTCTGCCGCGTTATTCTCGACGCGACAAGCGATGAGGCCAGGGATTGGGGCCAACCGGTCGTGTTCATCGCCGGTTCGGCCTGGATCGGCACTGAGATTCCGCGCGTCGACGACCCGGCGCTACGGCCGATCCTGCATCTGAACCACCACCTTTATAAGAACGAGCCGAACATCCTCTGGGTTGCGGAAGAAGTTCCGGGTAACTTCGTCCCGCTCGGAAAGATCGAGCCAACCGTCGACGAAAAGGCCCGCGTGCGCATGACCTTTGGCAGGTGGGAACACGTCGCCATGCAGCCACTGCTCCAGTGGCGGTGGGATCACGATCGCGAAGCCGTGCTCGCCGACGACGCCGTTGCGAAGAAGGCGGAGGCCGAGCGGTACACGATTGCGCAAGAGCAGCGCAACGAGTACCTCGGCCGTGTGACCCTCGAAGAACTCCGCAGGCGACGTTTCTTCCCCAACTGGACGATCCCGCTCGCAAGGTTTACCCGAGCCTCTCGAAAGCTCATGTTGCACGCCGTTGAACGTCTGCTCGAACTCGGCCCGAGTGCGCGCGAGGAGGCGCGAATCGCAATCCTTCAAGAGTGCATCGAGAGTTTTAACGCGCTCAACGACGGGACCGGGTTCATCGAGACGGACGAACGGGAAGATATCTGCGCGGAGTTCGAGGCCATCGTTCATGCCTGCGGACTCGGTGCTCACGAGGATCTGGCGGACCGTTGGCGAGAATGGTGAGGAGCCTGGTGTTCGCCACTGGTCCGATAGCTAAAAAGAACCGGACCGGGCGACCCGCTTGCGCAGGCCGCCCGCCGGTGTCGCCGATGTGTCGTTCTTCAAAAGGGATCGTGAGTCGGTAGATTTCGGTCACGGGGTCTGGTCATGTGAAGTTCCCGGTGGCACATCCAGGGACGGCATTGTGGGCGGCGTCGGCAGCCGAGCCACGATGGCCACATGGATCATCTGTTCCGGAGCAAGAGTCGCGATCGTATCGAGCGTGGTGGCCGCCACGGCGTTCGCGTCGCGGAGCATGAAGACGAGCAAGGCTACAACACCGAGCACGACAACGGCTGCGATCACGACGAGTTCCAGCGATGGTCCCACCAGCCGCATCTCCTGCTCGTGAGCCAAACGTTCCAGGGTCGCGAATCTCTGGTTTTGCTCGTCGACCGTCGCGACCCACTTGCGCAACTCTTCCGCCGAGATCGTCTTGATCGACTCGATCGCCTCGCGCTCGGCACGCTGCTGGCGGTCCCAGTCCTGGAGCGCTCGCTCGCGGGCGTTAAGGTTCGCCTGAAGCGGTATGACCATCACGAACCACGAGAAGACCAAGCCGGCCGCGAAACCGACCATACCGCCGATCAGACCCCCGAGAAGATTTGGGACCTTCATGACATCCCTCCTCGCGGCTGGAGTGACGCCGCTCGCTGCACGACGAGCAGGTCGTGCCGGTGACGTAGCACGCGATACCGGGCGCCGACCACGATCAGGACGATCAGCGTCAAGCCGCCGAAGATTCCGAGCACGGCGTCGATCATCGTGGACCGTGCGCGCTTGACGTCCGCGATGCGCGGTGCGCGATCGACAAGATCCTGGAGCACGAGCTTCTCGCGCTGGACCGCACCGAGTTCGAGCCGCAGGCCGGCGATCACGTTCTCAAGCTGGGCGACTTTCTCGTCCGAAAGCTGGTGCCTTCGTGCCTGACGATCTTCCAACTCTTGTTTCAGGCTGACCAGCTCCTTTTCATGTTTCGCTGCAAGTTCCGTTTCTCTCCGGGTGAGTTGTGTCTGAAGAGCTTTCACGGTCTCTTCCAGGCGGGCGTTCTCCTTCAAGAGGTCGTTGACGCGTTCGTTGGCTGCGACGAGCGATCGGTGTTCCTCCTGGCTACCGCCGCAGCCCGACAGGGCCAGGCCGTAGATCAGAGGCAGTGCGGACACGAGCGCGAGAATGCCCGGCACACGGCCGGGCGAAGAAAAAGACAGGGGCTCTGGGCCGGATGACGGCCTTTTCATGGGAGCCTCCGATGTTCAGAGCTGTAAAGCGACAGGATGGTCGAAGCCACTTCGGTCGAACACGGCCGGTGGAAAGCCGCGTCGCTCGGGACGCGATCTACGCGTTATTGCAGGCGATCATTCTGAAGGCGCGCGATCACGTCCCTGGCCTGCTCCGTCGTCAGGTTCTCGGGGCGAACCGCACCGAACTCCTCGCGGAGCAGACCTTCCATGTCGATGCGCTTCTTGAACGCAATCGCGTAGATGGCTCTCACCTGGGAGGACGTCGCGGCACTGGCCGAACCGCTCTGTGGCGCGCTGTCCGGAACCGAGACGACTTCGGTCGAGCAGGCATGACCGTTGACCGGGCTTGCGACGCCGTTGGTCCGAGCATGCACGCCATTGGAGTGCGCTCCCACGCCATCGGCCAATGCAGTCGAACCCAGTGCATGGCCACTGGCCGGCACGGCGCCAGGAACCCGCCGCGTGGGCTCGGATTTGAGCCGTACCAGCTCGTCGGTAACGGCCTGTTGCGCGGCCGAGAACGCCCGCCGGATATGCGCTTGAAAGCCCTCCGGGTCATTTTGCAGCAGATTGGAGTCGAGTTCGACCTCGATGTTGCAGCTCGCCCCGGCCGAGCAGTAATTGGGCAGTCCCAGCTTGCGCGAGACGCCCACGTTCAATTTGAGGGGCATGATGTTTTCCTCCTACCCGGGCACGCGAGGGACGCTGGCAATGCAACGTCCCCTCGGTCCAACCAGGTTCACTCGGTCACGTCCTGAAGCTGGAGTTGGCGGAGCGAGCGCAGGGTATCTTGTAAGAGTCGGCTCTGTTTGCGATGGCGCCGTAGCGAGATGACCAGTCGCCCGAAACGAGTCTTCGCATCGGAAAGGACTTCATGGAGTGCCTCGGCCTCCTTGATCAGGGCTGTCAGGCTCGTGGGCCCGGCGGTGTCGGTAGTGCCGGGGCCGTTGCTCGCTTCGCCGACTTTTCCGTTCGTCTGGGCCGCTGCCACGACTTGCTCGGCAACCGCGCCTGTCGAGGTCTTCGCTCCGTTTTTCGCGGTTGTGGTTCGCTCATGCACGACGGTTCTCTCTTTCTCGATCTCGTCCTCGCGTGCGACGGGTCCGGCGATGCCAGGAGAGGACTCGATCCTGATGGCATCGTCGGTGGCCTCGATGGCCGTCTCGGGGTTCATGGATTGCCAGACGTAGATGCTGCGGGCCACGCGGGCGGCGATCGGGGACTTGGCGTCCTGAATCTCCAGGTCCCGGAAACCGAGACGGAGAGCACGGAGCATGAAGTCGCGTTCACCGTTCACCCGCAAGGGAGCACCCGTGAAGCGAGAACGGTTCAACACCAGTTCCGTGGTGCGTTCCGGATCACCACCCCGGGTGCGGAGCGTAACGCGACCGTTGAGTTCGAGCGTCAACGGGACGTACGTGTCGTCGGCCTGCGGTAGTCCCGGCAGCGTGTCGGCGAGAAACGCAGCATCCGAATCGTCGATCGTCAGCCGAGTGGCTGCGGTTTCGGGACCGGGTACGATGTGCGAGATTTCCGGGAAGCGCACGTCCTTCTGAATCTCCAGAAACAAGGTCCACGAGCCGGCTCGGAGCACGACGTGAGTATCGGTCTTCGCGATCGAGATGGCACGATCGCGCGGCAGCATGGGAGAGGCGAAGATTGGCGCGTGCCTGACAAGCACGTCGTCGTTCCAGGGGAAACGAAGCCCTCCCTGGATCAGGAGCTGGCGACCGTCGGTTGCAACGATGTCGCTCGTCTTGCCTCGAAGCTGGATAGTGGATAGTGCGTATCGCGTGTCGGCCTCGTCGCACGTCTCCGAGGCAGCGGTGAGCGCGCCGAGTAGCTCCGCCGGTGCCGTTGACCGCGATTCCGGAAATGTGGGAAACGCGGCGACGGTACCGGCCTCCGGCACAGCGTACTCGCGCGACTGGGAAGCGTGTCGATCCTGCCAACGGACAACGGTGCGGTCAGGGGCGGCGGATTCGAGAACGACGGAGGTGTCCTGTTTGCCCTCGAAGTCCGCCAGCGCGTCCAGCGGCAGCAGGATCGTTTCGCGCGGCTCGGCACGGCCGGACAGCGTACAGGTGACGCCGAGCGCCTCGTACCGATGTTTCACGCATAGCTGCGTTCCCTGGGCTTCGAGCACCAGTGGGGGAATCGGGCTCCGATGAGCGATTCCCAAGACGACACGACGGAACACCTGACGAAGGTTGTGCACTTGACGACGGGTGAGCGTTATCACGGTGTGGTCTCCCAGTGAACGGAACGGACGGATACGGAACACGCGGGCGTCGCACGGAAGCCCGCGTGAGATCGGGTTGAACGCGGAGGTCGCTTCGCACGGAAGCGCTTTCGACGTCGCGATGCCGATTTGACCGGTAATCACCGGCTCGTCGGCACGAAGACCGCGAGGCGGTGGCTTTGCGGGACATTCGGGACACGGTCACGATGACTTGGACGCGCGCAGCCAGGTCGACCGGCGGCCAATTGCGCCGTGTGTTGTCAAGGTGTGTATGATAAGAGTGGGTGACACGGCGATGGACGGCGTGGTCTGGGTGTGCACTCCGTGTTTACATGACCCGTCGTGACCGCCTGGAGAAGGTGTGTCGTTCCCAGTCTCCTGAATCCGTATCAGGAGAGCCGAGGAGTCCAATCATGGGGCGAAATCGCTTGAAACCCTGGACGCTGCTCGTCGTCGCTCTCGCGTTGCACATGGGGAACGGCGCGGAAGCCCAGACCTATTACAGGACGGTTCCAGGCGGCAGTGCGATTCCGTACGGATACGGGATCGCAAACGGTCAAATCGCACCGGGCTATCAGGCCGCGTACCAGTTCTACCCCCGTCCCTACTACTACGGGTTTCCGAGGCAACGTCAGACTGTGACGGACTACCAGTCGCTGATCAACGCGGTCACGTCATTGCCCGGCTGGTACGGACCCGCCCCACGACCCGCTCGCCCCGTCGCGCCTCAGCCAACGATAGCGCGAGGTGAGTTGATCAACGATGATGGCACGGTACTGTGGCCCAGCGCAACGCCGAGCGATTCACGGGTCCTGACCACGCGCCACGCTGCCGAGGAAGCGGTCAGGATCGCCGTCCAGGAGCAGCGCAAGGAGGGCCAGGCCACCATTCGTCACGTGGCCGACGCCCGCAACAAACTTGATGCCTTCGCCCGTGATGCACTGCCCATCCTGAAGGCCAAGAACGCCGCCGATTCGGCCGGGCTGGAGCGGTTCATCGTCGAGCTGAAAAAGACGCTCGCGACACTGGCGGTCCACTATTGAACGCGCGGAAGCCCACGGGAAGCGCTCGCGAGCGAGACTCAGGGCTTTCCCAGGGCTTCCTCAATCGACCGTTCGAGTTCAGGATCACTCAGCTCCAGTCCGACGAGAGTGCCGTTCCTGCCGATCAGGAAGTTCTCGGGTAGCGTCACCACGCCGAATCGTGTAGCTATATCATCGCTTTCGTCATCGCTCAGCAGGTTTGGCCACGTGATTCCGTGCTCGACGAGCACGTGACGAACGGTGGGCAACACAGTTTTGGCTTCCTTCACGTCTTCGTGATGGGCGTCGAGGTTGACGCCGATGACCTCGAAGCCGCGTTTCTCGTATTTCGTCGCCAGCGCGGTGAGTCGCTGGAACACGGTCACACTGGGGGGACACCAGGTCGCCCAGAAGTGAACCAGAACGACCTTCCCCGTCAGGCCGCCCGAGCGGAATCTCTGGCCTTCGACGTCGGTTCCCTCCAGAGAGGGTGCCGGCGTGCCCACCAGGTTGAGCATGCGCCGCCGTTGCTCGAAATGAGACCTGACCACAGGATCGCGCGCCTCATCGCACAGTAGCGTGCAGGCGCGTTTGGCCACGGCGTAGGACTTCAGATGGATCAGCCTCTGGAGTGTCACCTCTCCCAGACCCAGGCTTCGATCCTCCGCGGACGGTCCGTCCTTCGGTTGTGCCTGTTTCGCTCGACGCAGGAAAGCGGCGAGAACATCAAGTGCCTCGACCGACTTTCCCTGGTCGATCCTGGCGATCACCATGGCGTGTGTGGCCAGTGCCAGCACGTCGGTCGGTGTGTTCGGGTCGGCAAGGCAACGATCGGCCGCTGGGGCCGCCGCAGCGAGCAGGTCGCGGTCGATCGCGTGCTGAAACAATTCGCGGTAGGTACGCGTTGCGTCGTCACCTGTCTTCCTCGCCGCCAGTGCGGTCAGGTCGGCAATCCGCTGTACTTCGAGTTCGTCCAGGCGACGGTTGTAGAATGCGTCAAGAGCTTCGAGCGAGTCGAAGGATCGAGCGGGCTCCTGGACCGCCTGCGCTCGGGCTGTTTCTTCCTGAATCGCGGCCCACGAAGCGAACAGGGACACGATGAAAGCGAGAACTCGACCCGTCATTTTCATGCCGATTCTCCGTTGAGGACGGAGTCGCTGGCGTCTCAGGTGCACCGCGGAGGATGACCCCGGTTAGCACGCCAGCTCTTCTCCGCACCTGCACATGGTAAAGCTTCCAACGACCCTTCGTCCATGAAGGGATGGTCGGACGTTGGGGCGGCGGTTGCGGAGAACCGCTGTCACGAGCACGTACGGAAACACGACACCGGTTCACGGTCGGCCGTGACCGTCGAGGCGGCGAAAACGTCGTCCGGCTCGACGATGAAGTAGACGTCGCAGATTTCACATTCACCGAGCGGCAGCTCACCGTCTGCCACCGGGCCAGGATATGGCACGGAATTGCGGCAGAATGGGCACTCGATGCACAGCGTCAGCTCCTCGGGTTCCAGGTCGGTCGGCACCTCTGGGACGACCTGGAAGCCGAGCAGATGGACGTTGCCAAGTGGTTCGCCGAGCGCGTCGGCAACAGCGCATTCCAGTTGAGCTTGGGTCACGAGATTCTCCTCATGGGTTTGATGGCGAGCGTAGTCGTGCTCAGGGCGCACGACGGCGCTTTCCAGGGGTTCGTCGACGTTTGATCTGGGTCGGTGGGAGTGCTAACGATGTGAACTTCGGGGCAATTCGCAGGTCGCTGTTACAACAGAGACGGCACCGGCGTGGGCCTGGAGCTGCCCTTCTCGGCCGTCAGCTCGATGACCCTGGCACGCAGGTGTGCCGATGCCGCGGCGAACGCAGTTTCCAGCTTCGCCTTCTCCTCACCGAGGTAATCGGCGTAGGCTTCGACCTTGAAACGCGTCTGCCGGATGCGCTCGGCTGCGCGCTCCAGAGTATCGGGACGCGTTTCCTCGCCGAACGCGGCGATCGCCATCTCGTGTTCGCTGATCAGCGCCTCCAGTCCCGAGGCCACTGACTCCTGGACGCTCCGGTCGCCATGCGGCGTGCCCGCCGGTACCGGAAAGCGGCGCAGGCTGCCATTGATCCGCACGATGAACCGGCCGATGCGGTCGATGAATTCGGTGTGCTCGCGAGGTACGAAGTAACAGCCGCCGTTGTCACGGATCGGGAACAGGTCCGCCTTTCGCTCGAACAACCGCTGGATGACCCGCGTCACGTCGCTCCCATTACGCGTCACGATGCACTCGTCGAGGGCCTCCTGGGCCAGCGTCGCCAGGCCCGGCAGGTCGCATCGTACTTTTCCTGTGGCCTTCTCCAGGGTGAGCACCGTCTCCAGGTCGTACTGGAAGTGGTCGCCCTCCCGGTGCTCCGTTGTGAACTGGAACTTGATCGCATCCGCGTCCTCGGCGAGTTGGCGGATGATGCGGTCCTCACTGAGCTTCTTGCAGGCACGCGAGAACGCATGGCGCGGCGCCAGTTCGCGTGCCACAGATTCGTCGAGGTCGCTGTCGCGCAGGGCCTCGATGAGCGCTCGGTACGCGATCGACGTTCCCGAAGCGCTCCAGGTGATGATTTCGCCCAGCAGCTTCGTTCCGGGTGCAACGGGGTATACGCCGTTCGTTTTCGTGGCAACGGACATCTCAGGGTGCTCCTCATGATGGGTTAGAAAAGCGAGACGGCCCGACCGACGCATTCGCGCACGTGGTGTGCGGGTGGATGCGTCTGCCGAGCCGTGGTGATAGAGAATGGGATGGGCCGTCAGAGGGAAAGCACGCGTTCCACGGCCACCTCGGACGTGGCAAGCGAGGGCAGCTCGTGCACCTCGTCGCTGATCGTGGTCAGGTCACCCGGAACGCTGCCGATCACAAGCGTGATGACACGAGCCCTCACTGCCCGCTTCCAGACCAGGAACGCTTCCTGATCCTCCAGGGGAATCTGGCAGACGGCGTCGGTGATGATGATCACGTCGGTGTCGCCCCGTGGGGCCTTGAGTTCGTTGTAATAGCGCGGCAATTCGCGGACCGGCACGTCGAGCGTGCTGCCGCGACCCAGGAATGCTTCCAGCCAGTCGGCCAGTGCCTGTTCGTTCCACCGTCCAGGCGGCAGGGGAAGTAATCGCTCGCCGGTGTCCCCGCTGTAGGCGACCAGGCCGCACCAGCGCCGTTGCTGACGGGCGATCCAGGCGAGAGCAAGGGCAAGCGCCTTGGCGGTATGCACCTTCTCGCCTTCCATGCTGCCCGACTCGTCGACCGTGACCAGGATCGGTCCCTTGCCCACCGGATCGGTGGCGTGGTACTCGCGACAGAGCGTCTGGCGCTCGGCGAGACGACGTAACGTATCCAGCTCGCACTCGGGGAGCGCGAGCCTCGCCAGCTCGGTGGGCAGGAGTCGGCCGATGTCGCCGCCGGGCTCGACGCCCACGACGTCATCAAGGCCATGAGTTGTCTTGCGGCGTTGCCTGGACTGGGCCACACGGCGATAGCGGCCCGCCAGTTCGGCAATCCGACGCAGCCTGGGACTGGCCCGCACTCGGCGGAACAGCGCGGCGATGGCCTTCGGGTCGTTGCTCCCTGGTCCTCCGGGTCCCAGGCCGGCTGCTGCGGCGACTTCCATGCACTCGGACACCTCGGCGCTCGCCTCGGTCAGGGCCTTGCACACGGCGCGCAGGACGGCGATCTCCTCGTCGGATTCGGACGCCCCGCTTACGGAATCCGGTCCCATGGCGTCCCCGTCCGGCTTCTTCGGTTCCTGCTCGTCGCACAGGTTAGAAAACTGCTCGGCGTAGCTAACCGCAGCGAGGGCGGCGGCCGCTTCCTGGAGCATGGTCGTCGCATGCAGGGCGTGGTACTCCGGCGTCTCCAGGAGCTGCGTCAGGAACTTGTGGCGCAGCCGGTCGGCGCAGTCGGGCATCAGCCTTGCCTCCGGAGCGAAGGCCGCGGTGTGAAAGTCGGCCATCGCGTAAGCGCCGAGGCACCGCCTGGCCAGTGTGGCATGCTCGGCCAGCAGATCGGCACCCCGACGAAGGGCCCAGTCGTCGATCTCGAGCGCGTTCGGGTTGGTGACTCGCGGTGAACGCCGCTCTCCGCTTTCCGGAGGATGGGTGAGTGGATCGGCCCGAGTAATCGGTTCGTCGGTTCCCGTCAGGTCGAGCATGCGGAGTAGTTCATCACGATCCATCGGCGGTGGTCCTTTCGGAGTTTGGTTCGTTGTCGCAAAGCGGATGCGAGTCCGCACGCAGCGACCGCGGTTCAGGATGCGAGTCCGCACGCAGCGACCGCGGTTCAGCGGGCTTGAGCTGCCAGAACCAGGGCGGTCCACTGGCGGGGAATGGGACGACCTGTTCGAGAACTGCGCGGCAGTCCGGGCAACGGTAGGGCGGATCGAGGCCGTCGCAGTCGTACTGGTCGATGTCGAGACCTGACGCCTGGAACAGGTTCAGCACGCGCTGGCAAGAAGGACACGGCGACTCAATCAGTGCGAGCTGGAGCACGAGTTGCCGCTGCTTGCCCAAGGAGCCCAACACCTCCCTGGGCGTCTGAAGAATCTGGCGGTTGGTCATGATCACGGTCCTTCGGTAACGAAAGTTCCAGGGCGTTTTTGGGAAAAGACGCCTCGTTCAGACCTCGTGAATGCAGGCGAGTCGGATACGACGCATCTGGTCGCGGACGTAGGCGCGGGCCTTGGAGGCTCGCGGGTCGCGTTCGATGGCGCTCAATTGCTTCTCGATCTCCCCGAGCTTCGCAGTGGCGGTCGTCGCCTGCCCGAGGTTCTTGACGTCCGTGGCGGAGAGGATCTGCTCGGCCTCCATGAGAAGCTGGTTGACGCGCATGCCCGTGGGATTCGCGATACGGGCGATGACCTGGGCAGACTTTTCGGGCTGCTCGACCGGATCGTCCCAAAGGACGCTGGCCAGAACTTCGAGGTGCTCCGGGGATACCCGTTCGGCTCCGGCCAGGTACGCGTACGCCTGGGTGGCACCCACGGCCTTGTACTGGCGTCGATCCCCCGGTTGGATACCCTCCTTGGTCAGGGTGCGCAGGATCGTCTCCAGGGCCTCGACTGCATCGTCCGACCATGGCAACGCCCCTGCCGCTTTGTGGGCGGCGTCGACCTCGTCGGCCGTGATGGACGTCGAGAGCTTCGGACCGTGGTCCCGGGTCCAGAGGAGCCGTCTCCGGCCTGCCAGCGTGGCAATCGGGCGAACCGTGCGGCGGAACAGGAACCGATCGAGCAGTGCGGTCAGTTCCTTCCCGGTCTCGGGAGAGGGCCACTCGTTTGAAGCAGCGACGCAGAGCCGCAAGGGCACGCGCAGGGTCTCGCCGTCGTTCTCGAAGACGCGCTCGTTGAGGATCTTGAGCAAGGTGTTCAGGATCGCGGAGCTGGCCTTCCACACTTCGTCGATGAACGCCAGCTCGGCCTCGGGGAGCTTGCTCGTCGTGACGCGGCGGTAGCGGTCCTCCTTCAGCGCGGTAATCGACACCGGCCCGACAACCTCTTCGGGGGTGCTGAACTTCGTGAGCAGGATGGCGAAGCGGCGGCCGTGCATCCAGTTCATGAGCGAGTCGAGAAGCAGGCTCTTGGCGCAACCGGGAGGCCCAACCAGGAGCAGGTGTTCCTGGGCGATCAGGGCCGTGAGCGCGAGGTCGATCTCGTCGTCGCGCTCGATGAGCGCCTCGGACAGCTCGCGGCGAGCCGTCATGAACTTGTCCTGGACGGCGGAGTGGGTTTCGGGGCTGAGAGTCTTCATGGGGATGGGTTCCTGAGTGAGTGTCAAAGATCATCAGTTCAAAGCGCACGTTGCACGTCCCCCACGTCGGCACATGGGAGGTTCGGATTAATTGGGTTTCCGGACGACCACCGCCCGGCTCATATCCGACGCTTGCGACGTGAATCTCATCCCCGTCGACCAGGAACGAGGGTTCAACGCTATTGCTGGCGCGGAACGGACGCTACGAGAGATTGTGGGCGGATGGGCTGACGAGCAAACGCTCGACGGGGAAGAGCGATGTGTCGCGAAGCAATGGGTTTCCCCGACGAATCCAGGTGACTTCGTGCAGCGTTCCTCGACACCGAAATGCTGAAGGTGCGCGAGCCGCGCACGAAGCGATCGGAGGTGTAGGTGCGGGTCGATTCTGGTTACCGATCACCGGTGCGTCGCTCGTTTGTTCTGGGCCGGCGGCTGAGGACCGCACAGGCCGCAAGATAAACCGGACCGATATCGACGCGGTTGGCCTGGAGGACCTGATCCCCCGTCTCCGCGTCGCCAGTCTCGACAGCGTCGATCAGGATCGCGAGCGAGCTGAGGAAGCGTCCGGTTCCAGCGTGTACGGGCTCGACTTCCTCATAGCCGTACATGGCGCCGTGCGCGTCGGCGAGTGACGGATAAAACGTGGGACCGTAGTCGTAGGAGATGCGACGTAACATGCCCGTCGCCCTGATCCGGACCCAGTCACCGCGTCTGTATTGCGCACCGTTCGCGAACACGAGCGTTCTTTCGCCGGGCTCGATTGATTTACGGTAACGACCATTCTCGTCGAGAATGTCGAGCGCACGAAGATAGAAGACGTCGCGCCACTCCTCGCCGCACGCCAAACACTCAACCGGTCCGGTCACACGATCGCTGTCTGCTTCGACATGACCGGCCTCGATGTCGCCGGAGCCGCAGAACGGGCACTTCGCGCCGCCGCGTTCGATGTATTCCTCGACCATCGCGGAAGTCAATTCCTTCGTCGTGCCGGCCATGTGCACATTCCTTTCGGAGAGGTTGTTGCGTTCCGATCATGTGGTGACCGAGTGGATCGAGCCGCCATCACGAAGAGTCGGGGACGAAGTTGACGTAGAAACGCGGGTGGTGCCGGAACTCCAGCGAGCCACGCTGGTTGTCGTGTTTGCGTACGACGACCACGTAAGGCGCCAGGAAACCCTCGACGATGAAGTCGCGGGCCAGTTCCTGCGGGTCCCAAACCTGGCCGTAGGCGGCTTCAAGCACTTCCCGGCTACCAGGCTCTGCGTTGATCTCGATGAGGCGTTGTCGACGCAGCAATTCGGCCAAATCGTTCATCGAATCCCTCGCCTTCTGGTTGGGTTGAGCACGGTCGTTCAAAAGCGGATGTTTGCCAACTGCGGTCGACCGACTGCGGTCACATCCCGACGGGTAAGCGGTACAGGTCAGTCCCGTTTCTCGAACCACGCAACCCCGTCCAGGGAGGAGCACCGAGGCTTCGGCACAGTCCTTTTTCCCTGACGGGTTCGGGTCTTCACTCCGAGCGGTCGGTCTCATCCGTCGGCACGATGATGATGCCCTGGTCGTACGGATTCCTGGGATTTTCGTCGTCAGTGATCCTCGTCAGATACGCGCTGTCGAAGCCCACCAGTTCGCCGGTTTCGAGCTTGCGCACCTCAAGCTCAACCGGCGTTCTGGTATCGGGATCGACGATCTCGACGGTCTCGACAAACCGGGATCGGACGGATTTGAACACCGGTCGGACATCATCAGCGCCCTCGACGACCGGGATCTCGTACAGCGCGTTCCCGTCGCCGTCCTTCACGACGGCTGCATCTGAGGCTACAGCCATGGTGCAGATCTCGCTGGACGTGCGATCGTACATCGAGACGGACCATTTGCCGGACGTGTGGTACTCGATCACGATATGGGTTGCATCATCGGGTTTGTCGCCGTCCAGGAGCAGGCGAACGCCCGTGTCCTCGACCTCAACGGTAACGACCCGCCGCGCCCTTTCCGAACGATCAATCTGCTCGGTCTCCGGGTCGAAATCGTGCACGAGCAGTTCCGCGATCTTGCTGATCATGGTCGTTCCTCGTCTCCTGCTGGTAGTTCCTTATCGCACTGAGTGCAGTGTACTCCGGGGCAGCCGGCCTCAGCGGGTTCAACGAGCGCCGCGTCGTACCTGATCCCCACTTGTTGCCCGGGCTGATAGGCCGAGCGACACGCCAACGAACAAAACGGCAGGACTTGACCCGTTGCCTCGTCCGTATCCTCGTCAACCTCGAAAAGTACGGGCACTCGCCGCAGGTTGATGTCGTATTCTCCTTCACGCACGTCACGCCGGAAATCGGCGTCCTGGATCTCGACGCGGGTGCGCATGTCGGCCATGCCTGAAAAGTGTCCGTACGAACGCTTCTTGCCGTGGCGGCCTCCGAGCCGCGCCCACCGATCCTTCGCCCAGCCGAAGAACTTGCCGGTCTCGTGCTTCAATCTGCGCAACTTCATCGCTGTTTTCCTCGTCAGGCGATCCGTTCAAAGGTGAAGAAGTCACTGTCCTTCCGGAGTCGTCCCCGGAAGGTCATACCGTTGCGATAGAACTGAATCACACCGCCTCGCACGTCGACGTGGTCCGATACGAGATCGCCGTGCCATGTAACAACCTTTCGCGGCAACATCGAACGATAGTAGAAATTGCCGCACATGCCGATCGCGCAGTTCTTGTCCAGTCCCTCGATCTCCGCCTGGGAGAGAAGGCGGTTGTGAGTCTCGGCCTCCTCACGCGTGACCTCGACTCGACCGAACGTTGGGTCGTACGTGCCGTGTTCCGGGCTGTGGAACAGGTAGCCAAGGCAACGATCCGAGTCGCAGTCTCGGTACGTGATAAGGCTCCCCTTGTTCTCAAGGGTCGGCGCTTTCCTCGACATCCTCACCCTCCTCTTCGTCGTGATCCCCCCGGCAGGAGATCAGCGAACTCGTAGGCTGCCCGTTGTTTGTCCAGGGACTCGAGCACGATTCCCTTCGTGTTGACGCAGACGCTCAGTCCCGGTCGCCCCTGTACGGCGGGAACTTCGACGGTGAGACAATCCCGAGGCACCGGGATGACCACCTGTTTGAGACCGTGCGTGTGGTGCCGCACACAGAGCCTGGGAGCGGGCATGGTCGAGCCCGGACGCACCACGGCCGGGTGCGTGGCCCCCAGGAGCGCTCGACCAACCGCGAGCACCTCAGCGGCCGACAGGCGACTCCTGGGCTCGTCTGCGTGGACCAGCCTGCCGGCGACTGCTTCGAGCAGTGCCGCGCGGTACGTGTCGATATCGAGCGGAGATCCTTCAGACTCCTTCATTCTCGTTCTTCTCCTTTTTGCTGGCGGGTATTGCTGGTTGAAAAGGACGGTGACTGTGCACAGCGGAGTGCTCGTCGCCGCCGTGCGTGCGCGCGAGACCAGAGCCGTGTGCGATTGCGGCCGAGACGTCCGGAACGGTCAGGCTAAACGGCGTGCGAGTGCGCACGTGGCACGGGAAACCGTCAACCTCGACGGCTGTGGTCTTTCGCGCGTCGCATTCGATTTGCGGGCCAAAGGCAGAACTTTTAGCTCAGCCGAGGTAGGGCATGCCCTGGGCAAAGGCGCGATCATCGCCCTCCAGTTCGGCGTCGAGTCTGAACGCGAGAATCGGTTCCTGGGCGATCCGGAGTTCCGGCTCGTGAATAGCGTGAGGGCTGTTCAGTTCGATGAAGAAGATCTTCTGAACGAGCTGGTCGTCGGTCAGCTCATTCACGAGTTGCCTGAGCTGGTGAAAGTTCATGAAGCCCTCCATCACCGTCGCGCTGGCCTACGGGATCTCGGGGTCTCGGTCGCGGACGTCGCGATCTCATCTCGCCTTCCAGGAACGCGCTGAGCGGTCCTTTCCAGCAACCCCATCGCTCGGGATCAAGCCCTTCGGGAAGCTTGTCGTACTGGTCTCGGAGCGCGGTCCATTGCGGACACCGGCGGTACGCCCGCCGGCCACGAAACTGCTCGTGGATCTTCGTAATGGCGTAGAGCCGGGCCAGGCATTTGCGAGACCCCGTCTGAGGACTGTTCGCCGTGCTATAGAGCCGGCCGCTCCAGGCCCCGCGATAGCCCCCGTGCTCGTAACGGCGTGGCTCCCAGTCGTCGGCATCGTGGCAGTCCTCACGATCGGGTAACGCAAAACGAAGGAACGGTGCAGCCGTTGTCAGGTCGTTGATCAGCGCCTGGGACAGCGCGTCGATCCGCGTACGCATCTCGGCTGCAGCGCGGCCCAGCTCTTCGGCGTGAGCGATGCTGGCCGTCTTGTTGTCTTGCCGGGTGCGCCGCGCCTTGGCCTTGGAGGGACTGAACTTCACGAGCGCGTAGTTCGTCCTGGTGAACGGGGCCACGACGAGGCTCGATTCCTCGAAACCATCGTCGGAGCGCAGGTCCTCGGCCACGTCACGATGCATCAGGATGGGGCCAAGCTCGTGGGTCAGCCTCGCGAGAGCCGTAACGCGCGTGTCACCTCCCAGAGCGTGCAACACTCGCTCAGGTCCGATACCTTCGCCAAGCTTCTGAGACGCGATCGCGAGGTCGAGCAAAGGGCGTTCGTGCACGAGGTACTGAAGCGGTGCAGGTTGAACGAGCTTGTTGTCCTTCCACTCGGACTGGAGCTTCACGCCCTCGACCCGCGTCAGGAGCGAATGCGCCGCCGGATACTGAGCTTCGAGCGCCGCGACGATCTCGGCGCGATTGTGTCCGGCGACGAAAGCATGCTCACGCAGGTCCTGGAGATCGCGGCTGATCTGCCAGATCTGCGTGCCCGAAGGCAGACTCGGCAGATCGTGAGGGTGTCGACGACGATGGCTTTCCAGCCGGCCCGTAAGCTGCTTGACCAGTTTCGCACCCACGATTGGGTTCGAGACGCTGGCGGTCGCAATGGACATCGTGATGTTCCTCCGAAAGAGGGGCGGCCTGAGTGGCCACCCCTGAACTCTGAAACGATCTTGATCAGCCGGCGAGGAGCTTCAGTTGCTCGCGAACCACGCGGTTGTCGATCACGAGGCCGAGCTTGTCGTAGAGCGCCGTGAGCCAGACGCTCGTATCGTCGTTGCGCTGCATCACCTGCTCGATGACCAGCGTCTTGCATTCCTGGCTCAGGTCGGGGCGGTCGTGCTGCGAGCGGATCGCTGCCGCCATGCGGGCGACGGCCGCCTTGCGCGCGAGCCGCTCTTCGATCTGCGCGATGAGGTCCTTGACGGACTGCGTCGTGGGCCACGTCGTGTGAACCGTTTCCTCGTGGGCGCCCGATTTGCCATACGAGATGGAGCGTTTGTCGATGACGAGTGTCACGAACGCGGTACAGCCGATGCCCTTGCGGGCGCTCGTTTCGTCGCTGGCCTCGACCGAGACCGTCACGTCGCACGGCTTGCCGTTGAACGCTGTGATCACGTCGGCGGCCAGACGGGCCTTGACGGCCTCAGGGCATTCAGACGCCAGTTCCAGGGTCGCGGTGCGCAGGTTCTCCAGCTCGGCTTTGAGCTGGTTCCGAAGCTCGCCAAGCTGGTCATCGAGATCGCGGGCCTCGTCGAGCTGGACTTCCAGGTCGGCGCGGAGCCGGCGCTTGAGGTTGGTGTACACGACGTCGGCGACGTGGTCGATGGAGAGCTGGGTGTTGATTGACCCGGCCGGCAGTTCCAGGGAAGGACCGGCGGGTACGATGCTCGCGATTTCGGTCTTGGGAGCGGAGGCGTCGGACGACTTGCGCGAAGCCATGGTGTTCTCCTCGTACGGAAAGTGCTCAGGATTGCACAAAGCAGCGGACTCGGCGCGCACGCGACCGGGCCTGCCACACGGAGGCTCGTCAAACAATTCTCGAAACCGGCCTGCATCATGGACCGGAAGGAGCCGGTCGATACCGGTTAGCCGGGACTGGAAACACCCGAGCCGTCAACGGGAACTGACGATTCGCCAGGTGCCATTCATGAAGTACTCCGCAAACTCGCGGATCAGCGCCGCGAACTGTTCCTGGCCCAGGAAACGGCGCAGCAGCACATGCGGGTCACCGCCGAGAGCCTGAACGCACGACTCTGGTTGGCTCCCCATCGGCCGCCTCCAATTGTTGGTATCGTTGTGCGCGGAATCCGGCACGGAAGGTAGCTTCGCTTTCAATCAGCCGACGACGGCGCATTCGCTCCACCGCTGAGGAATGACTGGATCGCGTTCACGAGTGCGGACGCGGCTTCAACGGGAACTTCCATGTGGCAGGCGTCCGTGAGCCTGCCGCGCGCTGTGATCGGAGAGAGGCGCATGACCTCTTGCCCCTCCCCGCTGCGATTCACGATCGCGATTCCGGTTTGCTTGCCATAGCGGTTCCGCCCACGATACGTCAGTTCGGGAACGGAACCGCCGGGATACTTGATCTCGATCATCGTCTCACCTCGTTTCAGTCATCCTCGCCGGGAACCGGGATGTCACGGTCCTCCCACGAGGCACTGTGCTCGTCCAGCCGCCTTGCCACCCGCCGCTCGGTGTTCTCGTCTTCGTAAATCGCCCGGTGGTGCTCCAGGCGGTCGTTTGGGTTCCTGCCTTCGTATGCGACCAGCTCGAACTGGCCGAACCCGTTCGTGCTCACTTCGTACGCGCGCTCACCATCGGGGCCCTCGTACCAGGTCAAGATTTCGCCGCGCTGGTGGAGACCCAGCGCGCGGCGGAATTCATCGGCCTGCTCGTCGAGAAAGCGCAGGACCGCCAGGTCATCCGGCCGGATCGACTTGCTCATCTTCGTTACCGTGCACAATCTCCAGCTGGACGACTTGAACGACGTAGTCGATCCGCTCGTCGCAGTACGGGTCGTTGTCATTCGCCCAGGCGATGGCCTTCTTTTCCGCGTCGGCGGCGGTCGGGGCATTGACCTGGACCGTATTGCAAGCGATCTGGTCGCCGCTGACATCGCAAACGCAGTAGGTGGCCATCCAGGGCCGATCCATGAGCAACATGGCGATTGCGCCGGCACCTGCGACGCAAGTGCCATGCTCGTCATAGACCTCGAATTCGCTCTCCACGTTCTCCACGAGGTCGCCGCTGGCGATCTCGGCCGTGTCGTCTTCGAGAGCCGCGGCGAGCAACTCGTCTGCGTGTAGCTTGATGTAATCGACGTTGGGCGCTTCAACCTGCACGGTCGTTGTCTCCCAGACGGCTCGATGCTGCTTGAGCGTAAAATGCGGCATGTCATGTCTCCTGATCGACGGCGAACACACGTCTTCGAACGGGCATGCTCCGTAGGAACGCACAGGTCATCGCCATGAGCCTTCAGGGTGGATATTCTGGTACGGAATCTCCAGCCGTCCGCTGGACTGGAGCCGATCCGGGGGACCTCTGAGGAATGCCGATCGAGATGATCTCCACAACGGTTATGATCCCTCGCCAACAAGCTCGTCGCGCGCTCTGCGTTATGGTGATGTCCATCCCTTACTTGCTTTGCGGCTGCACCAAGTCGCCGCCGGCCGCGGGGCCCGTGCCCGCGCCAGCCCAGCCGGTCCCCGCGCCAGCCCAGCCGGCCCCAGCGGCACCCAAGACGGTCGACGTTGAGGAGCTCGTTCGGACGGTAATCACAAAGCAATTCGGCGTGCCGGCCGGCAAGATCGCCATGGACCGACCGCTTTCCGACCCGCCCCTGAGCGCCGATGAACTGGACATGGTCGAATTGGTGATGGAATTGGAGGATCGCCTCAACATCACGATCCCCGATGAAGCGCTGGAGAAGCGGTCCAAGGCGACGAAGGCTGCCGACGTGGTGCGGATCACTCCGGCCGACCTCGTCAAGATCGTGCGCAAGGCCCAGACGCGGCCAGGCAAAGCCCGTTAGTGTGTTGGGTTGTCCGGCCTGCGACGTGCACTGCACGGCCATCCTGTCCCGCCCGGCCGTTTCTGCGCCCGGCCGGAAGAACCCTCCCGAGAATCTCGCGACCGAGTTCGCAGAGAATCCCCCGCCGTCGACTCAGAACTGCCCCCAACCCCAAAGGTGCCTGATCCTGGAGCGGAGCAACTCGAAACGGCGGTCGTACGCCCGGTATGTTCTCCAAATGTCGAGCAAGTACACGGGGTCGGTGCCGTGTTTGCCGATCTCGTCGTAAACATCGCCTGTGAGCCAGTCCGTGACCTTCTTTAGCTCGGGCCACAGCGCGCGGATGCGCGGTCCGATCCAATCCATGATTTCGACCTCTTTCTCGACGACGATGACGCGGCGCACGGAGCGCTTGGAACAAACGCGGCGCAGAAACCATCCCATGCCGAGGCCGCCCACGAGCACTGTTCCCCGTGCCGCGCGAACACCCGACCGCTGCGTGAGGATCTCCATGGGGGTGTAGGACATCCAGACCCGGCCAGGACCATCCGTGCCGATCCGGTCCCCTGGAAAACCCTGTGCCAGGACCGGCACGGTCACTTCGCTGGTGAACCAGCAATGCCCGGACCGTCGGCCCTGCGCGATCGTGACGGCCTGCGCCGCCGGAACCAGGACGTCGTAGTAGTGAAAGCCACCCGATGAGACGCGATGCCCTTCCAAATGTGGAATCTGTCGCTGGACGGGCGACGCGGGAACATCGAAAACGCGTGGCGCCCGAAAGGTCTCGCCGCGGATCAACAGATCGGACTGAAACCTGGTTCGTTCCTCGTCCCAGTCCACCGCGGCGCCCGCGGCCACCAGTTTTTCGCATCGAGAACTCAGCGCCTTGTCGTTTTCGAGACGCTCGCGGGCGATCAGCGCTGGCGTGAACCAGCCGATGGCCGGGATTTGATTCAGGTCGCGGGGCATGATCATGCCGAATTCTCCTTGTCTCTGGGAGCGCGAACGTGATCCGGCAGAGCAGCAACGCTACCGGAACGAGCATCGACGGCTTTGCTTGACTCGGTGTGATCGACGGCAGGCGCCCAGCCCTTCGGCATAAGCCGAAACCGGCGGACGTTTCGGAGAAAGAACCTCAGGGCGCGATCGGGAAGGCCCACGGTGCGGAGTACGGTGTGTCGAAGGGCAAGTCGCCACTCATGCCACCCGCCCCGAGCGCGCTTGCAGCCGCGACACGCCACCTCGTACTGGTCCGTTGCGAAATGGCAGCTGGGCGGCCCGTCCGTTCGTAGTTCATCCTGAACGGCCTCCGGCACAGCCAGATCCGCCTCCAGTCGCGCGAGTTCGGCGCGGAACGCGAGAAGTTGACGCTGCATTGCAGCACGCTCCTCGACGGCGAGCTTGATCTGATGGCGAACGTCACCGACGTACTCGGCGACGAGCCCATCGACCGTGCGGCTGCGCGCTTCGCTCTCCGAATCGGACACATCGAGCCCGCAGATTCGGTACAGGTTGTTGATGAGCCGCAGGATGTAATCGCTGAGCCCAATCTCGATGGCCTCAACCATGGCTTCAGTTGCCAGGTTCGGAGCGACCCTGGCGCGGGCGGGCATGGGTCCGAAGTAAAGGGGCCTGCCCGATTCCTCGAACATCATTGGCACTATCCTCTTGTCGGTGGCTGGCAATGGAAACGCTCGCTCAACGGCCTCGAAACCGTCAAAGCTCGCAGCACGAAGGTTGATCATCCGGCCGGGGGCACCCAGCCTCTGGGCATGCGCTGAAACCGGGCGGTCGTTGCGTCAGAAGAAGCGCACGTGGCCGCAGGGCATGCCCATGGCGCAGGACGTGGTCGTTGGGCGCGAGTGGGTGCTAGAAGACCACACGGCGTCCCAGAACCGTGACAGGAATCGGCCGGTCCCTGCGACGCACGATGGCATGATGGGTCATGGCGCGGGAAGCCCGCTTTCACGAGCGAGCAGCGCGTACTCTGAGAGGACGCGATCGCGAATCTCGGTCAGGAGTTTCGTGTTCTTGACGCTTCGCGCGACGAACTCGGGTGCTGTATCCGTAAGCCGTGAAACCTGGCCTCAGCCGTTCGGTGGTGAACAATAGCACAGAAGCTCTTTCAGCGTCCATATGTGGTCGGTCAACCCCGCCGCCATTGCGGGAGTTCGAGGAGTCCAAACGCGACCATGAGCAGTCGGCGGACAGAGCTTGATCCGTAAGGCACTGTGGGGACGCACGAGATTGTAAACCGCATCCTCGAAATCAAGGTGGTGCTGGAGCGAGTCCTTCCGCTTGGAATGTGACAACGTCTTGCGCACCAACCGACCGTTGTTTTGACGCGACGTCAAGTTATCACGCTCCACATAAGAGGTGTTGATCTGGGAACCGCAGCGATCGGTCTGCATAATCCGGATGAGATCCTCCTCGGTGCCGAACAGGATCTGCCGCTTGACTTCGACCACGCGCCCCTCTTCGCGATCCTTGCGGACCTGAGCGTAACGCAGGTTCGGGTCCACCAACCGTCGCGGTTCTTTGCGCGGTCGCCCGCGGCCACGTCGGACGGGGGGTGGCTCCGGGGTGCTGTAAGTGGCGATCAGCGCGGCGACATAGGCTGGCAGTTCGTCGCTGGTGAAGAACGGTGCGCGACCATTGGTCCGAGCCTTGAATTTGGCCAGAAACGCTCGTGCTTCCAGCTCGCTACGATCGTGGCTGAGGTGGTTGACCACGCGCAACCGGCTGGGGAGGGCCAGGGCGCGCCAGACCCACATGTCGCCGACGTCCGGGGGATCTTTCGATTGGCGGTGGACTTGCTTTTTTTGATAAACGTCCACAGTTCGTCAATTTGCACTTGGGTGAGCGAGAGATCGCGGACAAGCCCGGCGCTGACTACGGCACTATGCTGTCCTGCCAATGCGAGCCAATGCAACACGCGGTTCGGAGTGTGGCCTGTAAGACGGGCTACCGCCCTCACGCTGTTGCGCTCGCTCAGAAGCGCCAGCGCTTCAAGTACGGTCGCGCGCGAGCTTCGCAGAGTCTCGAATAACGTATGCTTGTCTATGCTAAACGTATGCCGGCACGTCGCGCAGTAGTAACGCTGCTCCCTGTAGCTGAAGACCTTGATGTTGCCAGCTCCCGCGATCCCGTAATCGGGGCAAGCCTTGTGGTCGCACCATTGCCGCTCAGGTTCCATGACGCATCACCTCCAGCTAACGATGATACGTCAGATGGTCGTTCACAGCCAACCGCAACTAGGTACAAACGATCAGTATTCACGGCTTACGGATACAGCACCCGAACTCGCGCATCGCGTTCAGGTCGGGTTTGTAGACGAGATCGTTTGGCGGTTCGCCCTCGACCCACAGGTATGAGGGCAAGTCGTCCGGCCGCATGTATCGAATCGCGTCCGTTTCTCGGGCAAGTTCGAGGACGGCACAGCTCTCGTCCTGGTGGGCGACTCGCGTGATCTGGGGCATTCGCGCAACCATCTGTCGAAGATGGCGCAGACCGAGGTCGACGAGTTGGCCGACACCGAAGAGGATGACCCCCTGGTCGCGTCGACCCGTGTCCTCTCCCTTGAGGCCGAGCCAGCAATCGAACTCGCCGCGTGCCATACCTCCGTCCTCGGCGCAGATATGAAACCAGCCGTTCGGCGGGTCCACGAGCGCGGAGAAGTTGCCGACCTGGGGCATGAAGTCTAGCTCGGTGATGGCTGGCAGGAGAGCATACCCTGCCAGGGTGTAGAGGTCGCAATGGCCGCAACCGTTGTCGCCGGTAATGGCGCACACGGCGCGGTGGACCGCCTCTGCGGCGGTGTCTCGCAGGTGTAATGGCGGTAATGGCATGGTGTTCCCGGCCCTCCGAAAGGTGTGTTCCAGCTTCGATCGAGCGGCATCACCTTGGTTGTGACGGTTTTTGGTTCGCTCTTCACAGCGTCGACGGGCTCACCGGCTGCAGGACGCAGCCCGGCTCCTTCGACGGCGGTCGGTGCGGGATTGATCAGTAAGATGCGACGTCAGGGCGTGTCGTCGTTCGCATCCAGGACGTGGTCGAGCTGTTCGGACGACGAGAGCAGCAGGAAGACGAGCCAATCATCGGGGCTGCCGGGCCAGTGAGTTCAGGGTCTTACAGATGCCGTAGGGGACCCGCGTTTTTGTTCGCGATCCTGCTGGAGCACTCGATAGGTCGAGGTATGATTGCCAAGCACGCGGATCTTGACTTTCTGATGACCGCCGCGGCCCGAACTGGGAGCTTTCCACCAGCGGTCGCTCCATGTGTCTCGCAGCCGCTCCTGCAAGAACGTACGCAATTCGCCGGCCGTCGGCTCCTCATCCAACAACCCAATCAGTGTCTCCACATCCACCAACTCGTTGACCGACACCATTTGTCGCTGCACGTCATCGAACAGCTTCTCGATCGAGATCTTCTGCGCCTCGCATTTTTGATGCGACGCCAGATGACTGCGTATGACTTGCAGCGCATTGTACAACAGCAGGCAGATCGACAACTGAAACAACACCGCCTTCGGCTTAGTGCCAATCAGGTGCTTCAACGAGAACACCTCGGTGATCTGCTGGAAGACGGTTTCGATTCCCCAACGGCTGCGATACGTCAAGAGCATCGCCTCGGCCGAAAACTTCTCCGGATCCAACAGGTCCGTAATGATGCTGATCTCTTTGCCGTCAGCAAGGAACTTCGTGATCCGGCGCACGTACACTCGGTCTTCCGTTGGGACTTTGCCAAGCCAACCCCACTCTTGCACGATCCGGTGCCCTTCGGCATCGCAGCTCTCCTGGGCTGGACGCTCCGGATCGGGAACGAACGTCGTATTGCTGCAGTAGCGGATGATGAAATGACCGAAGGCTTTCAACACCTTTCGTGGGAAACTCAGGTTGCAATACAGCCGGTCCAGTACAAGTACCCATTCCTTCAAGCCGGCTGCGGTTGCAAACTTCGGCAACAGGCGTTCCGTGAGGGCGGCCTCACCAGCTTCACCATCAAGATGACCGACCATCGCTACGGTCGTGCCCGTGCTCAGGTTCAATCCCACCGAAGCCCGCGCACCCAAGATGCCCGCCCGCAAACCACGCAACGGCTTGAGCAACCGATGGACATGCTTGATTGCCTTGCCATCCCCGCCGAAGACTTCGAACTCCTTCCAGCACGCTGGCAGCGGATCCACGGCTGGGACCGCAGGCAGAACCGCATCCATCCGTTGTGCGCCTTCTTCGAGGAAGGTCTCGCTAAGGCCCATCGGCAAGTTCCCAAGCTTCTCGTACGCCGAGCTGAGCGCGACGGGCAAAATGTTATCTTCCCGTCCTCGTTCGAAGGCCTGGGCGCCACTCCCGTCGTGTTCCAGCAAGGCATCAGTGATCAGATGGGCCAAAGTGGAGAACTTCAAGTCGCGCTCGTAGCAGCGCCCACGTTCTCGCGCCCAGAGGTCCTCCAACCAGTCGTCGGCCATCGAAAAACGCAGCAACCGCCACACCGAGTCGGCCAGCGGCAGTTTGCCCAGCACCGTTGCGGAAAAACCATTGTCGTCCATGACAAAAACGCTCCTGGTGAAACTCAAGCCGATGTCCGAAGGGGACTTATGATATCAACCTCAAATCCTCTGCGAAACACCAAGACCCTGAACTCACTGGCTGCCGGGCTCCTCCTGGATCAACCGGCGAACGCGATCGCCGTCATAGCCCTCGACGGTGAGATGACGTACTTCAGCGCGGTATAGGAGTGCCGACACGACCGTGAGATCGTCGATGCATTGCTTGCGCAGAATCGCGACGACGATCGCATGAAAAGCACAGGTCATCGGATCGGCGCGCTCGGGCGAACCATGACCAGGGTAGGCGTCGATCTCGGCGCCCAGGACGGCACGTATCGCGCCGGCGATCAGCTCTACGAGCGCAAGCGCCTCAGGCGGGATCGGGGGATCGAGCATTGGTCGCTCCGTCAATCGGGCAACGTGGGTCGCGGAAAGACCCCCGGGCGATGTCGAGTTGAGAGGTCGGCCCCGACCACTGCCGAGGCCGGTATGGAAAACAAGCTGAGACGAGCCACGCTGGACGACGTCTGATTCACGAAGCGTGCGCCGTCGCCGGTACGTCCGGTCGGAGCCGCGTTGAGCGGATATCCCTCGCATCCGGCTTCCGATGCCGTTCACTGTGGGCGTGCGGCATCGCGGTGCCGCTTGGCGACTCCTCGCCCTGGAACTGGGCCCAGCTATCGGCCAGCGCCGCGCGCGAGATCGACACCGCCGCAGGGGTCACGCCCAACTCTCGCGCGGCCGAGCCCGTCTCGTATCCCTCGGCCAGCAGCAGGGCCATCTCGCGCTTGCGTTGAGACAGCGTGGCCAGCCAGGCCGGGAGGTCGATCCGGAACGCGGCCTGAGTTGCCGGGTCGACGCGACCGTCCGACAGGAGAAACTCGTGCCAGGGTCCCTCGTTGACCACCGAACCGGCTCGCTGATTGATGCGCATAATCTGCACACCGGCCCTCTTGGAGGCTCGGTAGACGTCGAGACTACGGCCGGTCTTTGAGGTGCCCATCGCACGGCCGTTCTGGACGTAGCGCACGGCGTTGGTGACGATACCCGCAGGACCAACAACCACAGGGTCCTGGCCACGCCGTGCGAGGCCGACCCAGGCGTGCCAGCACGCGGCCAGGACGTCGGTCTCGAACTCGTCACGATACCGTTTTGCGACGCGAGGGAGATGGAAAGTGATCGCTCGGCGCATGATGGGAAGATGATCCGTGAACCGCTGTTGAAGCTGCGCCAGCGTGCAATCAATTGGAAGAAGCGGGGTAATCATGAGGCGATCTCCTTGTGAGGGACCGCCCCCGAGGGACGGTCCAGTTTTGGAACCGTCCCCTTCAGGACAGAGGAAGAAAGAGCCCACGCATTGTCGCAACGCGAAGCAATGAAGCAGGCCGGCGATTTGAAACGTGTCAAACCAACTACGACATAGGTACTGGGTCGCCCGCACGCGTCCTGGACTCGCTTGTTTCGGTGATGTGTTCCCGCGAGTCGCGTCACCTTCAAAGAACAGCATGCGAAGCCGACCACTCCTCGGACGGTCGATGAAAATACCGGTCCGACGGATGCCGACATAATCGGATCATTGGAGAAAACGAAGCGAGGTTGATCTGGCCAGCTTGTTCCATCGCTGGGTCACGTTGTATTCGGGTTCCTCTCCGTTTGGACGGGCTCAAGAGAATCGGCCCTGTACTCGCCAGAAGGCGATCGAGCGAGAAGCGGGTTGTCCTCGGCGTCCAGGCTGACTGACCGGTGTTTGCTTGACCGCGAGAGGTCACGATACCGGAGCCAACGTTGCGCGATCGTTCGGCCGATCAGGATCGCAAACTCACTCATTAACGAGTCAATCTCCATGGGTGCCTCCTCATGAAAGAAAAGGCCCAGCGTGAAGCTGGGCCTGGGAGCGTCGGTACCTTTCTAACGTCCTGATCGTGATCGACGTGGTTCAGCCGGTCTCGCGTGGTTCCGGTGGCTGGGAATCGACCCAGCGCTTCCACACGTTGTAGGCATTGCCGGTACCGAGGCCGGTGATGTCACCGATCTCTACCCACGTCATGTCGCGTGCGCGCATTGCTGCGATTTCCGGTGCCCATACGTCGCGCCGCGTCGGTCGACCGAGATCCAATTGGACCTCAGGTGATCCGACGTGTAGCGACCGCTGTACCACTTGCACGACGGTCTCCGGCAAGTGGTTGTCGAGCGCTGCTTGCAAGATACCGAGCGCGTCAATCCGAAATCGAAGGCGGATGTAGCCGCGTTGTTTACCCTGCGAAACGACGGCCTCGGCCGTGACCCGGCCAAGCAGTCGCCGTAACAAGTGCGCGAAGCGATCCGGCTGCTCCCTGAATGTTGGCAGCAAATTCGCCAGTTCGGCTCGGACCCACGCATCATCCGGTAGCTCGACGGTGTTTTGCAGAAGCGTCGCGGATTGGTCAATCCGGGCACGTACCGCTTCGGCCTCGACTTCGTATTCCGCGAGGCGTTGACGTATGGCCGGGCTATCTTGTCTACCGTCGGCGAGTTGATCGACGAGGTTCTTGATGCGATTCTCCAGGCGGATCAAATGGTTGCGATCTGTCTGAATCGCGTCGGGTAACGTACCGGCTGCTTCTGTCAAAGCCTGGCGCAGGGAGGACAGAGCCTTATCGAGCCATCCCGGCCACTGCAGCAAGAGGCCCGAAAGGAAGTCGATCAGCGTCCTCTCGGCTTTGTCTATTGGTACTCTCCCAGCCATTGCGCAAAGTCCCTTGCGGTAGTTGGGACAGCCCAGGTAGCTCCGTGCCCCACTCCCCTGGACCCACAGGCGAGAGCCACAGGTACGGCAATACACGAGTCCCCCGAGCAAGCTTTTCGGGTAGACTTCGGTATGGTGGGAGTTGGGACCTCGGCGTTTTTGACCTGGCTGGGCGCCGTACTTCTCAGCCAGCTCGCGCAACCTCTGCTGTGCCTTGGTCCACAGATCCTGGTCGATGATGCGAAGTTCGGGCCGCTCACGAATGACATGTTGCTCGGCCGGCACCGGAACCTGCTTGGTCTTGCCATCTGAGTTTCGCAAAGTGCGAGTCGTTCCCCAGGCCCACTCACCGACATACTTTCGGTTTGTGAGGATCCGACGAACCTGCTGGTGATGCCACCCGGGCACCGTTGCCTGATGACCCTTGTCCACTCCCAACCGCGTCAACTCGCGTGCGATCCAACCGATCGATTTCAAGTCAACGGCGAACCAGGCGAAGATCTGACGCACCCAGCGGGCTTGGGCCTCGCAGATTCTCACCCCCTTCTTGGGTTTCGGCCCGCGGCGAGATTCTTCGGCCCAGTTGGGGTCGAGGCAGTAGGATTCGAATCCAAACGAAAAGTCACCGGCAGAGCCATCGTCAAGCACGCGACCAAGTTGGCCTCGGCGAACGCGTCTACCGAGTTCGCGGATTGTGGTGCTGTTGTGCAACTCCATCACCTTCACACGGAGCTCCCAGCCCTCCTGAGTGGTGTCGATCCCTTCGCCAGTCGAGATGAACCGGCCGCCCGAGTACACGAGGTCGGTGATGAAAGAGAATGCGTTGTCCGCCCGACTGAGCCGCGATTGGTCGTCGACCGCCAGGATTCCGATTTCCTTGCGGTCGATCATCCCGCGAAGTTCATCGAAAACCGCTCGGTCGTTTTTAGTCCCCGATTCCGCACGGTCGTGCATTACACGAAACCCGCTCGCGTCAATCCCCTTGGTACCGAGTCCCTTGCGGACGTCACGCTCCTGGTCTTCACAGCTTTCGTCACGCTGCATGTCCGATGAGAAGCGGGTATAGATCACATTTTCTCTTGTCACTGTTACTCTCCCATACCGGCCAGGACACACTGCCCGATCGGGAAGGCATGACTCAGTCTTCCGAAGCTCCGAGGCCGTAGAACCGAACACCAGTGAAGGTAATAGGTTCCGGCAAACTCAGCCAGAGCAAGGGGGTGACTAACGGCTCGTTAGGAAATATCAATCGCCGGTCGCCCCGATTTAAGTTGAAGGTGGTCAATCACTTACAGAACGATAGAACGCACGGCTCCGAAGTTTGACTACACTCTGCACACTCGTACCCGCCGTCCTAAATGCCTTCGCCTATCGCAGTTGTGAAATTGAGAGCGTACGGGCATTGCCGTGCGCTCTCTCAATAGCTAGACGCCGAAGTTAAACCACCGCTGTGCTATTTTTCACTGGTGGCCCCCACTCGCTTGCCCAAACATCGTCGGATCACCCGACTCTTAATCAGCGGGTTGTAGCTTCGACTCATGCGGGGTCATTTTAACTCCAGGATCACAAAGGACTTGTGGCGACAGATTCTCCCAGAGAATTGAAAAGAATGTCGGACTTCGGCAGAGATGACCGTCTTCAGTTAGTATGTCCGCGTTTTCGCCCCTCAAGGAGGAACCGCAGTCTTTTCAGCGGGTCCGTCGCTTTGCGGCCGGGTGGCCGCGCTCTTGGCTCTGGCTTGAATCGAGGCGAAGGGCGAGGTCCTGAAGCCCTTCTTTCGGCACGTCCACGGTCAGCGGCGTTGTCTTGGGACTCGCGTATTTCGCTAGACTCGGCGAACTGCCGGCGCCGAGGGAGAGCGTCACTCGGTACCGCCCGACCATCGCGCCATCCCCGTGTGGATATGTGCGGAGTGTAAATCTTCCATCCTCGTAAAGCAGGCTGCTTGCGTCGAGTGCGCTGCCGTTCACGGAGGGACTGGCGCTGTCGGAGACGAACCAGATGCTGCCCGGGAAGACGGGCTTACCGACGGAGTCCAGAACCTTGCCGCGGACGATGACCAGTTCAGGGCCGCGCTCAGCACACCCGCAAACGGCCAGCGTTAGAAGGCAATACATAAAAATGACTAAAAATTTTGTATGCATGGAGGCGTAACTCGTCCTTGCCAGGAAATCGGTTCCGAGATCCGCGTGAATGGCGATCCTCGACGTCCTCAACCGCGGGCGGCCTCGACGATCGAGACTCGCCCCGCGTTATAGCGCAGTCGACCGTTGGAATGTGGCGAGAACGGACGCGCTCAGTAGTCTGAAGCAGACAGGATACCCCCGTCCTTCGGCTGGATCAGCTTGCGCATGACCTGAAAATCGACGCTGTACTTGAGCGTCCGGACGGACCCGTCGGAGATGAGGAACTGAACTCCGGCTGGATCGGGCGAGCCCCAATTACCGCCGCCGCAGGAGCCACCGTCGTTGTACGGATCATAGGGTCCCGCGACGAGCTCTCTGAGACCTCGCTGGTCCATGTACAGCTTCCCGCCGCACCGCGCGGCGCCCCCCGCGCCGCCGAGGACGATTGGCTCGTCCCAGTACCAGCTTCCCGCGGCGACCGCGTCCGGGTCGAGCGCCTTCTCGCCAACGAGAATTGAATTCGACAGCCCATCCGTGATGTCGGCGGCGCGCATGACGTTGCCGAAGGTCGAGGTGGGCGGTTCGGTCCAGTTCGGGCGGACGATCTGGTCATTGGCCGCGTAATCGGTATGGCCCCAGGGGTTGAGCCCTGCGCCGTCGTAGCTCCAGCCGGGGTAGACCGGGTCCGTTCCCGGGTTGTTCACCGCGATGGCCTGCCGTCGCCCCGGGATGTAGTAAATGGAAACTGCGGTTGCGTAACTCGCTGCGGAAAAGGGCGAGGCCGAGCTGCCGGCGTTCACGGAGTTGTAAAGGCTGCCCTGTTCAACATAGGGTAAAAGCGCGAATGCATAAGAACCCGTCTGCTTCGTCCCGGCCTTGGCGGGGTCGCCGAAACCCCAGGGCCACGACCACGTCGGCGCGTTGGTCACGCACGTTGGCGTGTTGAGATTGGGTTTGTAATTCGTGGTGTAATCACTCATGGAAAGCCAGGGGCCGCCGCCGTTGTTGGGGAAGAAGTCCCAGGAGTCGTGATGGTTGTGCATCGCCACACCGATCTGCTTGAGATTGTTGGTCGATTGCGATCGGCGTGCCGCGCCGCGGGCCGCCTGAACGGCAGGCAAGAGCATGCCGACAAGAGCGCCGATGATCGCGATGACGACCAGTAGCTCGATCAGGGTGAACGCGCGGCGGCTCTGTGGAATTCGGCAACGATTCCCTGAATCCGTTCTGCTCAGGTTATGCATCCGCATCTCCTGTTGACCATGAGGGGGAGGCTTTGAAGCCACTGGCATCCCGTCCATGACCACCGTGGTCAGCGGGCAGGCACAGCTTACGCCCTGCTTCCCCGGCGATCTGTAAGACGGGTCACACTTCCCGCGCACGGCTCAGATCGATTCGCCAGACCTCAAAGTCCGGGCAGCCCCATCGTCAGGGAACGATCGCACCCTGGCAGCCCGAGCCGGTCCCCGCCGTACAGCCGTAGCAATGCTGACCGGTAACGATGTGACGGCTTCCCAGCGATCCTCCGTGGAAATCGCGGATGTGAGCCGGCAAGCCACGGGCGAGGCCGAGCTCCAGCATCTGGTTGAAGTCGCAATCGTAGAGCCGTCCGTCCCATCCCACCGATAAAGTCGTCCGGCACATGACGCCGGCGGCGGCCGCCGGGTTGTAGGCGGCGACCAGCGTCCGCATGTAGTCGTCGTACCGCCCGGCTCGGATCAGGTCGTCCAGGAACCGGCTGATCGGCATGTTCGTGATGGTGTGCAGCCGGTTGAAAAGCACACCGTAACGAGCGGCCAGCTCCCGGTGGTAGGCGTCCTCTAGCCCGTCCTGCGACGGCGGCAGCGATGGGCCGGCCGGGTTGTACACGAGCGTCAGCATCAACTCGCTTTCCGGCTGGCCGTAGCCCACATCATTTAGCCGTCGCAGGGCCGTGACCGATTTCTCGAACACCCCGTCGCCGCGCTGCTTGTCCGTATTCGCGGGCAGGTAGCAGGGGAGCGAGGCGACGACCTCGACCCGATGTTGGGCCAGGAAGGTTGGCAGATCGTCGTATCCGGGGGCCAGCAGGATCGTCAGGTTGCAGCGGTCGATTACGTGGCGGTCCTGGGCGCGGGCCTGCGCGACCAGCCAGCGAAAGTGCGGATTCATCTCCGGCGCACCGCCCGTGACGTCGAGGACCGGGATATCGGCCTGCGCCAGTGCGTCCAGGCAAAGCTGCATGGTCTCGCGACTCATGACCTCGCGCCGTTCCGGCCCGGCGTCGACGTGGCAGTGACAGCAGGTCTGGTTGCAAACCTTGCCAACATTCACTTGCAGTACCCGGATGCCGGCCGCCCGGAGCGGCCAGAGCCCGCTCTCGGCCAGGGACTGCGCAAAGGGGCGGTGCGGCCCCTCCGAGAGGATGCGCCGCTGGGTCGCGGGATCGGCAAGGGGGCTTCCTTCCCGTAGCAGCGTCAACGTGGTCATGCGCTCTCCTGTCACATTGGCCTGCCAAGAGCTAACAGCCCGCGCTATCGGGACCACAGCAGGAACTGGCGGGCGCCGTGGTCGCTGCATAATCCGAGCCCTTTGTCTCGCGCGGGAGCCGTCGCGCCGAGCGGCGACAGTCGAACTGGCGGGCTTCATCCAGCGCGATCGGCTCGCGCGGCTCGACCGGCTCGAAGGCCCCCGAATACGGCTCGCGCTGGAGCAGGCGGAAGGTCTTGTCGCAGACGGCCACCCGTTCGCCGCGCGGAAAGAGATGGCCGTCGTCGTCCTCGACCGTCTTGAACGGACCCCGGTAGATGAGGGCCTGGTTGCGTTCCAGGCACGGCCCCTGTTTGCCCTTGTGGGCCACGACGGTCACTGAGCGGAACTCGATCCCGTCGACGGTACGCCACGGCTCCTTCTGGCGCATGGCGATCTCTATGCCGTGGAACCCGGCGTCTTCGAATGCCCGGAGAAACGCGTCCTCCCGATAGGCCCCGGCGATGCAGCCAGACCACAGTTGCGGGTCGCGCTGGAGCGGCTCGGGCACATCCTCATCGGCGACAATGTCACTGACGGCCACCCGGCCATCCCGCCGCAGCACCCGGTACATCTCGGCGAAGAGCGACCGGCGGTCGGCGGGCCGCACCAGGTTCAGCACGCAGTTGGAGAGGATGCAATCGACGCTTTCATCGGGAACGAGCGGGGCCTCGTCGCGGAGCCGATCTTCGACGGACCGCACCTCCAGCCAGCCCCATTGGTCGTGGACAGGCTGACGGGCCAGTTCGTCGGCAAGCCGGTCGAGATCGAGGCGCAGGTCCTGGATCAGGCCGCAACGGAACTCCACGTTGTCATAGCCGAGGCGCTCGGCCACAGTGAGCCGGTGTCGCCGGGCAAGGGCAAGCATATCCCGATTGCAGTCCACGCCGATGACCCGCCCTCCGGGGCCGGCGATCTGGGCGGCGTGAAGCACAGCTTGCCTCCGCCCGAGCCCAGGTCCAGGACAGTATCGCCGGGCCGGACGTACGGCGTCGGATCGCCGCAATCGTAGTCGCGCTCCAGCACTTCGGTGGGGATGGCTTCAAGATGGCGCGGATCGTAGACGGTCGGGCAGCATAACGCCGGCTCCACTTCCCGCGCCCCGGCGCCATACCGCTGCCGGACCGCCTCCTCAGGCGGCACGAACGCCAAATCGTCCGTCAAAACCGGCGTCGCCACCGGCCTCTCATCCTCAAGCATGTGTATCGCCTTTCTATGCTGCTCGTCGATGCCGATTATCTCCGAGAAGAGGACAGCGGAATCGCGAAGGGTCCTCTTCGGGGGACGAGGTGCGCCCGGTCCGGGGCGTATCGCTGGGCACTTTCCTGAATCTCGCGCACCGTGGGAGAGTGCCCGTACCGGTTTCCCGCAGGCCGGGGGACGGCCCTCCCCAGCAACCCTGACGAAGCCCACGCAATCGTAACGAGCAGACAGAGACCAAGGAGCACGAGTCGTCGATGCGACCGGTGCGAACTTCGTTGATTCATGAAATCCTCCCTGCGCCGGGTAGACAAGAGGCTGCCGATTTTGGGCATCCCGCCTCCGAACGAACGACCGGAGGCCCGTGGACCATCCGGACGGCATGGCTACTCATCGAGGATCTTGAACGGATGCACGCCAATGTGTGTCGGTGGCGCCACGGGCGCGGGTCGTCTGGGACGAAGCGCCTCGACTTCAACATCCACCATGCCTCGCTCGGTCCTGGTCCCACGCCTCAGCAACTCGGGGGCATGCTTGGCGAAGAACTCATCGCACCAGAGGCAATGGTTCCCGAGCTCGCGGCTGCGCTGAAAGCCATGCGCTTCGTTCAGGCCGAGGGACTCGCCCATCTTTTCCGGCCGGCCTTCGTTCAATGCCTGGAAGACGGGATGGCCGGCGCATCGGTCAAGGATGGCGAGGAGCGGCTCGTCCAGCAGGCAGCCGACCGGCCGGCACGTCATCGGGCAGCACGGGTAGACGTCCGCCAACTGGACGTTGACCTCGCACCCTTCGCCGCCGTAGTCGAGGAAGTTCCTGGCTCCGCTCCACATCCGGCAGAATCCGTGCTCGGGGCCGGCCGACGAGAGGCGGTTTTGCCGTGCACGTCCGCGCGGCCAGAGCGGCCCAATCCACTGTTCTTCGGTCGCCCCCCAGAAGCCGAACGTCTGACGGCTGGCGTCGTCCGCGGAGCCTGTCGCCGGGAGCATGCCGCGCGACTCGAAAAGCCGGGTCAAGGCATCACGGCGCTCCAGCGTGCCCTTGGGGTGAAACGGGTCCATACTCGAGACGTCTACGCGGCGGACGTGATGGGCGAGCAACCGGTCGAGAGTCGGGCCATCGAGCAGGTCGCCATTGGTCTGGACCCAGACTGGCGTTCCGCCGAGATAGCGGTCGTGGATTCGCCGCAGCGTGTGAAAGAGCAGCTCGGGCCAGGCGAGGACCTCTCCCCCCGACAGGATGATCCTGCCGACCGCCACCTCATCCAGGTCAGGAAAGTGCGCGATGCATCGCGAGACGTCGTCGTCGCCCAGTCCGGGCGCACCGGGCTCGGAGTCGTTATAACAATGCGGGCACCGCTGGTTGCAATCGCGCGAAACGACCCAGTAGATCGAATCCATCACCATCTCCTCCGCCGGGCCGGTACGTTAAAGTCCGGCGTCGCTGAAAGCCAAGGACTGCACGCGCAACCTTCCCCCACCGGCGCCGGTTGTGAAACGTAGTTTATTCTCCCGCCGATCGTGCTTCTGTGAGCCGACTCACAGACCGGTGGGGTCATTCGGGGGTAGATTTCCAATCCGGGTATGGGTATCGGCATCTTCGTTCAGCGAGGAAGAACCCCGATGATATTCGATCGTGTTCAGTCGGCCGGCCTGATCTTTGTTGGAATTCTAACGATTCAAGGCTGCTCTGGCGGTCCGGAACCGCCTTCGCCAGCATCCTCCCCGACCCAGGGACCAGCGGCCGCGAAGCCGGGCGAAGGATCAGGAATCGCCACCCCGTCGACGCCGTCGAAGGGAAGTTGAAGCCGTCCAGACCGGCTGACGGCTTGCCCGGTGTGAGCGGGATCACGGAGCCTGGGCCGGTTCCAGGACGATTGAGGACAGGAAGCCTGGCACGTCCCGCAATGGCCGTCGGGGCGCGGGACCATCCCTCAGGGAGTGAGGAGGATTCAGCCATGAAGCCGTTTCGCCTGTTCGTCGTAACGATCGCCCTCGCAGGACTGTCGCAGGGCTGCCACAGGATGGAGCCGCGCCGGCCCATCATGCGGCGATCCGCCGGTGACGGTGCGACGGTTACCCCGACGCCGATGACCGCGCCGTCGGAAGGCTCGGGAACGATGGGGGGTTACCATCCCTCGGAAGGGAGCTGACCTGGAGCGTTATCGGTGCGGGGAGACCACTTCCGGTCCCTCCAGGTTTCCAGGGCGAGGGCCGTGAAGAACGGCCCGAACTCCAGCCAGACAAACCCGCAATCAAACGCGTCGAACGCTCGGTCGATGGCGGCCTGGCCGCCCGGCGCCGCCTGGTACTCCAGGTGGAAGCGAAGGTAGTACATGAGGGCGAGGCCGGTCAGCAGAAACCAGCTCCGCCGCTCGGCGAACACGAGAAAGGGAAGGCTCCACGTCAAGTACCACGGATGCGGCGTGCTGCTGAGAAGCCAGCCCCAGGCCAGGATCAGGGCCGTGCCGCGAAGCAGGACAAGAGGTTCAGGAGCCCTGAAGACGCGCACGGCCCAGATGAGGCCGATCGTCGCGAGCGCCGCGCCCATCACGGCCTGCGTAAGCAGGAACGCGGGCTTCGCGCCCGAGGCGCCGACGACCCTGGCCAGCGTCGCGGCCGCGACGCGATCGATCGCTCGCCGCGCTTCCGCCGGGACCACCACAAACCAGCGATCGGGCACACCGGGCGCCTGCGGGTGCAGGTTCTCGTGCGCAAGCATGAACAGCAAGTCATTCTTCTGCCAGCGTGTCAGGAACGTGCCGAGGCCGGTCCACGGCGAGTGCGTCGAGACTTTGCCCTTTCCCGTCGCGCCCGCCAGGAATGGGACATACGCCCCAACGATGACCGTGGCGAAGGCGAGCGCGGGAAGGATCGCCCGGCCTCGCAGCCGCGCGGCAAGGAAGGCCGCGACGATCGGGAGGAGGACGACGGGGTAGCTCTTGGCTAGCACCGCCAGGCCAAGCGCGATCGCCCCGAGCAGTGGCTCCAGGAACCGATGCCGGAGGGTTGAACCGACTGTTGGGCCGATGAGCCAGTAGGCCGCCAAGATCGTGAAGAAAACGGCGATCGCGTCCAGGTGTCCCGTGTTGGCGAATTCCTTGAGCACGAGCGGGCACCATCCGTAGCTCAGGGACCAGTCCGCCGGAAGGCCCAGCCGGCGGAGCAGGCGAGCCAGGATCAGCAACGTTCCCACGTCGAAGGCAATCAAGAGGCACTTCAAAACGAGCACGTGGCCCCAGACCGGCATCGATGCCGGCGTCAGGACGGCCGCCAACGCGAAGACCATCTGGGCGGCGGGCGGATAGATGGTCGGCACCTCACGATGGTGGATGCGCTCGAAAATGGTTTGGACCGAAACCGACGTGCCCGCGAGTCGCCGGAGTTGACCCAAGGAAGCGTCGACCGCCGACTCTCGCCCAAGCTGGTCGATCTCGGCCGGCGCGTAGTGGAAGGGATTCAGTCCGCTCAGAATGACCCGGCCGTCCCACAGGTAGCGATAGTAGTCGATCTCCTGGATCGGCCGGGAAACCAGCAGGATGAGCCGAAAGGTCACCGCGAACGCTATCACTGACGGCATACGGCGACCAGCGGAATCCACTCGCCGTGAATCTACCCCGATGGAATGACGCGCGCGGAGTAGCCCGGCCAGGGCAAACGCGTAACCGACCCATGCCAGCGCGAGCAGACCAAGCACCGCCAGGATCGGACGCTCGCGATATCCCTCGCCGTACCGAAACCCGGTGCTCAGGATCGCGACAAGTCCATAGATCGGAAGTGAGCCGACACCGATGATGACAAGCCTGCGCCGGACCGGATCGCTTTTTTGGCGCTCTTGAGGCGACAGCCGGGTCACGGGCAAGCGGCCTCCTGGGAAGAGGCTTGTGGTCGATCGCGGTCGACTTGGAGGGCCATCTTCGACCCGGATGCGCCCGACGGCCTTCCATACCGGGCGATTGTCAGCAGGATCTTCGAGCCCGCCAGAATCGTTCCCCGGACCGTGCCGCTGATCTTGCTCCTCCCGACCCGGCGGCGATAGGCGACGGGGATTTCCCGGATGCGCAGGCCGTGGCGGGCGGCCTTGATCTGCATCTCGATCGTCCAGCCGAAGTCGCGGTCGCACATGCCGAGCCCGTGCAGGGCCTCCCAGTGTATCGCCCGGAACGGGCCGAGGTCCGTGTAATTGACCCCGAAGAGGCGCCGCATGAGGAAGCAGGCGAACCGATTTCCCCAGACGGATTGCAGCGGCATCGCACCCGGCTCGCGTCGGCCCGCCAGGCGCGAGCCGAGCACGAAATCGCAATCCCCGTCCAGGAGCGGCTGAACCAGGAACGGCAGCTCCTCGGGATGATCGCTGTAGTCAGCGTCGAGGAAGACGACGACACTCGGCGGACCGCCGGGGCGGCCCGCTAGCGCCGTCAGCCCGCGCAGGCATGCCGAGCCGTAGCCGCGCCGCGGTTCGACCACGACCTCGGCACCGTGGGCACGCGCGACCTCTGTGGTTCGATCGCTCGATCCGTTATCGACGACCAGCACCGTGTCGACCCACGCCGATGGAAGCCCCCCGAGGACGAAGGGGATCGACTGTTCCTCGTTCAGGGCGGGGATGACCACGGCAACCCCGCCCTGGCGGGACGACGATTCGTGTGGACTCATCCGCATGTTTTGCCATCCCCGGTTACGCCCCCCAGCCGGGGCTGGGAATCGGTCACAAGTTCCTCGCGGAAGACGCCGACCTCAGCCGGCGCCTTGATGCCAATCTTCACGTTTCGGCCCTGGATACCGACGATGGTAACGATAACCGACCCGCCGACGAGTACCCGTTCTCCGACCTTCCGGCTTAAGACCAACATGGAGCCCCTCCCTGGAAGTACCTCAGGACAACGATCCGCACGGACTGATCCGCCTTCGACCCGCCAGACGCGAAGGGCGTGTCCCCTGAACTGCCGCGCCGGGCGGATAACCGCGCCTTGGCGACCGTATCCTACGGTCGATCCGGTTCCGACTCTGTGAACGGGCTCACGTTGAAAGGATAGTCGCCGGCGACCACAGGCAATGTGAGGTGCATTACAAAACGGAGTGCTACTAGCGGCATCCGTGACGAATCCAGCGCGTGCCGCGAAAACCAGGGGCCGGTGACCCGGTATCCGGCGGGGACGGCAAGGATGTGCAGGAGTGGTAATCTACCGGGCGCTTCCGGGACCGGCGGAGCCCTTCGGGCGGTACTCGTCCTGAGATCCCCGGGTCAACGCCTTAGGCGTCGGGGCGTGGCGGTCGCGCCAGGATGCCAGCCGGGCCGGGGAGAAGCCCGCGCGGAAGCCGGCAAGACAGGACAGGTTGACCAGCGTCATCCGAAAAACGCCCGCGGCGTCCCAGCGGCGCCCGGACGTGACCGCCGCCTCGGGGACGGTACGGATCGAGCCGATGACGCGCGCCCGGCGTACCAACGCAACGTCCTCCATCAGCGGCATCGCGGCGAAGCCGCCGAGTCGGTGAAACTGCTCTGCCCGCAGGAAGAAGGCCTGGTCGCCGTACGGCAGCCGGAACAAGGCGCAGCGAAGTCGGACTCCGGCCTCGACGAGTCTCATAAGAAACCCCGGCCGGTCAATTTGAAGCCGAAACGCGCCGAGGACGACGCGTGGGTCCATTAAAGCACGCCGGACAATGCCGACGTATTCAGTCGGCAGGAGTGTATCCGCGTGGAGGAACAACAGGATTGGGCTGCGCGCGTGCGCTGCGCCTGCGTTGAGTTGCGGCCCTCGCCCCCGCGGTGCGGCGATCACCCTTGCCCCGCTCGACGCCGCAATTTCCCGGGTGTCATCCGTGCTCCCGCCGTCGGCCACAATGACCTCGACTCCAGGCCGGAGGACCGCGCGGACGGTGCGCCCGATCAACGCCGCCTCGTCCAGCGTCGGAATGACGATCGACAACTCGGGTTCGCCGGCTCGTGATGAAGGGTCATCCGTCAGACGGGACGCCTCCCAGACCGCCAGGTCGCCCGGCTCGTCCACGTCGTCGAGCGGCGGGAGTAGATGAACGCCCAGTCTCAGTCGCTTCGCCCGCGCAAGAGTTTCGGACAGGACGTGCGCCGTCCCCCACGGCATCCGGTCGAAAAGCTCGGGAACGGGCCTGCGCAGGCCAATGAGGTAATAGCCGCCGTCGGTCGCCGGGCCCAGGACGAGGTCATAATACGGGAGGGCGTCGAAGGCATCCGAGATGATCCGCGCGGTGATCCCCGGGCAGTCGGTGCCAATGATCACGGCCGACCGCGCGTCCGCGAGCATGGTGCCGAACGCGTGCGCCATGCGCGCGCCCAGGTCCCCATCCGGCTGCGGGTGATACCGGCGCTCGCCGAAGGCATCCTTGAACCGCCCGGCGTCTCCCCCGGTGAACCAGACGTCGATCGATGCATGCCGCATACCATCGAGTTCGTCGACGCGGCGAAGCGTGTGCCGGACCATCTCCGCGTGCAGCCGGGCGGCCCCCTCCGGGCCGAGGGCCGAGATCAGGCGCGTCTTGGCGCGGCCTGGCTCGGGAAACCGGGTGAAGACCGCCAGGCGCTCGGAGGCATCGTGGTCCAGGTCGGCTCGCATTCGTTTACGCGCCCCGCGTGGTGAGTCCATCGTGCCCGCAGCCCATACCGCGGTCTGCTAAACGGCGAGTCTAGCCGATGCTGAAGACGCCAGACAGTGAATCGGGTTACATTCGCAAGAAGCGATTCAGCCGATAATGGGCATCTCCTGACGGACCGCGAATGCCCCGGATGCCGACACTCGGACCTCTACCCGATGACGAACAACGTGATGGAACGCGAAGTCGTTCTCTGGGGGATGGGTCACACGAACCTCCACGTAGCGCGGATGTGGCGGCAGAGCCCGATCCCGGGCGCCCGGCTCACGTGCGTCTCGAACCTGCCGGTCTCGACCTATTCGGGAATGCTCCCGGGCGTCCTCGCGGGGCAGTACCCGCGGGAGCGCATGGAGATCGACCTCCGGCGATTCTGCAACGCGGCTGGCGTGCGGTTGATCCTGGGAGATGTGACCGGGCTCGACCTGGCGCGTCGCCAATTGTCGTTCGGGGACGACCCGCCGCTCCGGTTCGACGTCCTGTCGGTCGGCATCGGCTCGGTACCGTCGCGCGAGGGAGTCGAAGAGGTCGGCGATGCCATCCTGGCCATGAAGCCCATGCCGACGTTCCTCGACCGTCTGCGCCAGCGGCTGCTTGATCTCCGTCCCACGGCTGCCGGAGGAGCGCTTCGCGTGGCCGTAGTCGGCGGCGGCGCGGCCGGCGTCGAGATCAGTTTCTGCGTGCCGCCCTTCGTAAAGCGCACCTTCGGCGACGTCCCGCTGCAATTGTCATTGATCCACGACCATGGACAGCTCTCGGCGGGGTCGGCCGCGACGAACGATCGAATCCGAACTCGTCTCGACTCCCGAGGCGTCCGGCTTCGGCTCGGGCGGCGTGTGACTCGCGTCGAAAGGGATCGGGTCATGCTTTCGACCGGAGAGTGCATCGAGGCCGACCTCATCATTTGGGCGACCGGCGCCACCGCGGCGGCGGTGCTGGGCCGACTGGGGCTGCCGACGGACGATCGAGGTTTCCTGCTCACCCGGCCGACATTGCAGACCCTGGCCGATGCGCCGATCTTCGCCGTGGGTGATTGCGGGACGATCCAGGAGTCGCCGACTCCCAAGGCAGGCGTGTACGCCGTCCGGCAAGGACCGATCCTCTGGGAGAACGTCGTTCGCATGCTCGACGGCCGGCCGCTTCGACCGTATCGGCCGCAGACGAACTTCCTCAGGCTGATGAACACGGGAGACGGCCAGGCGATCGGCGAGAACCGGGCGTTCACGTTCGAGGGCCGCTGGTGCTGGCGGCTCAAGGACCGGATCGACCGGCGATTCATGAGCCAGTTCACGACGACGGGCTAGCGCGTCCAGGCCAGCCAACGCCTAAGGAGTCCCTGGACGAAGGGCGTCAGCCGGGTCCTCGAATAAGCGTCGCCGAGTTTTTTCAGGGCCTCCGCCTGCGTCGGGTAGGGATGGATCGTGCGGGCCAAATCCTTGAGCCCGAGCCCGCCGGTCAGCGCCAGCGTGAGCTCCGAGATCATGTCACCGGCATGCCGCGCGACGATCGTCGCGCCGAGGATACGGTCCGTCCCGGCCCGGACGTGGACCTTGACGAAGCCCTCCGGCTCGCCGTCGAGCACGGCCCGGTCAACCGCTCGGAATTCCTGGAGAAACGTCCGGACGGGGATACCCTGGTCCCTGGCTTCCTGCTCGTAGAGTCCCACATGGGCAATCTCCGGATCGGTGTACGTGCACCAGGGGACCGTCAGGGTGCTCGCCCGCGCCTGGCCGAAAAAGAGCGCGTTCTGGATCGCGACCCGTGCCAGCGCGTCCGCCATGTGGGTGAACTTGAACCGGCTGGCGACGTCGCCCGCGGCGAAGACTCGCGGATTGGAGGTGCGAAGCCGGTCGTCCACCGTCACGCCATTTCGATCGTAGGCGACGCTGGCCTGTTCCAGGCCGAGTCCTTCGACATTGGGGGCGCGGCCGACACCGACCAGGATCTCGTCCACCCGGAGTTCGGAGGTGGATCTCTCGCACTCCAGAGTGAGCACCTTATCGGCGCCATCTCTCCGAGCGGCGGTGATGTTGCAGCAGCAGTTGATCGCGATCCCGTCGCGCCGGAGCGCGGCATCGACGATGCCCGCGGCGTCGCGGTCCTCGCGCGGGAGGATCTGGCGCATCGCTTCGAGCAGGGTGACCGTCGAGCCGAAGCGAGCGAAGGCCTGCGCGAGCTCGCAGCCGATCGGACCGGCCCCAATGACGGCAATCCGGCGCGGCAGTTCGGTGAGCGAGAAGACGGTTTCATTGGTCAGATACCCGGCGGACTCGAGTCCGGTGATCGGGGGCGCCGAGGCACGCGCCCCTGTAGCGATGACGGCCTTCCGGAAATGCAGCGTCTGCCCGTTGATCTCGGCAGTCCGCGGACCCGTGAAGCGCCCGGCTCCCAGGAAGACATCGACGCCCAGGTCGCGGAACCGGGCCGCCGAGTCGTGCGGGCTGATGGCCGCCCGGAGCCGGCGCATCCGCGCCATGACCGCAGGGAAATCGACCCTGGTCCCTTCGGGAACCACGACTCCAAACTCGCCGGCATCCCGCACGCCGGCCGCGGCACGAGCGGCGCGCACAAGGGCCTTGGACGGGACGCAGCCGACGTTCAGGCAGTCTCCGCCCATCAGGTGTTTCTCGACCAGGGCGACCTTCGCCTCCAGGCCGGCGGCGCCGGCCGCCGTCACGAGCCCGGCCGTACCAGCGCCAATGACCACGAGGTGATAACGGCCGTCCGGTACGGGGTTCGTCCATTCGCGGGGATGGACGTTCGCGATCAGGGTGGCATTGAATTCATCGCACGGTGTGATCAGGGGCTCGGCGGACTGGCCGGACGCGAACGCGGATTCCTGCAACGGACACTCTCCTTACGCTTGTTTTGACCGTTCAGCGACCCATGATCATCGCGACAGCACCAGCGACAGCAATGAGAGCCAGGACCGCCATAATCGTCGCACCCCAGGGCCAGCCGGTCACCGGGGCCTCGCCATATTCATCGTGGGGAGGCATCGGTTCCTCGCCATTCGCGGCAATCCCCGTGTGTGTGCGCATTGCGCGCCGAGCCAGGCGGGTGACGTACACCGTCAACGCCGCCGTGGCGAGGAGCCCGACGACGAACAGTGCCCACTCTCCCGGCCCGCGCGCGCGGCCTCCAGAGGCAGCCTCGAGTCCGACCCGGCCGGCGTGGCCCAGATAGACGTACATCAGCGTCCCGGGGAGCATCGTGACCCAACTGGTCAGAACGCAGGGCCAGAAGCGGATCTTTGTCAGGCCGTAGAGGTAGTTCTGAAGGTTGAACGGGACCGCGGGCGAGAGCCGCAGCAGGGCGACGATCTTCCAACCCTCCTCACCGATGGCCCGATCGATCGCCTCGAACTTTGGATATCGGCGAACCCTGCGCGCGATCGCGTCGCGGGCGAGATAACGCGACATCAGGAAGGCGAGCGCCGACCCCGTCGTGGAGGCAAGCGACACGGTGGCTGTCCCGATCCCAAGCCCGAAAATTGCTCCGGCGGCGATGGTCAACGCCGAGGCGGGCGCCAGGGCCACGACCGCCAGGACGTAGATCAGACCGTAAACGATCGGACCCCAGACGCCGAGTCCTTGCAGCCGGCCCGAGAGCGCTTCGAGCATCACGCCGACGGGGAATTCGCGCGTGATCACGAACAGGCTCAGGGCGATCGCACCGATCGAGGCGGCCTTGATGACCCCGGCGGCTCGCCGCGCCCAGGCCGCGACTCCACGGGGTCGTGGCATGCTCGATTCCGAGAGGGATTGTTTCAATGCTTCCTCACAACGACGATTGACGGTGCGGATCCAGGAACCACGGCAGTAGCGGGGTTCCTTCCGATCCGCACCGCCAAAAGCCAGGTGGCTCGCGAAGGCCGGAGCGCGAGCATGATCGTCTACCGGAGCTCGCCTGACCCGTCGACGGCGTGCCGGACCAGTCGCATGAACCCGGTCGGGTCGAGGTAGCCTGCATGGCTCGAACGCACGCGGCCGTCGAGCCCAAGGGTGGCGATCGTCGGCACGCCTTCAACACGAAGGGCTTCGATGACCGCGGCGTGCGCCGGGTCGTCCGCGTCGATCTTGAGCGGGACTGTCGAATCGTTGAGCAACCGGATGACGCCTTGATCGCGGAGCGTCGTTCGCTCCAACCGCCGGCACCAGCCGCAGTGCTCGGACGCGACCACGATAACGATCGGCCGGCCGAGCCGCACGGCCTCGCTACGGGCCTGCCCGTAGTCTCCCCGCCAACGCACTTCCCCGGCCGAGGCCGCGGCCGAGAGGACGCCAAGGACGATCCACGGCGCCACCACAACAGAGGCACGGAAAACAAGACGAATCATTGGTTGTCCCTGAATATAATTGAGTCTCGATACGGTAATGCCCACACATCCGACGGATCGGCCAAGCTCACGCGGCATCGGCGTCAACCGCCCTCCAACACAGAGCAGATCGGGATTGCCGGTCGAGGGAATGCGTGAGCCGGATCACAGTCCGCCACGCCGCCGAGCCAGGTTCTATTTCCGGACCGGCCGCTGATCGTTGAGCGACCAGTCATAGTCCAGGTAACAGACCCGCAACCCGGGCTGAACCACCCATTCCGTCCCCCCCGGCAGCATCGGGGCCAGCGCCCTCAATTGATCGGCGGGGGTCGCGCCGAAATCGGTCCCGTACCACTCAAAGAGCTTCGAGACGCAAACCTCCTTCGACCCGGCGTCGGCGTGGAAGTTCTCGGGCCGGGCGAAAAAGCGCTTGCCGTTGGATGTGAGCTGCTCGTCAAGGCCGTCGGCCGTATACGCCCGGTTCCAGAGCTGAGGACAACCCCGCGAGGCGCAGACCAGGGCCAGGTGAATTCGAGGCTCGCTCATCTTCCGCAGGATCGAGTGCTCGATGGCGTCAAGCGAGAGTTGCTGTCCATCCACCCAGACCAGCAGGTCCTTCCAGATGTTGTACCCGCCAAACCGCGATGTGTGGTCGCGGATGCTCCGGGTCGGGTACTCACGGAGGATGCCCTTGAGTGTCAGTGCGTTGTAGATATTGATCCAATAGGCCAGTTGCGCCGACCTCGCCGCTGGCTTCTTGAGATCGACGCAACCGGCCCCGGCGAGGTAATCGTCGAGGGCTTGCGTATCGTCGGCACTGGCCTTCCAGCGCGCGTAGGCAACCAACCCTCGGTCGTCAACATACTTGCGGAGCAGCGCGTCGAACGACGAGTGATCGACCCCGGCCAACGACGCGCGATCCCGCCGGTCGCAGGGCCGGCCGACCTGAACCTTCGATCCGCCCCACGCCGCCGGCAGTCCGCAAAGGACAGATACCCCGAGGCTCAACATGGCCGCGGCGATCGATGAACGCTTCCGTACAGTCATACATTCGCTCCGATCCAAAGCCACAAAGCCGATCTCGCGATCGTACCCGGCCATCATCGCGGATCAAGCCAGCGACGTCTGTGAGATACGGCACAGACCGTTCCCCTGCGCAAAGGCTATCGTCGACCCTCGACTGGCAGGGTGGCGAAGAGGCCCTAATGGTTGTAGCCTCCGGACAACTGATTTATCCTGGAAGGCTAATCGTTACCAAGACGTGTAACGCGGACCAGTCGATACGCCGGGCGGCCATGACAAACAAGGTCTGGTATTTGAAACGCTGCGACTTGTTCGAGCGGTTGACGCCCGAGCAGGCCGAGCACCTGGAAGGCCGGGCCGTCATGCGCCGGTTCGTCAGGGGAGAGATCGTCTATGTCCCATCGGACCTAGCACGGAGCGTCCTCGTCCTGGCGAGCGGCCGCGTCAAGATCAAGGGAATCACGCTGGATGGCAAAGAGATCATCTACGCGTTCATCGAGCCGGGGGAACTCTTCGGGGAACTCGCCCTGGTCGATGAAACGCCACGCGATGAGTTTGCCGAGGCGCTGGAAACCTCCGAGATCCTGGCGATCGCCCGGGACGACCTGTTCGCGCTGATGGCCGCGCGCCCGGACTTCTCGCTCGGCATCACCAAACTCCTGGGACTGCGAAGGAAGCGGATTGAGACGCGGCTCCGGAACATCATGTTCCGCTCGAACCGGCAGCGGGTCCTGGGTGTTCTCCTGGAGCTGCTCGATTCCTACGGTGAACGACTCGGGCCGATCTGGCAAATCCGGCTACGACTCTCCCACCAGGAATTGGCCAGCCTGATCGGCGCGACGCGAGAGACGGTAACGATCGTGCTCGGACAGTTGCAACTGGAGGGCCTGATCCGGGTCAAGCGCCGCTGTATCACCGTGCTTGACCGGGACCGCCTGGTCACGGAGTCCAACGCCGAGTGACTTAAACTGTTTGCCATCTCACGGTGCCTTTCGTCGTTTTTTGCGATTCATAATATTCAGGGGCCACCGCGTGAGCCGGTCGGAGTCGGAGCGATGAGCCAAGACACACAGAACGGCTGGGAAGCCTGCCCTGCGGGAGAATTCGCGAGCCTGGCGACGCGGCTCCGGACTCGACGCCGCCGGCGCGATGCGCTCCGCGCGACGGCGGGCCTTGCCCTGGCCATCGTGGTAGGCTCGGTGTTCTACCAGACCTGGTCGCGCTCCCGGGAATACAACTTCGCCGGGATCTCATGTTCTCGCGTCATCGCCCTCGCCCCCGATTATGCGATGGGGAAGCTGCCGCTCGCGCAGCGCGAACAAATCCGGCGGCACGTGTCGCAGTGCCCGCACTGCAAGCCGCTCTTCCAAAAGATGGGGATGACCGTTCAAACGAGGAATCGAGAATCCGGCCGAGTGCTCCCGGGGTCAATCACCGTTCGGAAGAATCCCGCCTCCGCCCACTCACGGAACCATTCCGCCAGCCTCGGCGCAAACGCCTCCGACCAGGAGTCAACCACGGCCGCAGTCCGTTCGACGGCTTGGCCGAGGCAAACCCCTTCCCCGAGCGCAGCCAGCAGGACGTACTGGCCGTGCGTGAGCTCATGAAGCTGGACCACGTAGTTTCGACGGGTCAGGGCCAGAAAGGATTCCCGGGGCGCCGGCGGCGCGACGTCCCGGCCATCGCGCAGGGCTGCATAATAATCCCTGAGGGGATAGCGGCTGGCGAGGAGGCGCAGGGACGGAACGCTGTCGAGGACCACCGCCGGCTGGCGAGCCGCCGGCACCGCCCAAAGCTGCTCAGCATCCAACAGTCGCTCGCCTTCGCAGCCCGGCCCGTCGAACACCTCGCCGACGGCCCATTCCAACGCAGCCAGGTCGACGCACAGGTCGGCCCAGCGATCGTCGTCCCCCTTGAGGTCACCGGCCGGGCGGGTCTCGGCCAGATAGCACGCCACATGGTCACCCAGCCGATTCAACGAATAGTTCCGCGGCGGATAGCTTTGGAGATAGCCGATGGCGATTTCATCGAAGATCTCCTCTCCGACCGCGCGCCGCAGCAACGGGAATTCGCTGCGAAGGCATTCCAGGAGCCGCGCGAAATAGGCATTCGCGTAGAGCTCCAGGCGATCCAAGGCGGATAGCGACCGGGAGCGGGAGACGACCCGCTCCACCGTCGAAACCCCAACATCGAGGAACCGCTTGGCCTCCTCCGACTCGATGCCGGTTACGACACCGCCTGGGTGCGTGATGACAGCCTGCATCCATCGCTGGGTCTGATCGAGTCCGTGCCCAACCGTGGCCATGAGATTACCCCTCGGCAACCTGGACAATGGAGTGTGCAAGCGGGTGCGGCACGGTTGCCGTCTCGCAAGAAATCGCCACCGTACGTGCGGTCGGCCGCGGTCTCAGCGCCGAGTCCATATAGTTGCGGGCCTTGAGCACCTCCGCGTGGACGATGGGAAACTCGGGGATGCGCGCATCCCATTCAAGCAGTGTCGAGATCCCGCCCGTGAGTCGGTGTGCCAGGCGATAGAGGTCCCAGACCGGATCAATGACCACGCCGTCATGGGTGTCGATCAGATGCGTCACGCAGTTGGTGTGGCCCGCCAGGTGGCACTGCACGACGCGCCCGTGCGGGACCGAGCGAACGTATTCGACCGGGTCGAAGTCGTGATTGACGCTTGAGACGTAGACATTGTTCACGTCGAGCAGCAGGCCACAGTCCGTCTCCTCGGCCATCCGGCTGAGGAATTCCCACTCGGGGAGCGTCGAATCGGCGAAGGTGATGTAGGTGCTGGGGTTCTCGAGCACGAGGGGGCGTTCCAGGTAATCCTGCACCGTCCGAATACGGCCGACGACGTGAGCCAGGGTCCGTTCGTTGAGCGGGATCGGAAGCAGATCGTGCGTATTCCACCCCGCGACGCCGGTCCAGCAGAGATGGTCCGAGACCCAGCGAGCCTTCACTTCGCCGGCCAACCGCTTCAGCTTCCTCAAGTAATCGAAGTCGAGCGCATCGGCGCTGCCGATGGAAAGCGAGACGCCATGCATCACGATCGGGTAGCACTCGGCGATCTGGTCGAGTACGTACCTCGGGCGCCCGCCTGAATCCATGAAGTTCTCGGAGATGATCTCGAACCAATCGACGTCGGGTCTGTGTTGCAGGATGTAAGGGAAATGGGCGGTCCGCAGGCCGACGCCAAGGCCGAGATTCGGGTGTCCCAGACAAGGGAGTGTCATGCGATAATCCTATTCGGGCGATGGTAGATGGAGCCGACCGCCCGACCAGGCATACCGATCGGACGGCCGGATCGGCGCTCGTTCAAGCGCCGAAGATTACGCCTTCTTGGCGGGGGCCGGTCCGACCTTTTTCCCCTCCTTGGCCATCACCTCCTCGAACCGTTTCCTCACCTTCTTCCACATCTCGTCCTTGGCGATGGGGACCTCGCACCCGCCCATGCCCTTGCAGGCGTTTTCGCCCGGCTTCGCCCCGCACGCGCCCTGGCCCTTGCAGGCATTCTCGCCCTTGCAGGAGTGTGCCGCCACGGTGGCGCAGTTGCCCTGGCCGGCGCAGGCATTGTCCTTCTGCGGATCCTTCCCCTTGCAGGTGTTGAGCCCGCGGCAGACGTGCGGTTCGAAGAGCAACGGGCTTTTGGTGGTGTCCTTTTTGTCCTCGGCGGCCTGCGCGAAGCCCACCCCGGCGAGCATCCCGCCGAAAGCCGCGGCGGTCAGCCTGGAAAAATCACGTCGGTTCAATTCGCGGTTCTGCATTGGCTCTCCTCGAGGGAAACAGACTTCGAGACCGCCCTCGACCGATCTTCGCCGCCCGTTGGCGGCAAAGCCGCTCGAGTCAGGAGGCCGGGTTCGCTGATCGCCTCAACGGTGATCTTCTCGAAGCTCAGCCACCTCGCCCGAGTGTTGCATGGCCAGGGGGATCGGTCTGTGAGACGCCCAACAATCCGATACCCTTCGGTCGGCCCGACCGGCACGACGGGTGGTAAATGATTTCGCCCGGCAGATCACTCAGTCGGCGCGTCGGCGAGTGGCGTAGCTTCGTCGCGGGCCTGAAAATGGGTATCGCCCGCCGCGAGAATCATCTGGTGCTTTCCGAGACTCGCACTGGTGGGGCAGAGTGGCAGAGATGTGGCGGAGAACCCCTCAAAAACCCTTGCAATTCATTGTAAAATGTTGAAATCGGGCATGGGCCGGAAGATCGAACGATCGTCCGAACCCCTTATCCTGACGCCAGTTGCCCCCGCCCATCCGGGCCGGAGCCGCTGACTCTTAATCAGCGGGTTGTACGTTCGAGTCCTACGGGGGGCACTTGATAGCAAAGGATTTTCCGCGAGTCCCGGTCATCTGGCAACGGTTGTCGTCAACAAGTGATGATGTGTTTGTTCCGTTTGCTATAATCATACGCTATTCGTCAAGCCATCGACCTCTGCACGTGCAGAGAACGGGTTCGAAATCGTTGAAATCCTTGGTTTTTTTAGAAACCCTGGAAACCACTTACGACGACGAGATCGCTGGTAACCTTTTGTCCTGAAACGATTTACAGTGTTGATAGCCTCACGGTTCGGGTCCGTGAGGTCGGAGGTTCAAATCCTCTCGCCCCGATTTAAGTCGAAGGTTCGCAAGAGGTTAGGAAAACAGGAGCGCACGGTTCCAATCTCTCCACGAACTCTGCATTTGTGTACGCACTGACCCAAGTCCTTTCCATTCAGTGCTTTCCGGGCGCTAGAGCGCTCGGTCATTCCCCGCTGTGACTTCTTCTGCAGAGCCTTTCCCCCTCGGCGAAGACGTCACACCACTTCGCAAGATCGCGCCAATGCTGTCGGTCCCGGTATCCTTGAGGCGGGTACGCGCGCCAGCTCGACTGGCGAAGGCGGTCGCTCTGGACCACTCGAGATCCCACAATCGTGAGGTCTTTCCGTTTGCCGTACCAGTGCGCGACGGAAACCGGTCTGCTTCAATACGCTGCTTTGCAGTCACTTTGCGACCGCGCCGGCTCGGATTGAAGTTACGGCGCGTTCCCGTCAATCAGCGACCCGGCCTCCAACGCCAACACCCCTGCGTGGCTTGAGGGTTGTGCCTTACCTCGCGGCGCACTTCCATCTCATGGCTGATCTCAAACGTCTTAAGACCCACCTGAGAGACAGGGTTTCCAGCCGCCTGAACCTCCAGGACGATTGCGGGAACCTCGCAAACGGTTCCTTTGCCGTCGCTTGACCTACCGTACAGGACGATATCTCCCACTTGCGGGAAACGCCCCTCCGCTCCGTTCTGGTTCTCGGACACGACAGTCTCCTTGCGTTGTTTGTGAGAAACCTGGAATGCGCGCCGGTAGTTTCTTTCGAATTGCGCACTGCTCCATGCATAGCAGAAAATATTCAGTTTTAACATCAAAAAATTTTAAAATTTCTCTGGATTTCGTTGGCGCGGTGAGAGTATTATGCATGAGGAGCATGCGGAACGCCGAATGTCCGATCATTAAGGATCCTACCCAGTGTTCCCGATGGGAATAGAGTTTGAAGCCGATGAACATTTGGAATCAGGGTGCCACCGACCGTTTCGCAGCGATTTTTGCTCGGTCCAGCGCGGGAAATTCAGCTCCGAACGATAGCCCAGATCATGTGACGATCGTTGGCGCCGCGTGCGTGTGCGCAGTCAGCATGGCGACAGTCGATAAGTGGGTCATTACGGGACTCTGGCCGCTTCCATGCACCGTATGCTGAGGCATATACTCCTTTGAACGGGTGGATGTAAACCGATGATTGGCCAGCGGCGTGTGGCCGGATCACGCGCGCTTTCGACGCCAGAAGGCCGACAAGAGAACGAAGCAACGGTGAGAAGCTTCCTTACTAATGTTCTGGTTAGTATCTCTGGAGTTATGGATGCACGCCCTGCACGACTCCTTGACGAATTCTGGGCCGCCTCCTGAGTCATCCACCACAGCTCAGTACTCGTACCGCGATTGCGGTCACGAACTACTACTCTTCGTCTCCGGCGCAACCGACCGCCAAAAACCGCGCTTCGCGCTGGCGACGTGGAACTCGCCCTCCTTGTTGAGGGCCCGTTGATCATGGTCTGCTGCCGAGTCGCGGACGTGCATGGTGACGCGATCGCTTGGTGCCACACCGTCGAATACCAGTGGAGCCGCGCGCCGCGAGAAGGGGGAGGGATACCCGCTGAGTGCTCAGGCGAGTCGGCGAACCGCGAATGGTTACGTGTGTCGCTCGCAGAGAGACCGGAGGGTCCAATCCTCGCGCGGCGGACCATTGCTCTCTGCCCCTCATTCACAGCGGCGTTGCACGCGGCGATCCGCCGGCAGGTTCACGCGGCTGATGAAGTATCCCCGGAGATTGCGGACCAAGGGCAGTTTGAAACAGCGTTGGGGTGCTCTCTGGCGGTGCTCGAACGATGTAAGACGCGGACGCGTGAATCCGGTGAGGACGCGACGCTGGACGTCGAAACCCTCGCATCAAGCCGCGGACTTTAAGCCGACTCGCGTTCGTGGGCCAGTTCCGCATGCGAGACAACCTGCCGCAAGGCCTTAACGTCTCGCTTGCCGGGGGAACGCCGCTTCGGAACTGATCGGCTTGACTCGAACTAAGGGAGATCGCACGTTTGAACCCTCAAGGAGCCGGCCACTCGGAAACCTCATAAGTCCAGACGGTAAACTGTTCGAGCGCGTTCTTCCCAAATGAGGTTGTTAGGGCCACGTCCACCGCGTCGCGCCCCTTCGCCATCGGCACACGGCCGATCCGAGGCATGTTATGCCGGGGGTCGAACGTGTGCCAGCAGCCGCCGAGGTAGGCTTCAAACCAGCCGTGGAAATCCATCGGTGACAGATTTGGAGGAACACCGATGTCCCCGAGATAGCCCGACACGTAACGCGCCGGGATGCAGAGGCAGCGGCAAAGAGTCAAAGCCAGGTGCGTGAAGTCGCGGCAGACCCCCGTTCGTTCGAGGTAGACGTCATAGGCCGTCTTGGTCGGACGTGCGGATTGGGGATCGTAACGGACATTGGCGTGGACCCAGTCGCAGACGGCCTGCACACGCGCCCAACCCTCGGGCACCCCGCCGAAGAGGCCCCACGCGACCTCCGAGAGCCGATCCACTTCGCAGTACCGGCTGCCGAGCAGGTACACCATCGTTTCGGCCGGCAGCTCCTGGGCGGTGTGTTGCCAGGCCCACGGTGTGATCGCGTCCGGAAGGCCGTTGTCCTCGACGACCATGTCATCCCGAAGGCGCAATCGCCCCGCCGGCGCGAAGGTTCTCCGGCAGCGGTTGCCGAAACCGTCGCTGAATTCGTCGATCGGTACGTATGGTTCCACGACCATTCCGCCGTGCCAGCGCATCGAATGCCTGCGATCAGGATGAATCGCGAGGTGCACCAGCATCATCGAGGGGGTCTGCACCTCGAAGACCATCTCGTATCCCATCCGTATCAACATAGTGCTCCTCGATTCGCGCGGGCGGGTCGACGGTATGAGAGAATTATATCAGAAAGAGCCGTGAACACGTCGCGGCACTAGATTGTTGCGGCCGGACACCGTGTCCACCTCGAGAACGACGACCGAGACAAGGACGCCGAACGCAGCGGAACGTTTCGGGGGCCGCTTTGGAAAGACTAATAAATCGTCAGTTCTCAATAACCCGGTGGAACTTGCTCTTTACGAAAACCGCGCGTGATGCTTCCTTTTGGGCATGGAACGGAAGCCTGATACGCAGACTGTTTGCGGTGTCGAGATTCGGTCGGAGGAACGGACTCCGCTGGTTG
>DAIDJG010000610.1 GCA_027451445.1 Singulisphaera sp.
GCACGACACCGGTCCTGTCGTCCCAAACGCCCTACACCCTTGTGCTGAGGGCGTTTGGGACGACAGGACCGGTGTCATTGGAGTGTCACGGGTGGCTCCCTCTGGCCGAGAAAGTGGTACCCTCGCTCGCCGTTACTGACAAGCAACATGGCAACCGTCGCCACCGCGATCATCCACCGACGTGTTGTCATTCTGGGGAGAGGCATGGCGTCGAGTCTTAGTGAAAGCCACTGCCGTGGAGCAAAATGAAACCCACGATGGCCGAGAGGAAAACTATCGCGAGGGTAACCGGAACAGCCATCACAAACGCAACAGACCGTTCTGTACGGGTGACTGGCTTTCCGATCCGAGCCCGACGCTGCGCGTGAATCGTCGCCCAGGCATAAGAAGGAACGGCCAACATCGCGATCCAGATTGCCAGGGCAACGAGCACAGCTCGCTCGACGACGCACGCCAAGGCCACCACCGTCACCGCGATCATCAACGTTCGGATACGGAAGCGGGGAGGGAGCATGGCGGCGCCTCCGAAGCGGTTAAGAGATCGATACCCTAACTCTACCTGTTCCCACTCTGAGGGGCCACGGCGCGCACGAAACGACATGTTCTCTACCAGCTTCGACCGCAAGATATCGCCGTACCTTCGGCCCATCGAAAACAACGAAATCCTTTCCATCAAAAATGGTCGGAACTGGTGTCCGAATCAGCGTTGATTCACCGTGAGACTGGGAAGAACTATCGAGTTGCTAGGAGCATATAGAAGGGGCACCGCGCGTACGCGGGCGCTTCGGCCGAGAGAGAGCCAACAGCGACCGGGGCGAACGCCCGAGGAAGAACCGACCCGATGACAAGCGCGCTTCGCTGTCGCGTTGTGCAAAGTCGGGAGTTGAAAGTAGGGTGGGTCGGAACACCGCGCAGCGGCGCGAGGCCCACCAGGGTGCAGCCATCGTCCTCGCCGGTGGCCCTCGCGCCACTGCGCGACGTTCCGACCCACCCTACCAATCAGATCAATCGTGCGCGGACGGTTGACACAGTGCGTAGCCCGAGGGTTCACCTCCTTCGTGACTTCCATACTGCGAATATGAACGCCGTCAACCCATTCCCAACCCGCGAGGCGCTCCGCGTACCAGCAGTACCCCACCTGACGATGAACCAAAACGAGCGCGCCAGTGCGCTGTCACATTCGGTAATTCGGAACCCTAAGGCTGCCAATGGGTTCCGAATTGCCGAATCGCGAGATTGGATCAACTATTCGGAACCTCAAGGCAGACAAAGATTTATGGTAAAATGGTGGCTCGCTGACTGTTTGGTTTCTTTAAATTAAGCTTTTATGTCCTTTTCTTTCACCAGACGGGAATATGCCGCTTGCTCCTGCTTTGGAAAACATTTCTCGGATAGTTCGTAAACACTCGCCAGTTGGGGTGCGAAGATGGAGAACGTTGGGCGGTTGGGGCCGAGCCCGCACGGCGGTCTGTACGAAGGTATATTTCGGATATCTCGTAAATCTCGGAGTGCTTTTCGTGCACCGATCCGGTGAACTCTGCGAGGGCATATTTCGGATATCTCGTAAATCTCGTGAGCGCTCGTCAGTTGGTCCGCGAAGATGGAAAATGTTGGGCGACCGGGGTGGAGCCCGTAAAGGCGATGCCCCCGGACGTTTGGGACGTTCGCACGGACTGGGGCATCGCGCTTGCGGGCTCCACCCCGACCGTCCGCCCGAGCACCTACTCAGTGATCTGTACGGGGGTATATATCGGATATTTCGTGAATCTCGGAGCATTATCCGTGCACCGATTCGGTGATCTGTGCGGGGGTATATTTCGGATATCTCGTAAATCTCGTACGCGGTCGGCAGTTGGTGTGAGGAGATGGAGGAAGTTGGGTGGCTAGGGTGGATCTCGCAAGGGCGATGCCCCCGGACGTTTGGACCCTCCGGACCGACCGGGGAGATCGCCCTTGCGGGCTTGATACCAGCCACCCACCCTCGACGGGCATGTCCTGAAGAGATCACGCGCACCAAATGGCGAGCGCCAGGGATAGTTCGGAATTCTCGGACGTCTTATTGCGCTCGCCGACCACAGATCAAGGCACGCTTGGCGCGGGGAGGGACGCCAGCGATTGTGATCTGCCCTCGGCGAAACACCGCGCCCCGCCGGGTTACCACTTCTCGCTCACTCACGGCGCCGACGTCGTGGACCCCAGGGTTACGCCGCACGCATTCGAAGGGCCGCCCTGACGGTCGACGGCACCTTACGAAGCCCTCTACCGCGCACGTTGCCCGCGTGCCCGCACCACCTACCGAGCGCTTCCGACTGTTCGCGATTCACCCATCCCCGCCCACCCCACTCAAACCATGTCCGCGCCGTCCACGCAACCGACTGCAAGGGAGTGACAAAGCACGCCGGTGATCTGCCAAAACGGCAGAGTGCAGCGGTGGTCAAACCCGAAGGCTCCTCGATAACCTTTTATCCGCCAATAGCTTAAAGAAATCTCCAAGCCCCTGGCATACGCCTTGCATCATACGGGGCATCATCCCAAACGGCGAGAGCGCCGAGCGTACCGAGACCCTGCGGCACCTTGGTGAAATTTGGAATGGGGGGCAGCGGCTCTCCCCTCCCTCGTGGGGTGCGTCGGGAAACGATCGAACCGAAGGAGAAATCCACCGTGGCGAAGATGTTGGCCTACAATGAGGAGGCCCGCCAGAAGCTGGCGAGCGGCGTATCGAAGCTGGCTCGGGCCGTCCGCAGCACGCTGGGACCTCGCGGCCGCAACGCCGTGATCGACAAGGGCTGGGGCAGCCCCACCATCACCAAGGACGGCGTGACCGTGGCCGAGGAGATCGAGCTGACCGATCCCTACGAGAACATGGGCGCGCAGCTCGTCAAGGAAGCCGCCTCCAAGACCTCCGACGCCGCCGGCGACGGGACCACCACCGCGACGGTCCTCGCCGAGGCCATCTTCAAGGAAGGGCTCAAGGCCCTCGCCGCTGGCGCAGACCCCATGGCGCTCAAGCGAGGCATCGACAAGGCCGTCGACAAGGTCGTCGAGCACGTCAAAGGTCAGTCCAAGAAGGTCGCCGGCAAGAAGGAAATCACCGAGGTCGCGACCATCGCGGCCAACAACGACACGTCGATCGGCTCGAAGCTGGCCGACGCGTTCGAGCGAGTTGGCACCGACGGCGTGATCACGGTCGAAGAGGGCAAGGGGTTCGAGACGGCCGTCGACGTGGTCGAGGGTATGCAGTTCGACCGCGGCTACCTCAGCCCGCACTTCGTCACCGACCAGGATCGCATGGAGGTCGTGCTCGAGGATACGTACATCCTCATTTACGAAGAGAAGATCACCTCGCCCCAGAAGCTGATCCCCGTCCTTGAGCTGATCGCTCGCGCCAACCGACCGCTCTTGATCATCGCGGAGGACATCGAGGGTGAGGCGCTCGCGACCCTCGTGGTGAACAAGCTCCGCGGGATCTTGAAGGTCGCGGCCGTGAAGGCGCCTGGCTATGGCGATCGTCGCAAGGCGATGCTCGGCGACATCGCCGTGCTGACCGGCGGCAAGGCCATCTTCAAGGACCTCGGCATCGAGCTCGACAGCCTCCAGCTCACCGACCTCGGCCGGGCGAAGAAGGTGACGATCGACAGCGAGAACACCACGATCGTCGAAGGTGTCGGGACTCAGGAAGAGATCAAGGGGCGGACCGAGATGATCCGCCGCGAGATCGGCACCACCGACAGCGAGTACGACCGTGAGAAGCTTCAGGAACGGCTTGCGAAGCTGGCCGGCGGAGTTGCCCAGATCAACGTCGGGGCGGCCACCGAGACCGAGATGAAAGAGCGCAAGGCGCTTGTCGAGGACGCCCTGCACGCGACCCGCGCGGCGATCGAAGAGGGCGTTGTTCCCGGCGGTGGTACGGCCTTGATTCGGGCCGCCGAGGCGCTCGACAGTTTGAAGCTCGCAGGTGATGAGGCGCTCGGTGCGAACATTATCCGCCGGGCAATCGAGCAGCCGGCGCGTCACATCGCGGAGAACGCGGGGATCGACGGCGCTGTGGTCGTCAGCAAGATCCAGAAGTCGAAGGAAGCCCGTTTCGGCTACAACGCCGAGTCGGGAAGCTGGGGCGACATGTTCGCCGCCGGTATCGTCGACCCCACCAAGGTGACCCGCTCCGCCCTGCAGAACGCAGCCTCCGTCGCGGGTCTGCTGCTCACGACCGAGGCCATCATCGCTGAGCCTCCCAAGAAGAAAGAAGCCGCCGGCCACCATGACGATCATGGTCCGGGTATGGGCGGCATGGGAGGAATGGGTGGCATGGGCGGTATGGGTGGCATGGGCATGATGTGAGTTGGAGATGCAAGATGGCAGAGCCGTGAACTCGCATCTGACATTTGACATCTTGCATCTGGCATCCGGCATCCGCCCTCAAGCCTTCCGCACGAAAAACTCCACAGTTACCGGAATTTCCAATACGCTCAACTCGACCCGCCCCGGTGCTCCGGGGCGGTTTTGAACGACACTGAGGACTCCTGACCATGGCGAAGATTCGTCCGCTTGAAGACCGCGTCGTGATCCAGCAGATTGAGGCCGAGGAGAAGACGGCCGGCGGCATCGTGCTCCCGGACACGGCCAAGGAAAAGCCCCAGCGCGGCAAGGTCTTGGCGGTTGGCCCAGGCAAGCTTCTGGATTCCGGCGAGCGGGCCGCGATTGGTGTTGTTGAGGGGGACGAGGTCCTCTTCGGCAAGTATTCCGGCACCGAGATCAAGGTCGACGGCGAGGAAATCAAGATCCTGCGCGAATCCGACATCCTGGCGAAGATCGTCAAGTAAACACGTAGGGTGGGCTTCGCCCACCAGTCCAATCAAGGATCATTGGTGGGCGTTGCCCACCCTACCAGAAGAGAAGGACACCTGAACCGTGGCGAAGCAACTGCTTTTCTCTGACGCCGCGCGCCGGAAGATGCTCGAAGGGGTCGACATCCTGGCCCACGCCGTCGGCACGACGCTCGGGCCAACCGGGCGCAACGTGATTTTGAGCAAGTCGTTCGGTGGTCCGGTCGTCACCAAGGACGGCGTCACCGTGTCGAAGGAAATCGAGCTCCCCGACCCGTTTGAGAACATGGGGGCGAAGCTCGTCAACGTGGTCGCCTCGAAGACGTCGGACGTTGCGGGCGACGGCACCACGACGGCCACCATCCTGGCCCGTGCGATCTATCGCGAGGGGCTTCGAGGGATCAGCGCCGGGGCGAGCCCGACGGCGGTTCGTCGCGGGATCGAGAAGGCGGTCGAGGCGGCTGTCAACGAGCTGCACGAGACGGTCTCCCGGCCGGTCTCCAAGAAGGAAGAAATCGCGCAGGTTGCGACGATCTCGGCGAACAATGACAAGCAGATCGGCAACATGCTGGCCGATGCGGTCGAGCGCGTTGGCCGAGACGGTGTGATCACCGTTGAAGAGGGGAAGACGGCGACCACCACGCTCGATTTCGTCGAAGGGATGCAGTTCGACAAGGGCTATCTGAGCCCCTACTTCGTGACCAGCCCGACGACGATGGAGGTCGTTTTCGAGGACGCGCTGATTTTGCTTCACGAGAAGAAGATCAGCAACCTCCGCGAAATGGTGCCCCTGCTGGAGAAGGTGGCCCAGACCGGCCAGCCGCTGCTCATCGTCGCCGAGGATGTCGAGGGCGAGGCCCTCGCGACCCTGGTGGTGAACAAGCTGCGGGGCATTCTCAACATTGCCGCGGTCAAGGCGCCCGGGTTCGGCGATCGTCGCAAGGCGATGCTTCAGGACATGGCCATCCTGACGGGTGGCACCGTGATCAGCGAGGACCTCGGTCTGAAGCTCGAGAACCTCGATCTGAAGCAGCTCGGCAAGGCCAAGCAGGTCAAGGTGGACAAGGACAGCACGACCCTGATTCAGGGGGCGGGCAAGAAGTCCGAAATCCAGCGCAGGATCGATCAGCTTCGCCGACAGATCGAGGAGACCGAGAGCGAGTACGACAAGGAGAAGTTCCAGGAGCGGCTCGCCAAGCTCTCCGGCGGCGTGGCGCTGATCAACGTTGGTGCGGCGACCGAAGCGGCGATGAAGGAGACGAAGGCTCGCGTCGAGGACGCGCTCCATGCAACGCGTGCCGCGGCGGAAGAAGGGATCGTCCCGGGCGGCGGCACCGCGTTGGTTCGGGTCATTCCGGCCGTGCAGAAGCTGTCCGATTCGCTGAGCGGTGATGAGAAGCTTGGCGCGTCGATCGTGCTGCGTGCCCTCGAGGAACCGGTTCGCCACATCGCGTCCAACTCCGGACACGATGGAGCGGTCGTGGCCGAAGAGGTCAAGACGCGCGGGGGCTCGACCGGGTTCAACGCCAACACGGGTGAGTACGTCGATATGTTCGAGGCCGGGATCGTCGACCCGACGAAGGTCACGCGGTCGGCCCTGCAGAACGCGGCGTCCATCTCCGGACTCATGCTGACCACCGAGGCGATGATCACCAACATCAAGGAAGATGAGGAGAAGGGCGCGAAGGTCGAAGGATCGGTCCGGTAAGGATTCGTAGTGCACGCGGGAGGCCGTGGCGATTCCAATCGCCTCGGTCTCCTTTCCGATGCAAAGTCGCGATCAGTTTCGAGCGACTGTCGGAAGCCTTAAGAGAGAAACGGTCGAAAGGAACGTCTCAACGATTTCACTTGGCCAGATGTCTGTCGGAACCGAGATGACAAGGTGATTTAAGACCGAGGAGGCGAATCAGGACGGGAGCGGTTGGGTATAACGGCGTCGTATGATAACATGGTTCGTGTCGACCGCCGCCCCTTTTTCCGGACCTGAGCGAGACGCCATGCCGATGGCAACTACGAAACGCGATTATTACGAGGTTCTTGGGGTTAAACGCGAAGCCACGGCTGAAGAGATCAAGAAATCGTATCGGCAACTGGCGCTCAAGAACCATCCGGACAAGAATCCGGGCGACGCGGAGGCCGAGAAACGGTTCAAGGAAGCCGCCGAGGCGTACGAGATCCTCTCGGACAAGGACAAGCGCCAGCGCTACGATCGGTATGGCCACGCGGGCCTCGAGGGTTCGGCCTTCCACGACTTCCGCAATGCCGAAGACATCATGTCGGCATTCGGCGATATCTTCGGCGGCGGACTGTTCGGCGACCTGTTTGGCCAACGGCGTCGAGGCCCGAGACCCGGTCAAGATCTCCTGATGAAGCTGGAGATCGAGCTGATCGAGGCCGCGCGGGGCGCAACGAAGCCGATCGACGTGACCCGGCAGGAGTATTGCGGCGAGTGCAACGGTTCGGGTGCCCGCAAGGGGACGGTCGCGACGACGTGCAACTACTGCGGCGGGCAGGGCCAGGTCGTTCAGTCGCGCGGGTTCTTCCAGGTTGCAACGACTTGCCCCGCGTGTGGTGGCGAGGGCGTTCGCATCACCGACCCGTGCCCGAAATGCCGGGGAACGGGCCGCACGAATACCGTGGCTCACCTCAAGGTGGACATTCCGCCGGGGGTTGAGAGCGGAATGTGGCTCCAGCTCCGGGGGCAGGGAGAGCCTGGTGATCCAGGTGCTCCAAGAGGAAACCTGCGGATCCAGATCGTCGTTCGCAAGAATACTTTCTTTGAGCGGAACCGAAACGACCTGATTTGCCAGGTGCCGATCAGCTTTGCCCAGGCCGCCCTCGGCGCGGAGATCGAAGTTCCCACGCTCGACGGACGAGACAAGCTCCAGGTCCCCAAGGGTACCCAGAGCGGCGACGTTCTCCGGATCCGAGGGCGGGGGATGCCCGACATCAGCGGGCGGGGACGTGGTGACGAACTCGTGGAGATCATCGTCGAAACCCCGCGTCATCTGTCCGCTGAGCAGGAGGAACTGTTCCGCGAACTGGCGAAACTGGAGCACGAGAATGTGAGTCCTCGGCGCAAGAGTTTCTTCGAAAAACTGAAGGACTACTTCACCGAGGACGTCGACGGCGATGAGACGGACAAAGCCTGAACCTCGCACCTGACCGAGACCTGGCGAGGACAGGGGGATTGAGTAATGAGCGGAACCACACAAAACTCAGAAAACGGACAGGATGAGGCCACCGCACCGGCCGATTCGACTCAGACTACCGAGACCGCCTCTATGCGCGAAGAACTCGCTCAGGTGCAGCGTCAGCGGGACGAATACCTCGATCAGCTCCAGCGCAACCGCGCCGAGTTCGCCAACTACCAGAAGCGGTCGAAGACGCAGGCCGAATCCGACCGGATCTACGCCGTCGGGTCGCTCGCGAAAGACTTACTCGATGCGCTCGATAACCTGGATCGGGCGACCGACGCGCTGCGTACTTCGGCCGCGCCAGGCATCGCCGAAGGACTGGATATGGTACAGAGGCAGTTGAGGGAGGTCCTGGCGAAGCACGGCGTCGAGCCCATCGTGGCGCTGGGAGAACCGTTCGACCCGAGCTTCCACGAGGCGATCCTCCAGCAGCCGAGCGCCGAGCATCCCGAAGGGACCGTCGTCGCCGAGATGAGCAAGGGCTACCGGATCCGCGACCGCGTCCTCCGTCCTTCCCGCGTCAGCGTCTCCGTGAAGCCGGCCTCCTAACGTACGAGTGTCGGAGTGAGAGTCTGATTATGCCAACCTACGATTATATCTGCGATTCTTGCCAGCACGAATTCGAGGCGTTCGAGTCGATCAAGGCCAACCCTCAGACGGTGTGCCCGGAATGCCAGGCGGCGTCGCTCCGTCGCAAGATCGGGCCGGGGGCCGCGATCCTGTTCAAGGGATCAGGTTTTTATCAGACCGATTACCGGAGCGACTCGTACAAGAAGGCCGCCGCGGCGGACAAGCCGGGCGAGTCGACGGCGAAATCGTCGTCGGAAGGATCGTCGGGTGCTTCAAGCTCAGCGCCGGCGAAGTCGGAGTCACCCAAACCGTCCACGAACGGGACGTCCTCCTCATGATTCAAGGGCGCTGTCCGATCTGCGCGAAAGCGTATGCGGTCCAGGCCCTCAACGACCTGCCCACGTTTCCTTTCTGCTCCGAGCGCTGCCGGCTGATCGACCTCGGCCGGTGGATCGACGGGGAATACACGATCCCCGGCCAACCGGCACAAACCGAGAAAGAAGAAGAGCTATCCGCAGATGACGCAGATTGACGCAGATAGAAGAAATTGTCTTTCATTTATCTGCGTCAATCTGCGTCATCTGCGGATAGATTGTCTTTGAATCAAGCCATTTGGCGGTCCGCCCGCTTGATCAGATCGACAACCGGCAGGCCGTGCGGGCAGGCTGCCTGGGCTGCGTCGAGGTTGGCCTCGGCGAGGCTGCGGGCGACGGGCGGGAGGGCCTGGTAGAGGGCGCGGGCTTGCTCGCGCTTGCCGTACACCTCGTAGTAGCGCAGGTAGCGGAGGACAGTCGAGACGGGCACGCCCTTCGCGGCGGTTTCGCAGAGGTCGCCGCAGCCGTGGCAGTAGAGGTGCGCGGTGGTCTTGCGGTACTCCTCAAGCAGCCTCATCTCGGTCGTCGTGAGCGGATCCTGGCTGGCTGCGACGTTCTCGCGGAGGTCGCTGAAATTGGTCATTTCACTGACCACGACGTGCATCCGCGTGTCCATCCAGACGGTCTTGATCGCGGCGACTTCCTTCTTGAAGCCCTTGTCCTTGAGCGCCTGCATCTTGTCGGGGAAGTTGATTGCGCCGCCCTGGGTCTTCATCGCGATGAGCCCGAGGTTGGCCTTGGAGGCCTTGTCGATCGCGCGTTGCAGGTCGTCGTGGCGATCCTTCTTGCCCACGTCGCGGAAGTTGTACTTGATCATCGCCTGATCGATCCAGCCGCACTCCGCCGCCGCTTCGAGCAGTTCGGGGAGCATTGCGTCGTGGCAACTCAGACCGCAGAAGCGGATCTTGCCCTGCTTCTTGAGGTTCTCGAAGGCCGCTTTGACACCGGGGTCCTTGAACATCCCGATCTCTTTGCCCGTGATGCCGTGGATGTAGTAGCAATCCACGTAGTCGGTCTTGAGCCGTTCGAGGCTCTCGTGCAGACGTTGCTCGTAGACCTTGACGGCCGCGTCGCCGGTCGCGTGGCCCTTGGAGTTCTTGGTGACGAGGTAAATCTCCTTGCGCATCCCGGTCCGTTCCAGGGCCTGTCCGATCGCGGACTCGGCCTTGGTGTTTTCGTACGATTCCGAGGTGTCGATGTAGCGGATGCCCGACGCCAGGGCACGCTGGACGAAGCTCGCCTCGAAGGGCCAGCTCGTTCCCATGCCCAGCTTGGTGACCTTCTGTTCGGTCTTGCCGAGCGTCACCAGAGGGACCGCCGGCTTGGCGGGATCCGCGGCCCGGAGTGATTCAGCCGACACGAGGGCCGCACCAGCGGCCGCCGTTGTCTTGAGAAAACGCCGACGGTTGCCGCCGCCGCAAGGAGTGTGCGACCCTTCCATCGTGACCACCTTCCCCAGATCGTGGATTGGACCGTTCGTCACCTGATTGAGTTGGAAACCCGACTCCATTGTCGCGAATGCCGGCATGCGGTTCGTTGCCCTTCCTCGGTCGGAGGAGGGGGATGGGGTGAGGGAGCCGCTCTCCGAACCGCAACAAACCCGCGCAGCGCGCGGTCGGACTCGAGGCTTATTCTGGTCGACCCCGCAGGCTTTGGTCAACAATTTTTCGACAATTCGCCAAGCGAATCGGAGCCATCGTGACGCAGGCGTCGCATGCAAGAAAACGGGCCGGTCCCTCATTGAGGGACCGGCCCAGGTTTGATCACTCGGTTGCCGAGCCACTCCGCGTCACTTCGGGAGAGGCGGCAGCTCGATCGAGTCCGGGAGTGGAGGCAGGTCCGTTCCGCTCGTGCCCGATGGCTCAGGTGTGGCGGAAGGTTCTGTACTTGGCAGCGGCGGCAGTCCTTCAAGGTCGGCTGGCCGCAAGGAGTCGCGAGAGGCCGGAGCGGTTGCCGCGGCGGGCATGACGTTGGGTTCGCGAGTGGCGGGCTCGTTCCGCGACATGTACGGGGGCTCGCCGGCCGGTACCGTCGGTGGCAGCAGGGTTGGCGGCGGTCCGAGCGGGCCCACGGGCGCCGGGAGGGCAGGGCGGTTGCCGTCGGTTGTGCCGGGCGGAGGTTGCGGGACCACCGGGTCGGGGTTCACCGGACCGGTGACCGGCCGCGGGTGCACATCGCCGTCCATGCCGATCGGGAACTGCCTGTGTGCCGCTTGCTGGTCGAGGGCCTGGATGTAAGCCTTGCGCGGGGAGGGTCCTTCCGCCACGGCGATATTGTCGTAGGCGAGAAGCGTTCCCTTGGCTTCTTCCAGGGCGACGATCGAGATGTTGTAAGTCGTCTTGAACTGTGCCTCCTGAGCGACGGCGCTGGCGTACTGGCTGACGGCGTCGAGATACCGGTCGATGGGGATACGGCCTTCCTCATAGAACGCACGCTGTGCTTCGAGCCGCTGGGCCGCGGCGGCACGCAGTCGTGAGGCCGTCTTGAACTGCTTGTAGTTCGCGTCGACTTCAAGGAAGAACCGGGCCAGGGAGTGAGTCGTCTGGTGGACGATCTGCTGCAAGAAGGCACGCTGCCGCAACAAGACGAACTGAGCGGATCGCTGGTTCGCCATCGGGGCTCGCATACCGAGCGGCATCTGGAACGTGAAGCCGATCTGCCACTGCTGGAAGTTGCTGTAGAGGCCGGGGAGCGGGTTCAAGCCGGCAGCCCTTTGCTTGTTCGTGATCAGCGGGTCGATGGCTTTGATTGTCGCGCCGGTCATGACAGCTTCGGACGTGTCGAGTGTTCGACCCAGGCCGTTGAACTGGTACAGGGCGTTCATGTTCAACTGCGGCAAAAGCTGGTTGCGGGCGATCAAAAGCTGGAGCTCAGAAACCCGGACCAGGAGCTGCTGCTGAACGATGTCCGGCTGGAACGTGAGCATCTGGGCAAGGCTCGACTCCCAGTCCGGTTCGAGCCGGGCTTCGCTCGGGGCTGTCGCGGGAACGATCCGGCGATTGTCCGCGGGAGGAAGACCGAGAATGTTGCGGAGCTGACGTTCGGTCGTGATGACGTCGGAGGTTTTGGTGACCAGGTCGAGGTTGAACTGCTCGAGCCGCTGCTCGGCCTCGGCGACGTCGGCGACCGTTCCACGGCCCACCTGGAGTTCAGCCTGTTCGCGCTTGAGGATCTCGCGGGCGAGCTCCACGGCACGTTCGCTGGCCCAGAGCTGGACGCTCTGCTGGGAGAGGCTCCAGTACTGCTGCTCAACAGAGCGGACAAGGGCCATGATCTCCGCCTTGAACCGCCAGACCGCTGCGTCGGCGTTTAGCCTCGCGATCACGATCGGTGCCCGGTTGGCTTCGAGACCTACCAGCGGTGCCGAGCCGATCGCCTGGCCAGCCAGCGGCGCACTACCGAGCAAGGGTTGGGTCAAGGACAGTTGAGTGTTGGTTGTATAGGCCGACGGCGTGACGTTGATCGGGCTGTTCGAGTACAGGTAGTTGATGTTGTGGGTCACACCGATCAAGGCACCGGTCGACGTGCGCTTCTGGAGCCCGGCCTGAAACGTCGCGGTGTCTTGATTGAAAATGATCGGGAACTGAGCGGTCACGAAGCTACCGGCCGAGATCGCGTTGTTGAACGGTGCGACGCTGTGGCCCCAGAGCATGCTGGTCGTGAAGTTGGTGTCGAAGGCGGCCAGCGATTGGGCGATCTGGGTCTCTTGAATCGCCGGGTCATAAATGGTCTGCAAAGTGCCCGAACCGAGTGCGCTGGCGATACCCGCACCGGCACCTGTATTAAGTGGCGTCGGTTCGAAGCCGCCGACCGGAATACCTTGAGCACCGAGCGAGATCACTCGCACCACTTCAGAGTTGTCCAGGCCGATACGGATGGCGTCTTGCAGCGTCAACTGCCAGAGCTCATCGGCTTCGGGATCGTTCGTTGTCCGAGGCTTATGGACTTTGGGGATCGGCATCGGGAGCGTACTCAAGAAGTTCGCCTGTTTGACCTCCTTGTCGTCCTCGGCGATCGTCCCCATCGCCTCGTGGGGCACGGCCTTCGACTGGTCAATGTAGGGAAGCCGCTGACAGCCGGCGGATGCGGCCCAAAGTGCCGCCACCGCCACCCGAGTCAGCCGGTTCTTGAATACGGTCAATCGCATGGCCAGGCCGTCCTTGACAAAGATCGCCATGTGACGAGTGCTTCCGGAACGCGGGTCTGGTGACGACTCAAATGTCGGACACCCTCAGATAGGATCCCGCATGCCGTTGGCGTCCGGTCGCGTCCATACGTCCGAGCCGCCCTCTTCTCATACCTCACGACAGTTTCCGCGTCGTTTCGCCGGTTGCACACCGTCCCGGGGGCTTTCATCCCACGGGCAGACCCTTCCAACACCGGGAATGATCCCAGCTTCGGAGTCTGACCGATCGTCTGTCAGGTAGTATCGGTTATTGGGGAAGTGCGTCTTGAAGCGATTGTGCGGATAATACGGTTTTTGATTCCGGGCTCATAGAGCAATCAACCCCGAGCTGCGCACCGAAGGAAAGCTCCGACACCGCAAGGACTTCCGCCCCTGGTGCTGGATCGCTGCGCCGCGTCGCGCGCAATTCTTTCGAGCGGACTCCGTTCGCCGCACACGAGCAACGGGACGCAGGACGTACGAGTCTTCCCAAAAATCCTGCTTGTAACAAAGGGAACGAACGCGTGCTCGGCGTAAAGTGAATTGATCGTGCGTGATATTACGCTTGGGGACGGAGACGAGCCAGGTCTTCCCAAAATCGCGGGTACGTCTTGGCAACGCAGCCCGGGTCGAGAATCGTCAATCCAGGGACCTTGAGACCGGCGAGCGCGAACGACATGGCCATGCGATGGTCGTCGTACGTGGCGATCTTCGCCGGGGAAGGCGACCGTGGGGGGAAAATGATCAAGCCGTCGGAATGCTCGTCGACCGACGCGCCCAACTTTCGCAATTCCGTTGCCAGCGCTCCGATTCGGTCCGTCTCCTTATGACGGATGTGAGCCACGTTGCGGATGCGCGTCATGCCTTCGGCGAAGAGAGCGACGACCCCGAGTGTCATGACCGTGTCGCTGATTGCATTCATGTCCACGTCGACGGCGCGGAGTGGTCCGCCGGTCACGGTCGTTGAGTTTGCTTCGCGGACGACCTTGCAGCCCATGTGTTCGAGCACGTCGACAAAGCCGAGATCGCCCTGAACACTCTGGGTACCAAGTCCGTCGACCGTAATCGTCCCGCCCGTGATCGCCGCAAGCGCGAAGAAGTAGCTGGCCGCGGAGGCGTCAGGTTCGATCGCGTAGGGCCTGCCGAGGTACGCGGATGGGCGAACGTCGAAGCGCTGGTTTTTCCGATTTCGGACCCTGACGCCGAACGCTTCCATAACGTTTAACGTCATCGCGACATAAGGTTGCGAGACGAGGACGCCCTGGACCTCGACCGTCGTGACTTCGCGTGAGTAAGGAAGAACCATTAACAGGCCGCTCAGAAACTGGCTCGACACATCGCCGCGGACGAACGCGTAACCACCATCGAGTCCTGTCGCTTGAACCGTCACGGGCGGGCAACCGGTTCCCAGTTCGCTCCTCGCGTCGGCTCCCAATCCATTGAGGGCCATCAATAAGTCTGCAACGGGCCGCTGACGCATCCGCGGGGTGCCGTCCAGACGATACTGTCCCTGACCCGTCGCGACCAGGGCGGTCAGAAAGCGCAGACTCGTCCCAGAGTTCGCCACGTACAGATCAGCCGACTGGGCGGGAATCCGGCCGCGGCAGCCCGGGACACGAATCGTTGCGCCGAGGGTGTCGTGCTCGACTCCGATCCCCAATCGCTGGAGGGAATCCACCATGACGCGTGTGTCGTCGCTATCGAGGGCACCCGTGAGGGTGCTTTCACCCTCCGCCAGGGCAGCGACGATCAGGGCGCGGTTCGTCAAGCTTTTCGATCCGGGCACGGACACGCGCGCTCGAGGCGCTGGGGTTGTCCAGGGCTCAATCAATAGCTCGGGCGGATAATCAGGCATGGCAAGGTATTTGGGAAATGTCCCGGGCGTGAGTGGTGTTCTGGTCCCGTACCAATTGGGTGCCGAAGTGGTCTATCGAACTCCGAAACGCTTCTTCGTCGGCTCGGTCTCGACTGCGGTTTTCCGGGCGGATTCTTCACCCAGTTTTACGGCCAGTCGGTGCCGGAGTTCATCGATCGCCATTCCCTCGATGAGGAATCGTTTGTCGCGTGCCGTTTCGCCGGAGAGCAGGCAAATCTGCGATGTTTTGCAAGCAAGAAACTCCGCGAGGACGTCCTGGATGGCCGCGTTGGCTTTACCACGCTCGGGTGCTGCGGAGACGGCAACCCGTAACGCCCCGGCGCGTTCGCCGAGGACCACGTTCTTTCTCGCTCCCGGCTGCGCCCGCACCGGAAGGACCGTGCCCCGCTCGTGTGTGCTCAGCGCGATCATCCGACGGCTCCTTCAAAGAGCGCGGAGCCAACGCGCACGAGCGTTGCCCCTTCTTCGATTGCCGTTTCGAAGTCGTTCGACATTCCCATCGAGAGTGCGTCCAGGGGCAGACCGGTCCGGGCTCGCAGAGCGTCTCTCGTTTCGCGAAGTCGAACGAACGATGGGCGAGCGGACTCGGCGGTGGTGCCGAACGCCGCCATCGTCATCAGGCCGGCGATGGGGATATGCCGGCACGCCGCAATCGCATCGGCGTCGTCGAGGATCGACGCGGGCTCCCAGCCGTGCTTGGCGGCCTCGCCGGACGTATTCACCTGCAAGCAGACCCGCGGCGGATTGGACAACGATGCGGCCATCGTATCGAGCGCTTGAAGCAGCTTGAGCGAATCGACGGCGTGAATCATGTGGACCATTGGCAGAGTCTTCTTCACCTTGTTGCCTTGCAAGTGCCCGATCAAGTGCCAGCGAACCGCGAGGTCGGCGGTTGCGTCGACTTTCGTCCACAGCTCCTGGGGATAGTTCTCGCCGAGGTCGACGAGCCCAAGTTCGACGAGCGGAGCGACAACCTCGATCGGGTTACGCTTGGTGACGGCAACGAGCGTAATCGCCCCCACATTCCGCCTCGACCGTATGGCGGCCTCACGCATCCGATCCTTGATGAACGTCACGTTGTCTGCGAGTCGCTTTCGGTCCATGCATCGAGTGTTATGTGGCAAGCCCCGAGCGCCAAGGGCTTCCGTGTCCGATTCTTGTTTGAGACGCTATGAACGGATGACGGTCGCACCGCAATTGACTATTCTGTTGCCTGCGGCCGACCGGCGACCGCTCTCTGAAACTTTCCGCGAGGTACGACGGCGCAATGAAACCTTTCCTCTTGGTCCTGGGCTTCTTGGCGGCCCTCTTGATCGTCGGGCAGCTCGTGATGGGCCAATTGATTTTGAGTAGCCACGCCCCGCAAATGATCAAGGCTCACCAGCACTCAGGCTACGCGACGGTCGTAGTTTCTCTCCTTTATATCACGCTCTCCCTCATCGCCATTGCCTCAATGCCCAAACGCGAGAACAAATAGCCGGCGACGCACCAAGCTCATTCATCGAGCTTGACGATTGGCTCAACTTTGCCGTCACTCGTGAACCGGGCGATCAGAAATCGTGCTCGTGTTTGGTGGCCCAGAAACGCGCGCAACGCGGGTCGGGCGAGACTGCGGTACACCAGCAAAGTCTCGTCGCGACCCCAGGAGAGCCTGGCTGCGAACGCAACGTCCGGAGGGCAGACCTTGGATTTCTCCGAAACGGTGAGCGTTCGCCAGTGGGCTGGCTTGCGGTTCCGTTCGGGATCCCACGAGACCACCAAGGGCAGCCAGCTTCGACGTCCTCGGGCGGACTGCCTCAGAACGACCTCGTTCCCCGCATGTTCCAATGCGCCGCTCGCGGTATTGTCCGGCCGTCCTGGCAGCGCGAGGGGAAAGGCCCGAGCGCGGGCCCGGCCACCTTTGGCCGTGAGTGTCAGCGCTTGACTCTCCGCAATCGGTTCCACGGTCACGCCTTCGGGAATCGCCAGACGTATTTCATGCGATAGCGTCTTGCCGTCGACCTGTTCCCCTATGAGCGCGAGGCACCTTCCCCGGAGTAAGACTGCGAGTCGCACCGCACGGGTCTCACCCACTCGGAACGCCCATTCGAGGAGATCGGCCGACGAGCTCGACTGCCAGCACGTCGGTCGCGCGGCTGTTACCGGCTCGTTAAGAGCAACCGACCTCCACGACGGTCCCAGCCACGTCTGGCCGCGTCCCAAGAGTTCGAATGCACAACGATCGTCACGATGGCGGTGATCGATTGCCAGCAGATCACCCTTTGTCGCCCAGTTGGCTCGAAGCATTGCCAGTGGCCGGCCGCTCATGGACCACGCGGGCAAGGGCGGCGCCGCGAAAGTCTGGCCCTTGCTGTCGGAGGGGAACCACCAATTCACAACAGTTGCCAGGCCTGGGTCAGCGAGACTTGTAGCCCAATCGCGCAGGACACGGTTGGTGTCAGGCCGCACAGCGCAAGCGCTGAAAACCGGCCTCCCCGTCGGGCGGCAAAAACGAAGCACGAATCTCAGCAACCCCTCAATCCGGGCGTCGAAATCTACGGGCCACGGCGAACGACCCGTGCGCTGGGCCGCGCTCAATAACGAAAGACACTCCACCCAATCCGTAACCGCCGTATCCCTCGGCAGCCCGTCCTGGTCGAGCGCCCGTTCAAGCCAACGTCGTATTGGTTGCTCATCTCCAGCGTCGATCCAAGCCGCGACCGCGCGCTCCAGGGTCGGGAGCCCCAAATCGACCCCTTCCGTGCGTGCAATCATCGCGGACAAACCCGTGCGAACGGGTCCCATCCTTGAGGAATTGACCTGAATCTCCTGGCTCGGCCATCGGCGTCGCGCGAATGCATATACATTGGGCGAACGAGCCCTTTTTTTGGTCAGATTCTGATCGTCCCAGAACTCGAAACGGTGTCGCTCATTGTCGGCGTCAAGAATCGCGATCACCGACCGAGATATCGTAAACCCTTATCCAATAAGTTTCTAGTGAGAATCTCCAGGATCGCTGGCGGTGCGCGAAAATGGGCGCGGCGCGCTCTGGCACTCCCTTTGCTTTTCATCAATTTCGTTATGAGAGATCGAGCAAGACGAAACTGACCGACGGCGTAGGCCAAGGGCGAAACACCAGCAAGCATGAGGGAGCCAAAAACGGAAGCCACCCTCTTAGGCGACGGTTGTGCCAGCCTAACAAGCTGAAGCAACTAACCGCCAAAGGGCGAGCGGGTAGCCTCGCACGACCCCCCCGCTCGCCCTTTCTTCGAAACAACACAGGCTCGCAAGTGCTGCGAGTCGGTGCACCGTCTAGCCGGCCAGAAAGCATCGTCCCGGTCGCCATGGGAGAGGTGGTTGGCTTGGAATGATGCTATCTGGCCGGCTTGT
>DAIDJG010000611.1 GCA_027451445.1 Singulisphaera sp.
CCCTTGTGGGGGAGGGCCGGGGTGGGGGGTGTCGCAGTACCTATGGCCGTTCGAACCCCCCACCCCAACCCTCCCCCACAAGGGGGGAGGGAGTTAAATCCTTCGTCTGCTTGGGCTTAGGGTTAGTTGAACGGTATTGGGATTAGCTCGCCTTTCCCCGTGTTGCCTCGAGCCGGAGATCATTGCCGTACCACTCCGGCGGAGCAGGGGGGCACCGTTCGGCACGGTTTTGATTGGTAGACGACGCGCTCAGCACGAGAGTGTATCGCCCAACATACAGCCCAGCGCGAGCCGTGCCGCCAGCCACCGCCGCTTCAGCGTGCGCTCAGAGATTCCCAGTATCGCCGCCGCTTCGGCCTGCGGGAGCCCCTGATACCAGATCAAGTCGAACGCTGCGCGTTCGTCATCGGGGAGTGCGGCGACGTGCTCATGAAACTCGGCCCAGCTCGAAAGTTTGACGGGGTCCAGCGTGCTTTGAGGCGTATCGTGGGGCGGAGGCGTGGGATTCTCTGACGACTCGTCACCGGGACCAGACGCGTAATTGGCCCCGATGCCCTCCGGGCCAAAATGGCGCCGGGCGAGGTCGATCAGCTCGCGCCGGATCTGAAGTGCCGCAAGACGGTAAAACTCGGCCGCGGTCTTCGGCCGCGTCGCCTTGAGTGCGTTCCACAACCGGAGCGACGCGTTCTGACAGATGTCTTCGGTCTGCTCCCAGCGGCCGAGCCGGCGATAGTCGTTGAACATGCGCCGGGTGAGACCCGCCAGCCGATCCGAGGTGTGATTGATCAACTCGGCGCAGGCCTGCTCGTCCCCCTCCGCGAGGCGCTCGATCAAACTCTGGATCTGATCGGTCGATCGGCTTACTTCACTCTTCAAGGCGGACCCCAAATTGTTCGGATTTGCGCATATCGATCGCAATTGAATCGTACCACATCATGCACGCACGGTAGTAGGTCAGGTGGCACGTTGTTTTTTTCCCACAGTGGCTGGCCCGAGTAGCGATTGGCTCTCGCCGGGATGTGTGGAGGCCGAAGTCGCCCCGCAAAGGAAAACCGTTTATCAAACCCTCGCGTGTCGCTCTTTCCCCCGAGAGGTCCATCATGACCCGCAATTTCGATATCGTCCGGTTTCGCCGCCAAGCCAAGCGAAAGTCAGTCTCGGCCCTCAGAAGAGCGAGCATCTCGCACCACGCCGGGCTCGAGGCGTTGGAGGGGCGCGTCCTTCTCAGTGTGACGTTCAACGAGTTCCCCACTCCGGACGGGACCACGATCCTCAATATCGCCAATGGCCCCGACGGGAACCTCTGGTTCACCGACTCGTTCTCCAACGAAGTGGAGCAGATGAGTCCGGGCGGGTCGCTCATGGCGGTGTATGGCTCGTCGGCGGGGGTCACGGGTTTCCCGGCGGGGAGCGACCCGGAGGGGATCACGGCCGGTGGTGATGGCAACATCTGGTTCACCCAGCGCGCGGCGTCGCAGGTCAGCGTGCTCACGACCGCGGCGAATGCCACGGCCGCAAACCCGGTCGGGACCATCACCAGTATTCCCACCCAGGGCCACCCCTACGAGATCACGCAGGGCCCAAACGAGCCGGGCAACGACGCCACGGTCTGGTTCACGGAGAGCAGCCCCTCGGGCGCGTGGATCGGCGAGATCGACGTGAAGACGCACGCGCTCCAGGAGTTCCCGCTGTCGAACGCCAACAGCGATCCGGTGGATATTTACGACGGAATCGACGGTTCGCTCTACTTCACCGAACGCGCCTCCAACGCCATCGGCCGGATCGACCTGGTCTCGCACCAGATCACGGAGTACCCCATCCCGACCGCCGCGAGTCAGCCCACCGGGATCACGCTGGGGATCGACGGAAACCTCTGGTTCACGGAGTCGGCCGGGAATAAGATCGGCAGCTTCGTCGACATCGCGACGACCACCACGTCCAGCACGACCGTCCCGAGCAACGGCGCGGTGTTTTTGCCCGGCGCCAGCACGCCGAGCTTCGGGCCGGGCGCCACGATCCCCGCGGGGACCCAGATGCCCGTCGGCACCATGATCGAGTACTCTGGCCTGACCAGCGGCAGCCAGCCCTACGGGATCACCTTCGGGCCGGACGGCAATCTCTGGTTCAGCGAATCCGCCACACAAAAGCTCGCGGAAATCACCACGAGCGGGGCCGTCACGGAATTCAGCGACCAGACGCCCGGTCCCCCCTACGGCATCACCAGCGGGCCCGACGGCAACGTATGGTTCGCCGAGGAAGGTGCGGTGGGGCGGGCCAACCTGCCCGGCTCCGAGCTCAGCATCACCACCATGAACGTGCCGAACTCGCCGGTGGTGGTCTCCTCGGGAAGCGGCGTGGTGCCCGACAATCAGTTGATCGACTATCAGATCCCCGTCTTCAGCAACGGGCCCGACCCGGCCCAGGGCGTGGTGCTGACGGTCACGCTGCCGGACGGGGTCACGTTCCATCCCACCGGCTCCGGCAACGACGGCACGCTGTTGGGCAACACGGTCACGTTCAACGTCGGGGACCTCGCCCCGCACACGGCCATCTTCGAGGACGTGTTCGCCACCGCCGCGCAGCCGGGCACGTACACGGCCACGGCGAATGTGACGTGCACCTCGCCCCAGAAGAATCTGCCCGTCGCGAGCGCCTCGGCGTCGGTGACCGTGGTCCAGGGCGCGGACATGGCCGTCACGTCGATGAAGGTCTCGAATACCGCGCCGAAGGTCGGCGACGATTTCAGCTATACCTTGACCGTGATCAACAACGGACCCGACATCGCCAAGGGGGCCGTGTTGACCGACGTGCTGCCGGCGGGACTCCAGTTCCTCGTCAACGGCTCGACGGGCGTGTATGACGACACGACCGGCACCTTCACCGAGAACCTGGGCGACCTCGACCCCGGGGTTCCCGTCAACGTGACGATCAACGTCCAGGCGACCAAGACCGGCACGTACACCAATACGGCGACCGCAAGCTGCAACTGGCCGGACAACAACCCCTCGAACGACTCGCAGACGGTCGATGTCTCCGTGGCTGCCCAGGGCTCCGATCTGGCCATCCAGTCCGTCCAGGTGCCGCAGGATCCGGTCGCGGATCATACCGAGTTCACCTACACCGTGACCGTGATCAATAACGGTCCCGATGTCGCGGTCGGGACGACGCTGATCGGCTTCCTGGCACCCCACATGTCGATCGATCCCGCCCGATCGTCCAGCAGTTACGACGCGGCGTCCGGCACGTTCAAGCTGGGCGACCTCAACCCGAACGTACCGGTCGTGGTGACGATCGCGGTCCTGCCCACGCAACCCGGCGCGTTCACGATCTCGCCGACCGTGAGCTGCACGTCGCCGGAAAACGATCCCGCCAACGACACCATGTCGGCCAGCGTCCAGATCGTGCCGTCGGCGGACCTCCAGATCAGCGGGAAGGTGGTCACGGACGGCGCCGCGGGGTCGAACAACGGCGGGCACATCAGCTACCTGTTCACGATCACGAATCGTGGGCCCGACACAGCGAGTCAGGTCGCGTTCGTCGACCAGTTTCCTCTGAATGCGATGTTCATCAAGGATGGCGACAACGCGGATGCCTTCGTGGCCGTCAACTCGAACGGGACGGCCCAGAATCCCAATTTCATTTCGGTTCAGGACCCGCGTTACCCCAACGACCCGACCAAGACGATTATCGGCGCGATCACGGACGTTGTGGGCGACATCGGGAGTGGAAATTCCGTGACGGTCTCGATGACCGTGACGACCCTGGACGACCAGGAAGTCGACATGGCGCCTAGCGTCGGGATCCTGCCGGCGAACGGGGTGGACCCGAACCTGACCAACAACACGGTCTCGCCGGCCTTGCGGGCGAACATCGCCGACCCCACGTCCGGCGCGCTCAACGTGACCGTGACGGGGACCGGCGCCGGGGCAGCCCCGGCGCTGTCCGCCGCCGGCATCACGCCGGACGCCAGCAGCGAGCCGCTGGTCGGCGCGGACGGGATCGTGACGATCATCGTCTCGTCGCAGGTGCCTTTTGCGAACCCGACCGTGATATTGACGTTTGACGACGGGATGAATGTCAAACTGGACAATAGCGGCGAGCCGTCCGTCGCGGTCTTCAACGCGGCGGCGAACGACTACGAATACACTTACATCGAGCCCGTCGCCCAACAAGACCCGACGTGGCCGGCGGGAGGAACAGGCGCTCCCGACAACGTGTACATCTCGGTCTCGGGCGTCGATCTCGAGGGCAACCCCTTGAGCGAGAATCTCGTCACGGGCCCGAGTTTCGGGATCGTCAGCACGACGACGATCACTGCAAGCACGCCGACGCTGACGTTCTCGAGCAAGACATTGCCCGACTGGCACCCGACCCGGCAAAAGGACGACTCCTTCGAGCCGTCCATCGACGTCCCATCGGGAAGCGACTTCCAGTTCCAGGTCCTGTCGGCAATCCCGAACGCCGATTCCAATTCAAGTTTGCGACTGTTCGCCGCCGGCGTGCTCCCCGCGCCCCTGACGCTGACGGACCACTTCGGCGATCCCAACACGCAGGACCAGACCACGCTGACTCCCAATCCCGCGTTTCTGAACGGCGATTTCCAGCCCACGTCCGCCGACATCGGGCAGACCTTCTACCTCATTTTCGACGCGCTCAATCTCAATACCCAGGAGTCGACGGGGGGCATTCTCAAGTTGCACGTCGTAAACGCGAACGGCACCGCTCCCGAGACCGGCGCGCCGAGTTTCACGGCGTCGACGAACCCCCTCGGATTCGCGCCTCCGGACAGTAGCAGCGTCGTCTCCATCGATATCCACATCCACAGCGATACGAGCCTTCTGACCACCCCCGTGATCCAGGTGTTTGCACCAGGCTCGCAGACCCCGGTGCCGTTCAGCGGCGCTATCTACGTCAATACGCTTCTGGATGGGAGTCTGGATTACTTCGACTACGATGCCATCGAGACCTTCGCCGCCACCGACCCCGTCGGCGTGTATCGGTTCCGGGTGACCGCCCAGGACAAGACCAACCCGCAAGCGAGGGGGGCTTGCAACGTCTACGTCTACGACGGGACCCCGGGGGACCTGACCAACCTGACCAGCCAGCTCCTCCAGCAGCCTCAGAACCAGCCGGCACCCCCGCCGTCGCAACTCGCCGAAACGCTGACCCAGATCGACGGAGGCTTCCACCCGGCCGGCCCGGTTCCGGGCGCCCTCTTCGTTGACGGCACCCCGGACAACCCGGTCGTTTCCACGATCGTGCCGACCGCGACCGGATTCGCGCTGCTCGACCAGGCGGGCCAGGTCATCGCCCAGGGCGGCGGCAACGTCGTCAGTCATGACGGCGCCACCTTCACGCTCGGCGGCCCCGCAAGCAATGTGACGTTCCTCAACGCTCAGGGGCTCATCGCCCAGGGCGGCGGCAATGTCATCGCCCAGGGCGGCGGCAACATTATTGCCGCGGGTGGCGGCAACGTCATCGCCCAGGGCGGCGGCAACATCATCGTCGTGGCGAATTCGCTGGTTGCCAATGCCTCGACCTTCAGTCCTGTGGAGATTACGCTACCTGGACTGGCTGCCCCGCTCGTCTCGACCAACGGCGGCAACTTCACTTACAACGGCGTTGCGGTTCCCCTCCTCGGCGACAACGGGGCAGCCCTCATCGGTCAAGACGGGGCGGGCCTCATCGGTCAAGACGGAGCGGGCCTCATCGGTCAAGACGGGGCGGGGCTCGTTTCGGGACTCAGCGACCTGACCGGTTTCGCAAACACTCAAAGCCTGATCCAGCTCGCCAGCAGCGCCTCGCTCGCCAGCAGTCTTGCGACGTCCTCGCCTGCGATCGCGACCGCGACCGTGGTGCCCGGCCCGGTGCCGCTCGGAGCGGGAATCGCGCCGTCCGCCTCACCCGCGGGTTCGCCGTCCGGGGTTGCAAGCACGCCGCTGGGCGCGGCCCAGGACGCCATGCTCTATGCCGACATCATGGTCCGGGATGAGGCCGAATTGCTTCAGAACGGGCAGCCTGCGTCCGTGGCGAAGCCCCGCGGCGACGACGCCATCGCCGCCCTCGACGCGGCGACGGTGGCGCTCAACCAGGGCTTCGCCGCCCTGACGCCCGACCAGCTCGCGGCGCTTCAGCGCGCCGGGAGCATCATCATGCTCAACGTCACCCCGGCCACACCGGGAGGCACGGTCGCGCCCGGCTCGCCCGTAATCTTGACCCCGGTCAACGCGGCGGACGCCCTGGCCACGAGCACGGCGAGCGTACCGGCCGGTCAGGGGGGCGCGCTCACCCTCGGCGGCTCGGTCGTCACGGTGGGCGGTACGCTGCCCAGTCCGCTCCAACTCGGCGCGCGGCTTAATATCGTGCCGCTGGACGGCCAGTCGGCGTCGCTGCTTTCGGCTGCCCCAGGCCAGGTCGTGGCCCAGTTACCCACGTATCTCCCGACCAACGGCCCGCAACTGATCTTCCTGACCACCGCCGACGGCCGGCTCGCCATCGGGGCAGTCAACGTCCACCAGTCCACGGGCTCCATCCAGTTCAGCGCCCCGACCTACACCTGGGGCAAGAACGGGGCGACGGCCAACATCATCGTCACGCGGACCGGCGGTTCGAGCGGCGCCACCGCCGCGATCGTCTCGACCAGCGACGGCACCGCCACGGCCGGCGTCGATTACACCGCGACGTCCGACATGGTCTTCTTCGGCGACGGCGACACACACCCCCGGCTCATCTCCATCCCGTTGCTCGCGGGCGACAGCTCGACCGGCGACAAGACGATCAACCTTACCCTCAGCAGCCCATTGAACGGCGCCTCAATCGGGACACAGGCCACCTCGACGCTCAACCTCCAGGACGGACTGGGGACGATCCAGGGCCAGGTGTTCGAGGACCAGAACGGCGACGGCGTGAAGCAGTCCGGCGACCCCGGCCTCGTCAACGCCGTCGTCTACATCGACGTCAACGGCGACGGCGTTCTCAATAATTCCGTGAGCGGGAACAATGTCGGCGACCTCAACGCCACCGAACCGTTCACCATCACCGACAGCCAGGGCAACTACACGCTCGGCGGCCTCGCGCCCGGCAGCTACACGGTTCGCGTGGTTGTTCCTAACGGTCGCACCGAGACGACCGCAGCGACACAGTCTGTCACGATCGACGGTAGCGGCGCGGTGGTGAGCGGCGAGAACTTTGGCCTTTCGCCGGCCCTCACAGCGGGCACCGCCGGAGTACCGGCCCTCGCTTCCCAAAGCGACACGGGCGTGAGCGGCACGGACGGCATCACCCAGGATAACGGCTCAACCACGGCGCCCCTGACATTCAACCTCTCCGAGACCGGCGCCACGACCGACTTCCTCCGGCTCTACGACGTGACCAATCCCGCAAATCCCGTCATGCTCGGCACTCCGGTCCAGGCCACGGGCGGAACGGCCACGCTCACATTGAGCGGCACACCGCTCGCGGACGGTACGCATCAACTGGCCGTCACTGCGGCGGTCACCGCGACCTCGACCGAAAGTGCTCTGTCCTCAGCCCTCACGATCACGATCGACACCACGGCACCCTCGAGCAGCGTCAACGCTCTGCCCGCGACCTCCGGCATCAATATCCCCGTAAGCTGGGGCGGCAGCGACAACACCGGAGGTTCCGGCCTCGCGTCCTACAACGTCCTGGTCTCCGACAACGGCGGATCGTTCACGACCTGGCTGTCGAACACGACGCAGACGTCCGCCACCTATCAAGGGGCGTACGGACATACGTACGCGTTCGATTCCGTTGCCAGCGACGTTGCTGGCAACAGCCAGGCCGTTCCCTCAACCCCCCAGGCGACGACGCAGACGGTGGCGACCCCGCTGGAAGTCACAGGCGTCAGCCCAGCAGCCATCAACTCGGCTCACTATCTCACGAGTCTCCCCGGTAACCAGATCATCATCACATTCAACCGTGCCATCGCCGGCTTGACCGCCGATAAAGCCGACGGCACCGGGTTCCGCAGCGCTCCCTTTGCCGTCATGCTGATCCCCAGTGGTCCCGACGGCGCGGCCCTCGCCGCTCAAAACAAGGCATTGTGGACGGCCCCATCAGGGGTCGACAACGGCGACTTGCCTCTACCCGCCAAGGCCGTGTATCACGTCAACCCCGTTGACGGTACGTCGACGATCACCTTGACCCCCAATCAACCGCTTTCCTCCGACGTCTATCTGCTCACAGTCAACCCCATGCACGACCTCTACGGGGACCCCCTGGGCGGCCCGGCGATCAGCCCCTTCGGCACCATCTTCATGTCGTTTGACTATCAGCCCGACGCAACAAACACGTCTCCCTTGCGCGTCACCGGGGTTACCACCCAACACGGCACTGTAGCGATCAACAACAATGCGATCGCTCAGCCGGATACCATCGGCATCCAGTTCAACAAGCCCGTCAACTCCTGGACCGTCAACTCCAGCAACATCCAACTGCTGGCCAATCCGGCACCCGGCGTCTACCAGCCGGTCAACGCCTCCGTGTTCTACAGTCCCTCCACCCAAACGGCCTACATCACTCCGAGCGATACGCTCATGCCGACGGTCGCGGGCAACCCCTCGTCGAAGATTACGTACATCATCGCGGTCGGAGCCGCGGTGAGCGACGACCAGAAGTTCCCCGCGAGCGGAAACACTCTGGGGCAAACCTTCTACACGTCGTTCACATTGACGAATACCGGTAGCGGCCCCTCGATGAACCGGCCCCTGACCGTCGTGGGAACCACTCCGAACAACGGCACGGTCTGGCCCGGACCGCTCGGCTATGCCGCGATCCAGTTCAGCGAGCCGATCGACCTCCAGTCCTTGAGCCGGTTCTCCGCGATGTTCATCACGCAAACCGGTGGGCTGAACACAGGAACCTCCGGATACGCCGATGTCCCGGTGAACGCGAAGCTCGCCTTTAACGTGAACACGAACCAGTTGATCATCGTGCCAACGGGCGTGCTGCCCAATCACATCGTCGACCTGATCGCGCTGCAAGGGATCAAAGCTCAGAACAACACCGATGTATTGCAGAATGCACCGTTCTTCGCCACGTTCCTGCTCAACAATCCATTGGCTGCCCCGTCGCTGAGCCAGGCGAGCGTCGCTGCGGCCGAATTCGTGGCGCTGGCGGTTCCCGCTGGTACGGCTCCGACGGGGAGCGTTCCATCAACCCCGTCCGTGCCGCAGTCGGTGTCGATTCCCCGGGTAATCCACCTGGCACGGCCCGCCCAGGCGGTCGTATCGTCCGAGTCGGGACATGGGCGAACCCACCATACGAGCCGATGGCCGCTCGGGCCCAAGCGGTTCACACGTTGAACCCGGTGTTACGGCGTCTTCGAGGCCGGCCTGGGCCGGTCTCGAAGAAAAGCCCTGTACGATCGCCAGCGCTCCATCCACTCGGCGTTCGTCAGGTTGACCACGGTGCTTCCCCCTTCGATTTTCTCTCCCGAGGCGAGCTCGGTGATTTCGCGTAAGCGATCGGCCGGAAAGCGCGGGTCGTCGGTCCGGACCCAACTCGCAAGATCGAGGAAATGAAGCTCTCCGGGCGCATTACCACCGAGCGCGGCGAAGCGGCCCTTTGGGCCGACACAAAGGGACGTGCCCCAACTGCTCGTCATCCGGCGCGAAGGGGTGAGCGGTTTTCCTGAGCGCCAGTCCCAGATCTGAACGGCGTTCTCGTAGCTTTTGACCAGCTCGTCGTTACTGCGCTTGGTCAAGACCCAGCGATCGTCATTGAGGAACGCAACGTCCTGAACTTCGCCTTGATGCTTCATTGGCGGACCGGCCAACCGCCGCGCACGCCAGTCCCACACCCGGGCGTTGCCATCGCGGCTACCGGTCAGGAGGAGGGATCCATCCTCGCTGAAAACGGACTCGAACGGCCAGTCCGGATGCTCCAGAGGTGCACCTTCGGCTCGCCCTTCGGCGATGTTCCAGATTCTCGTCGTCTTGTCGCCGAGCGAGAGCGCAAGGTAGCGCGAGTCCGGGGAAAACTGTGCGTCGAAGACGGACCAGCGGACCGTCTCCGGAGGCAGGTTGAGGGCGGGCGAGTGGTCGAGCCCGCTCTCGGCGTCCAGCAGAACCGCCGGTCCAACGCCCCACGTCGCAAGGAGCTTGCCGTCAGGTGAGAAGCGAAGATACTTCTCGGCCGGTGATGTGAGCCGATTCCCGTTTCCGAGCTGACGCGAGGCGGCGATGCGCCCGCTCGTCACGTCGATCCAGAGGAACTCGCCCCGAGAACAGAGCACGGCCAACCGCTGACCGTCCGGCCGATACTCAGCCGCAAAGGGCTCCGATGGGGTGCGGATCGGCTCGCGCGCGTGGACCCCGCGCTTCCAGTCCCAGAAGGTCACCCAGCCTGGTGCATCCCTCGGCGTCGCGGGTGAGCTGAGCGTGACGAGTTCTCGACCATCCGGTGCAAAACCACCGCCGTGGAGGGTGCCGTTGACGGCGAGTTCCGGGCCGACTCGGCGTTCGATCAAGTCTTGGACGCGCGTGCTCGGTGGTCCCGTCGCGAGATGGCGGCCCACAGGCACGACCAATCGGCCGTCCGCGCTCATGGCCAATCGGACCCCGGGCGGATACTGCATGGGCCGACGATGACGCGGCGCCGTCTCCGGGAGGGTCCATACGTGGACGACTCCGTTACTCTGAACGACCGCGAAGTGCGCGTCATCCGGCGCGACGGCGAGCCTGATCGGTAGGTCTTGCTGTCGCACCCTCCACCCCACACGATCCCCACTGGGGAACCAGACCGGGTTGGTTACATAGTGGCTGTTCGCCTGGAGCAGCCAGGAGCCCTCCCATGTGAAGGCGGAGGCCTCAACCTTGGCGTCCCCAAACTGTCCGCGCCATTCCCCGGTCTTGGCGTCCCAGAATTCAACGCCGCCCAACCCAGTCACCACGACGGCGCGGCCATTCGGGCTGAGGTAGACGTCGGTGATGTTGTTCAGAGCCGACCGAAGCCGCCGCACTTCCTTGCCCGTCGTGGCGTCGTACCAGGATCCGAAGTCGGTGTCGCGTTTCAAGGCCAATACGGCGCGGCCATCGTCAACGAAGACCGCGCGGAAGGGGATCGCCTGGGGCGCGTTCGCGATGGGAAGGGCTTTGAAAAGAGGGGTGCCCTCGGCCTTGGCGAGATCATAAACCCAGACCTGGCCGTCGATGGTTACGACAGCCAGCCGGTCGGCCAGAGGACTCAACGTGTGCCGGAGTGCGCGACCGGAGTGAACGAGTTCCGGAGTCACAAACGACTTGCGGGTGAGATCCCAGACGCGGGACGACTCGCCCCCCAGCGCCAGGCGGTTGCCGTCCTTGCTGAACTCGAGACTCGATACACCCTTTTTGATCTGGATCGTCGCGAGGATTTCGCCCTGAGGAACGCGAACCAACTCCACGCCACCCGCAGGATCTCCCAGCGCCAGTACATCGCGCGCCTTACCGCCCCAAGCCGCCGCCGACACGACCCGAGCGCCGCCGGGCAGGGGCACGCGGCGGTCCTTGACGATATCGTGGACCACACAGGTTCCCCCAGGCGTCAGGAGCAGGAGATAACGCCCCCGTCCATCAAAGTCGAGCTGTCTGATCGCACGAAGCGGAGTTTCCGAGGCTGGGGTTCCGGACAGGTCGAACATCGCGGCGGGTCGCGGGCTGATGAGGCTCCAGGCCCTGGCCCGGATTCGATTCGCCGCAACCCGCTCGGGATCCACGTCCGGCGTGCTCGCGGCCTCGGCGAACCATAGGGCCGCCTCCGCTGGCGTCTGACGCTCAGCGGCCAATCCCGACGAAGTCTGCATGTCGGCCGTGGTCGCCCGGGCCATTCGATAGCTGGCCCGCGCCTCGTCGAGAGCCGCTTTCGTCTTCGATTGTTCACGGCCCAGCAAAAGCGTGCTCATGGCAAGTGCGAGCAAGGCCGTTCCCGCCAGCGCGGCTGAGCCGGCGACCAACGGCCTGTGCCACCTCACCCAGCGCCCGAGACGCGCCAAGGGCGGCTCGCGCCAGGCCGAGACTGGCTCATCGGCGAGCCAATGCTCGAGCTCAGAGGCCAGGTCAAGAACGTGCGCGTACCGCTCATTCGACCGCAGCGCCATCGCTTTCAAACAAACGGCCTCGAGCGCATCCGGGACGGTGTCCTTGACCTGGCGAGGGCGCGGAAACTCGCCCCGACGGACGCGATCCAGCAGCACGTGACGTGAGGAATCCTGGAATGCCGGCTGACCTGTGAGCAGGAAGTAGAGCGTCGCCCCAAGACTGTACACGTCGCTTGCCGGTCCCACCTCGTCCCAGAGCCCCGACGCTTGCTCGGGACTCATGTAGGCCGGCGTCCCGAGCGTCGCCCCCATCCGGGTGAGGGAGCTATCTCCAGCATTCAGGCCCTGAGCGTCATCGTTCCGGAGTGCGTCCGTCGGCCCTTCCGGCCGCTCGGCCGGCTCGCGCCATTGTTTCGCCAGGCCCCAGTCGACCACCAGGGTCTCCTGAAATGGCCCAAGCATGACGTTTTCGGGCTTGATGTCGCGATGGATTACACCTCGGCTGTGCGCAAACGCAATCGCCTGGCATACCGTGATGAGCCGCGACAAGAGCGCTCTGAACGCCAAGGCACGCTCATGGGGCTCACGGCCCGCGGCATCAGCCTGGTGGAACCGGGTGATCGCCGCGCGAAGCGTCTCACCCTCGATGTACCGCATCGTGTAACAGGGCCGTCCGTCGCCGGTTTGTCCCAGCCCGAAGATCGGCACGATCCCTGGATGTCCTAATCGTGCTGTGATCTCGGCCTCGCGCACGAAACGCTCACGGCGCATGGGATCGCGTTCGTGGGGGTGCTGGATGAGTTTGAGGGCGACCTCACGCCCGAGTTCCTGGTCCCAGCCGACGAAGATATCTCCCAGGCCACCCCGGGCGTGTATGTGTAACACGTGACAGCGCGACGCCAACGACACGTCGTCCGGCAACACCACCGGGCCCCTCGCGGTGGAATCCGCGTCGGTGGTCGCGCCCTCCTCAGCCGCGATCAGATCGTCGACATTCTCAAGCATCCGGATCAACCGCCGTGCTTCGTCGAGTCGCCCGGGGTGATCGCGGCACAATCCTTCGAGTGTGTATGGTTCGCCTCGATCACGCTGCTCCTCCCAGCGCAAAAGGATCTCTTCAAGCTCCGAATCCATCTGCATCCCCGGCTCCCTCTCCGCGATCGTTCCGCCACATCGGCTTCCTTTAGGGTAAGTCCAAGAAACGGTGAGCCACCGCCATGGCTAAATCGGATTCAATTATAAGGAAACGAAGAGATTGTTGAAACGACGCATTTCTGGGCGAGATAATCCCCGTAACGTCTCAACAACCGCAGGTCGTGCGGCGGGGTCGGGAGACCCGCGTCGAACCGGCCCGAGCCCGGATGCTTCCTGTTCTGCTATCGAACGTCCGTAACCCCTTGTTCCACCTTGGGTTCCGATTCACCGACCAAATCCGCCTATTTGGTAATTCGGAACCCCTTGCCAGCCATGGGGTTCCGAATTACCGAAAAGGCTGCGCGCTGGCGCACGCTCGTCCTGAGCGGGAAAACCGCCTCGTTTGGCGGTGAAAAGCCATTGTTTAGAGACCAATGCCTCCCGGCAAAGTGACGGCCGTTGCGAGGTGTTTGCCGGGGAGAATTCGCGCGGACGCGAGAGGCAACCCGTTTGGTTCGTCGTTGGTCCGTTCATCACGCCGCTCAGTGATGGCTTTCTGCTTCGTATACGGGCGGTTCTTACTGAATAAAATTATAGTAATCGAGTGGGAGCAAGACAAGCCCACTCGGTCATTTTTTGAACGCGGTCACGAGATGGTGCGCGATCGGACTCTCGTCCGGGCGACCCTACGGTTACTAAAACCGACACTCTCTATCTATATGCTCCGGGTAATTCGTTAGTCTTTTCGACCCGCGATCGTGATTGGAGGCCGTGTTTTCTGGACTCCTGCGCGATTCTTGGGTGGAAAGTTTTTCGTCACTGACGCGAACGGCGGAAGAGAGCTTGGCCACCGTAGGCCCCACGCTCCGGCGTGAGGAGGTCCCTCACGGGGAGCCTGAGGGCTACGGTCGTTGATTCGACCGATGGGTTCAACGTGCCGAATATTCGCTTGATGTTTGAAGGAGGGCAGGGGAGTGCGAAGTCCGATCGAGAGTCCCGCGGAGGAAATTGATCATTGATCGAACGTGTCATGGCTTGCTTGTAACTTACGTTCCGTAGGTCGCGTCGACAATTTCCAGCCAATTTCCTTGACTGGCTGACGGGGGAGTACCAACCAGCCCCCCAGACGCGGCCCAACTGATGCATCCATTCTCCGGGTGTGCAGGCTTCCGCCACACGCCCGGG
>DAIDJG010000612.1 GCA_027451445.1 Singulisphaera sp.
GAGACACGATGAACTTCCGCCATGAGTCGATCCTCCGTACGCTTGCCGGGATGGAGCTACGGAGAAGGGTTATACAACATAAGGATCCAAAGCGCAATCCTATATTTTGCCAGGGTTACCCAGAGTGCGCGCTGGCCCTGCAGGATATGCGTCGTTGCCGGAAGGGCCGGGCCTTGGGGTGCAGCTCGACCTGGAGAAGCTCGCGCGCGTGGCCTCAGACCCGAAATACAAGTGGCGCTGGCCCGAGATGAAGTTGCCGGACGGTTCGGTGACGGATTACTGACGCCGCTCAGATTCCCCGAAGGGCCGAGATCCCAAACGCGAGTGCGAAGACCGTGACCGTCTTGAGCACGGTAATGGCGAAGATGTCTGCGTAGGACTCCCGGTGGGTCAGACCCGTGATCGCGAGCAGCGTGATCACGGCTCCATTGTGGGGCAGAGTGTCCATGCCACCCGAGGCCATCGAAGCAATACGGTGGAGTAGCTCCGGACTGATCCCTTGAGCCTGCGCCAGTTCCAGGTAGCGCTGGCCCATGACTTCGAGTGCGATCGACAGACCCCCGGACGCCGACCCGGTGATACCCGCCAGAACGTTGACGGCGGTGGCCTCCGACACGAGAACGCTACGGCTCACAAGGAAAACGTGCTTTTGGATCGCCAGAAAGCCGGGAAGCGTTTTCACCGTGTGCCCGAATCCAACCTCGGACGCGGTGTTCAGGATCGCCAGCAACGATCCCGTGGTCGCCGCGGATAGCGCCGACTGAAGACGCCCACGTGAGCGCCCACCGCCCACCGCCAACGCGGTCACGATGCCGGCGACGAGCGACAGGATCATCGCCCAGGTCGGTGCGGAGACGGAAACGTTAATCGCGGGAAAGTCTTGCTTCAAGCTCTCTTCGGAATACCACTGCGCGACGGAATGAGACGACCGGCTCAGTACGAAGTTCCCGACGAGGACCACGACGAGCGGCAGGGTCGCGATGACGAAGGGGAGATGATGGACGTGAGACTCTTCTTGGACCTCGGCGCTCCCACCGCCGTAGCCTTCACCCGCCCTCGCCGCGCTGGCCCGTCGGCGGTCGAGCCAGAGCAGCCCACCCAAAAGAACGGCGAGACCTCCGATGCTGCCCGCCAAGGCGCCGGCATACGCGTCGGTTCCAAAATACCGCGTGGGGATCAGGTTCTGGATTTGCGGGGACCCGGGGAGCGCGTCCATGGTGAGCGTGAAGGCGCCGAGCGCGATCGCGCCGGGGATCAGTCGCTTGGGGATATCCGCCTCCCGAAAGAGCGCCGCCGCGAACGGATAGACGGCGAACGCGACGACGAAGAGAGACACACCTCCGTACGTCAGGACGCAGCACGCAAGGACAACCGCGGGGATCGAACGCTGGGGGCCGAGCGTCCGGGCGATGACCGATGCGATCGAACCCGCTGCGCCGCTAGCTTCCATCAGCTTGCCGAACACCGCGCCCAGGAGGAATAACGGGAAAAACGAACGGAAGTAATCGGCAGCCTTGGGCATAAAGAGGTCGGTATAGGTGGGAAGTAACGGTCGTCCGGATAACGCGGCCGCCAGGAGCGCACAGACGGGCGCGAACAGGATCACCGGCAGGCCGCGATAGGCGAGCACCATCAAGAGAATCAGCGCGGCGATGATTCCGGCGATCTGGATCTCCACGACGAATTCTCCTTTAACCAGCAAGCGTTTCCGTTTGTGCTTATAATGAAGTTCTTGTCGAGGCGTTCCCAGGGGGTGTGCCCGAGTCACAGGACGCGTATCATGCACCGGCCGGCGGTCTCGGGCAAGCGGGTTCAGGGGTTATCGGCTTATGGCAATTGAGTCTTCCGTTGTGCGAATCCGTTGGCGACTGCTTGCATCGCGCGTCCTGGTTCTCGCTATTCCGATCGTTGGAGTGGCTGCACTCATCGCCGCGAATTTCTTGATGCCGTTCGTTCGGCCGGAGATTCGTCGTAACGCCACAGAGTTGTTCCTGCGTGGGCTGCTGATCGGCTACAGTGCGGGACTCGGTTTGGCGCTCGTCGGAATCATCACGTTACCCGCTGTGCTGCTTAGTGCGCGTCGACGGGGTGTGCGGCGGCCGCGAATGGCGCGGCTCTTGTTGCTCTGTTCGTCATTCCTGGTCAGCCTCGTTGGACTCGAAGCCGCGTCTTGCCTCTGGATGGCCTGGTCACACCGGCTTCCGGTGTTGCCGACGCGTTTCCCACCGGCGCCGGCCGACGAGATCTCGATTGTGGCACTGGGAGGGTCCAGCGGGTTGGGATATCCCTACAACCCGGCCTGTTCACCGGCACAGATCATTGCATGGCAACTGGAACGCGCGCTGCCCGGGCGTCGGGTTGTGGTCGACAATCGGTCGAAGATGGGTGCGTCCCTCGAGATGGAACACCAGGGCCTGGTCCATCTCGACCGTCGTCCCGACGTGATGCTGATTTACGCGGCGAATAATGAGTTCCTGGCGCGCTACGAGGGATCGCGCGACGCGGCGCTCGACGAGGCCCCGCTCGAACCGATCCTCAACCGGTTTTACCGCCTGAGTCAGCACTCATGGCTTTGCGGCTTACTGTATGAAACAGTGAGTAAAAATCGGCTGGGTGGTCCGCCCCCAGCCCTCAAGAAACACCGCGTCATCGACCCGCCACTGTGCACGCCCTCGGAATACGAAGCGATCCGGTCCGACTTCGAGCGCCGGCTGGAGGCCCTCGTCGCTTACTGCCTCAGGGTGGGGGCCGTGCCGGTCTTGATGATCCCGCCCGGTAACGAAAGCGGCTTTGAGCCGACGCGGTCCGCCGTGCCGCAATCGGTGTCGAAAGCCGAACGCGAAAAACTAATCGCGGCGTTTGAGTCGGCGCGTGGGCTGGAGTCCGAAGATCCGTTGAGGAGCGTCGAGGCGTACCGGGGTCTCGTCGAGCGCCAACCGGAGTTCGCGGAGGCTCAGTTCCGCTTCGCTCGCCTTTTGGAGGAGGCGGGCGATACGGCAGGCGCACGGCGGCACTACATCCGCGCGCGGGATTTTGACGTGTTTCCGGTGCGCTGCACGACAACGTTTCAAAACGCGTTCCGTGCCGTGGCCGCACGGCACAACTGCATCCTGATCGACGGTCCCGAAGTGACGCGTGCGAAGACGCCCAAGGGGATTATCGACGATCACGTGATTCATGACGCGCATCATCCGACCTTGATGGGGCAAATCGCGTTGGCAGAGGCCGTGCTTGCTGCACTGCGGAAGCGACAGGAGTTGGGGTGGTCAACTGGTGACGCACCGACACTCGACCCAGCGGAGTGCGTGCGGCACTTCAAGATCAACCGCGAGGTGTGGCAGGCCGTTTGCGCACGCTCGAGCACGTTTTACCGCGACTTTTCCCACGCACGGTATGACCCTTCGGAGCGGCTGGCCAAGATGCGAAAGTTCGCCGAGGCCGGGCGCCAAATCGGCGACGGAATGGCGCCTGAGCAAACGGGTGTGCCGGGCCTGGGAATCGCGCCGGTTGATTGAGTGGATCGAAGCGTTTAGCATCAGCGCGCCTCGGGTTTCGGGCCGTCGATCGGGAGGCGAAACATGGCTTTGGATACGGTGTGCGTCGGGCTCGTGGGCTCAGGCTTCATTTCCTTGCTTCACGACGAGGCGTTACGAAGGGTTCCCGGCGCGCTGGTGGTTGGCGTTGCCTCGCCGACCACGGGACATGCCGAACGGTTTGCGGCCGAGCGCGGTATTGCCTGGCACGCCAGCGATTATCGAGCACTCTTCGACCGCAAAGACGTCGACATGGTGATCCTCGGCCTGCCCAACGACCTGCACTGTGAGGCGGTCGTCCATGCGGCCGAGGCAGGCAAACACATGGTCGTCGAGAAGCCGATGGCGCTCAGTCTTGATGAGTGCGATCGCATGATCGCCGCGTGCGCGAAAGCCGGCGTGATGCTCGGCTACGCGGAAGAGCTCTGCTTCGCGCCCAAGTACGTACGGCTCAAACAGCTCGTGGACGACGGAGCGTTCGGCCGCGTGCATCTTGTGAAACAGTCTGAGAAGCACGACGGCCCGCATTCTGGTTGGTTTTATGACACCCGCCGGAGTGGCGGCGGCGTGACGATGGACATGGGCTGCCACGCGATTGAGTTCTTTCGCTGGATGCTGGGCAAGGACGGCGCAAAGGCGCGTATCACGGGCGCGTACGCGCAGATGAACACGTACGTCCACAATGACAAAACGGACGGCGACGACGAGGCGCTGCTGATCCTCGACTTCGAAAGCGGTGCCGTCGGTCTCGCCGAGGAGAGCTGGACCAAGCCCGGCGGAATGGACGACCGGGCCGAAGTCTTTGGATCCGAGGGACAAGCCTACGCCGACCTGCTTCACGGCAATGCGCTTCGGGCCTTCTCGCGGCAGGGCTACGGCTACTCGGTCGAAAAGGGTGGCGATACGAAGGGCTGGACCTTCCCCGTCTTCGAGGAACTCTGGAACTATGGCTTCCCGCAGGAGATGGCGCACTTCGTGGAATGCGTGCGCGAAGGACGGACGCCCTCCGAGAACGGCGAGGACGGACGCGCCGTGGTCGAGGCGATCTTCGCCCTTTATGCCTCAGCGGGTGAAGGACGACGCGTGGCCTTGCCATTCGTTACCCCGGCGAGGCGGCCGATCGAACTCTGGAAGCGACGTGCCGGGTCATGATCCGCACGGTCATTCAGGCGAGAATGTCCTTCAAGACATCGCCGTGGACGTCGGTTAGCCGCAGATCCCGTCCCCCGAAGCGATAGGTCAGGTCCAGGTGGTTCACACCGAGTAAGTGCAGGACGGTGGCCCAGAGGTCGTAGATATCGCATGGCTTTTCCACGGCCCGATAGCCAAATTCGTCCGTCGCCCCGAGGATCGTGCCCCCCTTGATCCCGCCACCGGCGAGGAAGATGCTGAACCCGAACGGATCGTGATCGCGGCCGTTGCTGCCCTGGGAGAAGGGCGTGCGGCCGAACTCGCCGGCCCACACGATCAGGGTTGAATCGAGGAGTCCGCGGTTCTTGAGATCCTTGATCAGTCCGGCAATCGGCCGATCGACTTGATGCGCCATCTTGGCGTGGCCGTTCTTGAGATCGCCGTGCTGGTCCCACGGATTGGGACCGTTGCCGCCGCCAATGTCGTACGACAGGCACGTCAACTCCACGAAGCGCACCCCGCGCTCAACCAGCCGGCGGGCAAGGAGGCATTGGCGGCCATACGCTGCCGTTTTCGGCTCGGGATCGTCCAGACCGTACAACTGTTTCGTCGCTTGTGACTCTCCACTCAGGTCCACAAGGTCGGGCACGGCCGATTGCATGCGGTACGCGGTTTCGTAGTTTTGGATCGCCGACTCGACCACGAGGTTATCATCCACGGACGTCAGGAAGCGGCGATCCATGCTCTTGATGAACTCGAGACTCCGGCGCTGCATGGCATCGGTCTCGCGCGGTTTGATGTCGCGGACCGGCTCCCGTGCGTCTGCATCAATGAGCGATGCCTGATGGATCGCGGGGAGAAATCCGTTGCTGTAAAGTCCCACGCCGCCGTGTGGCACAGCCGATCCACCACTTCGAAGCACGACGAACCCGGGCAGGTCCCGATTCTCGGAGCCCAGGCCGTACGTCACCCACGACCCTGCGCTCGGACTCCCTTGGAAGGGAAAGCCGGTGTGAATGAAGTAATTGCCCTGGGCATGCTCGCTGAACTTCGCCGTCATCGAACGCAAGACTGCCAGCTCGTCGACGCAGGAGCCAATCTGTGGGAAGAGGTCGCTGACCGGGATTCCGCTCTCGCCATACGGGCGGAATTCCCAGGGGCTGGCCATCAAGTTGCCATTGTTGTTGAATTGCGTGCGCTCGATCGGCATGGGCATTGGCTTGCCGTGGTCGCGCTTCAGGCGGGGTTTGGGGTCGAACGAATCGACGTGCGAGACGCCGCCGGACATGTAGCAGAAGATGACGTTCTTCGCGCGCGGCGTGAAATCGGGCGGCTTCGGTCCTGCGGCCTCGGCCGCCTTGCCGGCGTAGGCGGGGTCAGCCATGAGCCCGGCCAGAGCGACCATCCCGAACCCGGTTGAACAGCGGCGGAGCATCTCGCGACGCGAAGGGAGCATCTCATTCCGTAGCCGATTGCCGTGCGTCATCGTCACCCTCGCGGTCAACGGATGTAGAGGAATTCCTTGAAATTGAAAAGGGCATGCGCGAGATCCTGCCAGCGTTGAAGAGGTGCGGGAGCACGGTCGTTCTCGTTCTCGAAACGACGTATTTGCTCGGTCAAGTTTTTGATCTCTCGCCTCAGCCGCTCGACCTCGCTTCGCTCCTTCGGCGTGAGCGCGAGGAGGACCGCGGATTCGGGAACGAACTTTGGCATGGCCACGTTTGAGCTGGCGATCTCATCAGGGGTCAGGACCCGATCGTACAACTGCGCGCGCAGGATGCGGCCACGGAGCATCTTGTTGCCTCCGGCCGGGGCGTGACGCATCCCGAACACGACGTGACTGTTCGCGCCGTCGAATCGTAAGGGACCGCCGGTCTTGTAGGCTACGCCGTACGGCTTGCCGTTCCGATAGCCGGCAATGGTACCGTCGGCCTCATAGACCAGGACAATATGGATCGGTTGTTGCGTCGCATCTTCCTCATTGGGCCCCCGGAAGGACTGGGTGCGTGCGAAGAAGTTGCTCCCCGCCATCCATGCCTTCGGACTCATCTCTCCAAACACGATCGCGTCAAACTCGTGTCCGTCGACGGTCTCGACCGAGAGCACTCCGCCTCCTCGCTGGTCGAGATCGTCGAGCACCACCCACGCTTCGAGCGTCTTTTCGGTGAGCGGCCGCCCGAGCGGCGGTGTCTCGACGTAGGAATGTCCGTCGAGCACCAGAGCTCCGTCTTCAAGCTTCGCGTTGCCGTGCCCTTTGCCGTGAAGCGCACCCACCGAGTCGCGCAGGTCGCGATCAAATTCCCAACGCGCTACCGGACCAGGCGTCGGTGGGATCGCGACCTTCGCCTCACTTGAAGCCGGCATGCTGTGGCGGACCGGCTCCAGAATTGCGTTGACGCGTTTCCGAAGCGACGCGAGCTCATCCGCGCGGCGGCGATTCTCGCGTTCCTCGTCTTCTCGTTCGGCCTGTTGCACGCCGAGAAAATGGCGGCACTGGCTCAGCTCGTCGTCCGAGGGTGCGCGTCCGAGGGCGGAAAGAAACATCGCGCGGATGCGTTCATTGTCGCCGGAAGGCTCCGACCGCGCGACGTTTTCACCCCAGCGCCGGGCCTGGTCGAGCACCCAGGGATCGTTGAGCAATGTCAGCGACTGCGCCGGCACATTCGTGGTGTCGCGACGTCCTCGGGCGGACTGGGGCTCGGGGGCGTCGAAGACGTTGAGGAACGGATCGAGGCTCGTCCTTCGAACGTTGACGTAAATGCTTCGCCGACGGCTCTGACCCGGCACGGGAGGACCGTAGAACGTCTCATCCCATGGGCCAGAGACCGCGAGGATGGTGTCGCGAATGGACTCGGCGTCGAGGCGCTGTACCGAAAAGTGGGAGAGCCGCAAATTGTCCGGATCGCGCTCGAGGGCGCGCTGTGAGGCCCGAGCGCTCGACTGATAGGTCTGTGACGTGACGATCAGGCGAATCATCTGCTTGATCGACCAACCGTCTTTCACGAAGAGGGTCGCGAGGTAGTCAAGCAACTCGGGATGCGTTGGTTCATCGCCTAACCGACCGAAGTTGTCAGGCGTCCCAACGAGGCCGCGTCCCATGAGGTAATGCCACAGCCGGTTCACGATCACGCGCGCCGTCAGCGGATTGTCGGGCGCCACGAGATCAGCCGCGAGTTCCAGGCGCCCGCTGCCTTTCGCCTCGTAGGGCCTGGAGCCGAAGACCTCCAGGAAACGCCTCGGGACGGGATCGCCGGGCTTTTTGTGGTTCCCGCGGACGAACAAGGGTTGATCGAAGGATGTTCCCTCGAGAACGCCTGGAGCACGTGTGGGCACGGGAACGTCAGCTTCACATTTGCGGTACTCGGCGACGAGGGGAGCCGCCTCCGGCAACGTCTCGAGGCTATTGGGAAGCAGGCCGGCCCGCAGAAATGCGCCGAGCAACTCTGCCTGCGGATCATTCAATGTGCCACTTTGCCACGCCTGGATTGCGGCTCTGAGGCGATCGGCATAGAGGCCGGCCAGCTCCTGAGCCGTCGTGGGGACGGTTCCCTGCGCGAACTCAGCCCACGGTTTGACCTGCTCGACCGTCGCGTTCGTGACGCGCTGGCCGGCCGCGGTGATGCCGAACCACGATCGTCCCTCGTTCGGTTTGGTCTCGACCGGCAAGTCTTCCGCCGTCGCAATCTCGAGGTAGGCCCACTCGCCCTTCCAGTAGCGCGTATCGAACGAGAGGTCGCGCAGTTCTTCGCTCTCCGGCTCAATCGAGGGATAGAGCAGGCCCGGAACGCGCGGATAGTTCTGAACAACAAGCCGAACGCGCGCTTTGTTACCACCTGCGACCCGGAATGTCACCTGATCGGCGTCGATCTTGAATCGCGGCGATGTGAGGACACCGTTGTGCTTGTTCGAGAGCGTGTGTGTGTAGACGCCCGCAGGGTAGATGTTCGAAAGGACCCGATCCCCGTTCGCGAGAATATGGAATTCACCCGCTGCGGACGGCGTTGCCAGCAGCCCGGTCCCGTGTTTGAACCACGTAGCATAGTCCTTACCCGTCAGGTCCCAGCCGCGCAGATTCGCGGTCGAGAAGGCGTCCGTGGATTGGCCCGAAATCCGGGTCCATCCCTTCGCGAATTCGGCTCCCTCCAATTTACGAAGCGCGACCCACGCGTGCAGAGGATGGGTCAGCGCCTTCGTCGCCTTGTCGACCTCGGTCTTCGGAGCCGAATCGAGTGCTGACATCCGGCGCGGCAAGTCGTCGAGGGAACGCGCCCACGTGTCGGCCACCTTCGCTTTGATCCGGCTCCGTAATGCGGTGAGCTGAGCGTCCTGACGTTTCAGAACGTCCGCCGTGTCGACTGTGATCAAGGCGGGCCGGCTACTGGCCATGATCCCGTACAGGGCGTAAAAGTCCGCCTGGCTGATCGGATCGAACTTGTGGTTGTGGCACCGCGCACACGAGACCGTCAGACCCAGAAACGCCTTGGACACCACGTCGATTTGGTTGTCGGTGAACGTCACCTGCTCGTCGAGCGCATCTGTCGGCGAGTAGCCGTGCTGGACCATCCGGAAGTGCCCGATTCCCAGCGCGGATTCGTTGATGTGCGATTCCTGATCGATTCGAGGCTTCGGCAGCAGGTCGCCCGCGATGTGTTCGCGGACCAACTGGTCATAGGGGACATCCGCGTTCAAGGCCCGGATCAAATAGTCGCGGTAGCGCCAGGCGAACGGAATGACCGGGTCGCCCTCGCTGCCGTGTGTCTCCGCGTAACGGAACCAATCCATCCAGTGCCGCGCCCAGCGTTCGCCGAACCGTCGCGATTGAAGGAGCCGGTCGACCAGCTTCTCGCAGGCATGAGGCGACTCATCGCGCACAAACTGTTCGATCTCGGCCGGCGTCGGCGGTAGACCGGTAAGTGCGACCGTCAGCCGTCGAATCAGCGTCGCACGGTCTGCGGATTTCCCTGGTTCGAGCCCTTCCTGGTCGAGCTTCGCCTGGATGAACCGATCGACCGGGTGATCCGAACGACCTGGCCCGCGCGGGTCTGGCGGTTCCGGATGCGTGACAGGCTGGAAACTCCACCACTGTTTGCGGCGCTCGCGCACGGCGTCCCACGACGTGAGCGCCTCGAGTTCCGCGGCTTGAGGTGGCTGATCGCGAGGGTCCGGCGCGCCGATCTTGATCCACTGCGCGAAGTCGCGAACGACCTGATCCGAGAGCTTCGCGTCCCCCTTGGGCATGCGGGGACTGCCCTTCTGATGGCGGAGCGCCCGAACGAGGAGGCTTTCATCAGGCGCTCCCGGCTTGATCGCGGCGCCGGAATTGCCTCCCTCCAAAAGCCCGTCGCGGCAGTCGAGCGCCAGGCCGCCCTCGGTTTTCGTGTGGCTGTTGTGGCACTCGTAGCAGCTCTCGACCAGGACCGGCCGAATCCGCTTTTCGAAGAATTCTCTCCCCGCATCATCCGCAGCCGCAACGGGCAGGACGCCACACAGGAGTAACCATCCCGCCGCCGGCAGCACGCGCCGTGAAATCCCGAGCCTGGAGGAATTCTTCATGGTCACGTTCTCGATTCAGGCTTCAAACGTCGTCAAGAAGTTTCGAGCTTAAGCACCGAAGATTTCTTCGAGCTTCTTGCGCATCACGCCGGCGTCCGCATCGATCCCGGTCCAGTACTTCAGCCCGATGACGCCTTGATTCACGAGCATGCCCAGTCCGTCAAGCACCGTACAGCCGCGCGCCTGGGCGTCGCGAACCAGGAGGGTGCGGGGCGGGTTGGGGATCACATCGGCCACCACCATTCCAGGATGGAGCGTATCGAGGTTGAGCGCGAGCCGTGCATTCACATCGGGAAACAGGCCGATCGAGGTCGCATTCACAACGATGTCGATCCCTTGAGGCACGTCGAACGCGCCCTGCCACGGTACGAACTCGGCCGCGACCGGCGTCTTCCGGCTCAAGAGCTCGGCAAGCTCGCGGCCGCGCTCAGGGCTCCGGTTGACGACGGTAATCTTCTTGATCCCCGCCAGGGCGGTCTCCACACCGATGGCTCTGGCCGCACCCCCAGCGCCGAACATAACGAGCGTTTTTCCCTTGGGGTCGACCACCTCACGCAACGATTCGACGAACCCCTTGCCATCGGTGTTCTCGCCGATGTACTTGCCGCCCCGCCGGACGACACAATTGACCGCTCCCATGATCGCGGCCGACTCTCCGAGCCCGTCGATATGCTGGATCACAGCGACCTTGTGCGGCAATGAGCAGTTGAAGCCCACCCAGCCCATCGCGCGTGCGCCTCGCACGGCGTCGGCGAGGTTCTCCGGCGGGATCTCGCAATTGATGTAACGCCAGTCCAAACCATGGTGACGATACGCGGCCTCGATCATCGCCACCGTGGGATTCTCGGCACACGGATAGGCGAAACAACCCGTCAACTGACTCAAGAAGTTCATAATGTCTCCCGCATCGCACTTGGTGGGTCGTCGAACGCTAGCGTTGGATTAGATTACAATTGATATTCACGTCGGTCGACGTGGTGCGCTCGCGGACAACCCCCTCAACAAACGAAGGAGAATAGATAACTCCCCCCCTTGGGAAGGGGGGGTTGGGGGGGTGGGGAGTAGCCGTGGCCATTGGCCTGGTGCCTTCAGGCTCGCAGACCGTGCCCTTCGGTTTCTGGGTGATGATGGGGTCGCGAAGGTCTAGCGCTGTCGCCTGCGGGCACAGGCCAATGCCCACCCCCCCTAACCCCCCCTTCCCAAGGGGGGGAGTTATATGTTGGTTCCGCGCAAACGGAAAAACGACGCCCGACCATATCGTGCGCCATTCGAACCCGAACCAGTCTTGTTGACCTTGTCTCATCGAACAGCTCGTTGTGTGTTTACAAGGTCGATCAGGCTCCTTGGCAACTCCGGCGTCGCCCCTGGTTGTGAAGCGACGAACGCCCCCGCTGCGTTCGCGAGCCCGACGACATCTTGCAGCGGCCAGCCCAGCAGCAGTCCCACAAGAATCCCGGCCGAACACGCATCTCCCGCTCCCACGCTATCGGCCCCAGCCTGCAGAGGATAGTGAATGCTCTCTCCCGCAATCGTCCCCTGATTGGAGAACAGAAGGGTCCCCTCGGCTCCGCGAGTGAGCACCACGACCTCGAGCCCAAAACGGCGCCTTAACGCCTCCGCTTGTTCTTCCGGTGTCGCGTTTTCGTCAGCGATGCCGAGCAGACGAACAACTCTCGGCAACTCCGCCTCATTCAATTTTACGACCGTCGCCAGCTCGACGCTTTGTCGAGCGATCTCCGCGCTGAAATACGACTGCCGCAGATTGACGTCGAACATGCGGATCGCGTTGGTTGCATGTCGGAGAAAGCTCTGAATCGTACTCCGGGAACGAGGGCTACGCTGGGCAAGCGTCCCAAAGCATACCGCATGACAGCCGTCGGCCAGTTGCTGCCAGTTTTCGTCGAACTCAAGCCAGTCCCACGCGACGTCTTCGGCGATCTCGTAGTCCGGCTCCCCGTCACGGAACGTGACGAGGACCCGGCCTGTTGGTTTCCGCTCGTCGATTTGGATCCCCAGAACAGGGATCCCTCGCGCGGACAGCTCTTCGAGGAGGCGTCCGCCCAGCTCATCCTGCCCGACGCGGCTCAACGGTAGACCAAACCCTCCCAGTCCGCGGACCAACTGGTGCGCATGGACCGCCGCATTCAACGGAGCCCCCCCGAGGACTTCTCGGTCGGGAAAGACGTCGAAGAGGGCTTCACCCAGTCCGATGATCGTTGGTCCTGGCTTCATGTTGGCGAGTTCACAACGACAAACTCATGGGGCGCCACACGACTGTCGAACAACCAAACGCGGTTCCAGCAGTACCGTCCGCAGAGGCAAATCCGGTTGAGCGATCCGCTCCAGCAACGTGCTGAGAGCGACCGTCCCGAGTTCTCGGCAAGGCTGCTGCATCGTCGTCAATGGGACACCAAGCCACTGGGCGTACTTCACGTCGTCGAACCCGACGACACCGACGTCCTCTGGCACGCGCAGCCCTTGAGCGAAGAGAACCTGCATGAGTCGGGCGGCCGTGATGTCGTTCGCACAAATGATGGCTTCCGGACGGACGGCTTTCAGGAATGCTCGGACGAACGCGGCGTCACCTGGGTCGCCGAACCGGACCCAGTCGCGAGCGGGCGTTGCACCGGCGTCCCACAAGGCCTCGCGATAGCCTGCGATCCGTCGCTCGACCGTCGGCGCCGATCGGGGACGCGCCAGGAAGCCGATCCGTCGGCGACCCTGTTGGATCAAGTGCTGTGTGAGTACGTAACTCCCGCGCACGTTGTCGATCCCGACGAGATCGAAGCGGCTCCTCGCAGGGAACGGGACGGTATCGCGGTCGAGCAGGATTACGGGAATTCGCGCACGATCGAGCGCAGCGAGGATGCTCTGGTTCGTTTTGCCCTCATCGGATGTGAACTCCACCGGCGCGAAGAAGACCCCGGCCACCCCTTGCTCGACAAAGTTTCGGCACGCTTGCTCCGCCCGGCTCAGGCGGGTGGCCAGTCCAAGGGAGACATCATCCAGACCTTTGAGGCCGTCCGCGAGCGTACCTTTTTCCGGATGGTCGCCCGAGTCGCCCCAAAGGAGCGAATGGCCTAAAGTCTGGATCCGACGGGCGATCTGGGCGCAGATCGGTTCGAAGATCTCGGCCTGCCCCAATTCCGGGATCAACAGCCCGAACAGCTTTCGAGCTGTGCCGTTCGTCTCCGGAGTCCGGACGAACGTCCCTGACCCAGCCCGTCGCTCGATGAGACCCGCATGCTGCAGCTCGCGCAAGGCGCGTGCCACCGTCGGTCGCGAGGTCTGGAAAAGCTCCGTGAGCTCATGCTCGCTCGGCAGGCGCTCACCGGCCCGGCGCTCACCCGACTGGATTGCGCGTTCGAGATACTCAAAGATCTCGGCATGTTTGCGCTTTTTCGCAACCTGCGAGGGCATGTCGGCGCACCTTCTGAAAACTCGGCCCGCTCACGAGAGTGATATTACAGGTCGCTTGCGGCGGTGTCAACTTGACAATACAGGATCGGCTCGTATAGGCTTCGGACACTTCCCTGAGATTTCACGATCCGTGGGCGAGTTGGAAGGTGATCGGTCGCGGTCATGTAGGGTGCTTACTTGCTCGTTGGGCCGCGCGGCGCTTGTAAACTCAGCTTTGAGGAGCGAAGGTTCGATGTCATTACCGCTGCCCGCGCGCGAAGTCCGGTCCCGATTGTCGGTGTGGGCCGGTATCGCCTCAATCCTGGTTGCCGGCTGCGGTAATCCGGAAGGAAACACCGCGGCGAAAACCGAGGTTGCGAAATCGACCCCCAAAGCGTTCAAGGGGACGATCGCGGTCTCGGTGCTCACGCTCACGAATCCTTACTTCAAGGTGATCGCCGACACGGTCATGGACGAAGCCGCCAAGAAGGGCTACGAAGTGCTCGTCACAAGCGGCGAGTTCGACGTGGCGAAGCAGCAGAACCAGGTCAAGGATTTCATCGTCAAGAAGGTGTCGGCGATCATCCTCTGTCCGTGCGACTCACGATCGATCGGTCCGGCGATCCAGGAAGCCACCACAGCCGGGATTCCGGTTTTCACCGCCGACATCGCCTGTCTGGCGCCCGGCGTTAAGGTGGTTTCACACATTGCCACGGACAATTACGGGGGCGGCAAGCAGGCGGCAAACGCCATGATCGAGGCCCTGGGCGAGGCAGGTGGGAAGGTCGTGATCCTCGACTTCAAGCAAGCGGAGTCGTGCCTGCTGCGGGTGAAAGGGTTCAAGGAAGTCGTCGAGAAGCACAACGAAGGGCGGATGTCGGGTAAGATCGAGATCGTCGCGGAATTGCCGGGAGACGGAAAGAAGGATCAAGGGTTCAAGTGTGCGGAGGATGCACTTCAGGCCCACCCCGACATGGCCGGCATATTCGCAATCAACGACCCCTCCGCACTCGGGGCGCAGGCGGCGCTGGAAAAGGCGGGCAAGGCGAGCCAGATCAAGATCGTCGGGTTTGACGGCCAACCCGAGGGCAAGCAGGGAATCAAGGAGGGCAAGATCTACGCCGACCCGATTCAGTTTCCTGACCGGATCGGGCGAATGACGGTCGACTCGATCATGGCTTACTTTGCTGGCGAGGACGTACCGCCGGAGCAGTTGATCCCGACCGCGCTCTATCGGCAGGCCGACGCACTGAAAGACCCCGAATTGAGATAAGACCGCATGGCTCGGGTTCGCCTTCCCAGAAGCCTCGGCTTCGTCCTTGGCGACTACGGCATCCTCTCGGTATTGCTGCTGCTTTGCGCCTTCTTCAGTCTCGTCACGCGTGCCGAACAGTTCCCGACGGGTGCCGAGGCGGCTCGCCAGTTGGCCGACGAATTGGCAGCACGCGGGGACGGTAAGGTAGTCATCGTGGTGCGCGACAACGAGGACGACCGAGCGTTCGCCAGGGAGTTGGAGCGCCAACTCGAACGCCGCCACATGTTGGTCGCGGCGTCCGTCCACGGACAGCCCGCGGACGCCCGGCGCGCGATCGTCAAGGTCGCGGAGCGTGGCGAACGCATCATCGCATTCGCGTGCAACCAGGTGACTTCGTCGTGGAGCATCTACGAGCCTTTTACCTCGCGTTACCCGTCCTTGTCCGGCGCCATCGTTGCGAAACCCAAAGGCTACGTTTGGCCCAACTTTCTCAAGACGGACAACCTGCTGAACGTCGCGAACCAGATCGCAGTCATCGCCCTGATCGCCATCGGCATGACCATGGTCATCATTACGGGCGGAATCGACCTATCGGTCGGTAGTCTGATCGCCCTGTCGGCCGTCGTCACCGCGCGGCTGATCCGGGACGTCGGGGGGGCCGAGTCGGCCAGCACTCTGGGGATGCTGGCGGCCGGATGCGGCGGCGTGCTCATCTGTGCGGCGTCCGGGGTCTTCTCGGGCGGAATGGTGACGCTCTTTCGGATTCCACCGTTCATCGTCACGGTCGCGATGATGCTGGTATCCAGCGGTCTTGCCTACATCCTGGCGAACGGTGAATCGATCAACCGCGTGCCCGATGCCTTCATCACTCTGGGCCGGGGCTCGGCGCTTTTCCACATTCCGAACGGGGTCGTGCTCATGCTGCTGGCGTACGCCTGCGCGCAGTTGGTGATGACACGAACTGTGTTCGGACGCTACCTCTACGCCGTGGGGGGCAACGCCGAAGCGGCAAGGCTCTCCGGTGTTCCCGTCCGGCGAATGCTCCTCGTCGCCTATACACTCTGCGGCGCACTCGCCGGTCTCGGTGGGGTCGTCATGGCCTCGCAGCTCAAGAGCGGCGCACCCACGTATGGGCAGTTGTACGAGCTCTACGTGATCGCCGCGGTCGTCGTAGGCGGGACGTCGTTGTCAGGTGGTCGCGGTAAGATCCTCGGAACGCTGATCGGAGCGTTCATTATCGCGGTCATCCAGAACGGCATGAACCTGACCGGGGTCGAGAGCTACACGCAAAAGATCGTGCTCGGGCTGGTGATTCTGGGCGCCGTGATGCTTGACCGCCTCAAGCGTGGGCGCTGAGAATGAGTGCGCTTTGCGGTGTTTGCCGTGCAGATGTTCGAACGATGAGGGCTGGAGGTCCATCGAGAAGGAGTCGGCTTTATGAAGGCGAAGCTCCTTGTTCTCGGCGTGTTGGCGCTCGCGCTCACCGGCGCCGATCCCAAAGTGAAGAAGACGCGTGTCGCGAAGAGCCCCACGGTTGAGCCGGGTGCTCGTGTGACGATCAGCGTCCCCGCTCGGTTCGCCAGTGCAACGGCCTTTCCGAACGAGAAGGAATACCGCGCGTTCCTTGAGAGCGCCAGGGAAAAGGATGTCAGTGCGATCGTCCGCCAGTACGGCACCCGAGGTTTGATCGGGAAGCGGCCGGGGTTGAGCGTCGAGGTTCTGGCGGTGAGCGACGAGCCAGATTTCGCGCTGCATGCCCCTGTGGCTCGCGTCAAAGTGGCGGATTCTCAGAACACGGCGGATTCGTTCTGGATTCCGCTGCAATACCTTCGCCAACCGTCGACCCCCATTCCGGCAAGCGAGGATCGCCTCCCGATTCTCTTCGACGAACGCGTGAGGAACTACGTTCCCCGGGAAGGCGACGACGTCGAGTTGTACAACTATGATGCCGGCGGTGTTGCCGTTGCGCCGGAGTACGCGACCCTTGCTCGCTACGCCCAGACCCGCGATAAGGCGGGCGCGCAGAAGCGGGGCGAGGTCACGATTGTCGCCGACTGGTCCACGGCGAAGGTGCTCGATGTCCAGAAGCGGGCCGAGAAGAAGAGCATTTCCTCACTTCGGGTCCGGATGGCCCAACCGCCGCTCGAGGGGAAGGAGGTTTGGGTGATCGCGGATCAGTGTCATCCCAGGCCGAAGGAGGGAGAAGACTTCACGATCTCGATTCGGACTTACGATAGCGTGGTGCGACCAGTGCGCTGAGGAGCTTGTGTTGTTGTCCGCCCGTCTTGGGCGAAAACCGAGGGGAGAGCCGATTCGTGTCACCCGTCAATCCGACTCGCCGAGGCATCCTGTTGAGCGCGGCTGCGGGAACGTTGGGCTGTATCGCTGCGGCACCCGCCGCTGAGCCCGAACCGGGGAAGGTCTATCGGATCGGCGTCATTTCGGCGAGCATCCGCGGGAAGCCGCAGCCCCGCAACGGACACACCTGGCACTTCGCGCAGTATCTTCATCCTGCGGTCGACCTCGACGTAATCCAGAAATACATGGATCCTGGTTCCGCGACGATGTTCCGGACCATGCTGCGGGATCCGAAGTTCAACTTCGATCAACTACCGTTCCCTGACACCAGGATCACCCACTACTACGACGCCGATCCCAAGGTGGCTGTCGCGTATACCGAGGCTTTTCCAGGCGTTCAAGTCGCGTCATCGCTCGAAGCGATGGTCGACGAAGTTGACGCGATCTGGATGGGTGATGCGTCCGGTTTCGGGGACGATCATTTCGACCTTGTCGCGCCCGGTTTGCAAAAGGGTCTGCCGACGTTTTGCGACAAGCCGATCGGCGGCACGGTGGCGGGCACGCGGAAGATCCTCGGGTTTGCGCGGCAGCACAAGGCGCCCCTGATGTCGTCCAGTCTCTTCCGTCACGAGTGGGGGACCGAGGCGGCGATCCGTGCGCGGGATGCAGGGGAGTTCGGGCCGATTCTCTACATCATCGCTGGTGTGGAGGGTGGATTCTCTCCGGACGGCTGGGTGGTCTACGGCCAGCATCCAAGCTGGACGGTCGTAACGCTTCTGGGGACGGGCGCGGATGCGGTCAGCCTCTACGCGCGTGAGAACCAGTCGCACGCGATGGTGACGTACAAAGATCGGATGCCGGCGGAGATCTGGTTCGGCCGTCCGGGAGCACAGCGAGAATACAACCACACGGCGGTTCACTTCGCGAAGAAACGCTACGAGTACGCGCCCTCGATCGAGGGTAATTTCGCCTATGGGCACCACTACCAGATGTTTCGGATGGCCGCGACGTTCCGGCAGATGATCAAGACCCGCCGCGAACCAATCCCGCATGCGGAGATCCTGGAGGTGACCGCCATTGTTCAGGCGGGCGCACGGTCGCTCAAGGAACGGAGTCGGTACGTCGAACTGGCGGAGGTCATGGCGTAAGACGCTTATCGTTTGTTGAATGGGGTCGGCAGGAGGTTGTGAACCGTGTCGACGATCAGGTCTTCCACAGCCGGCTCGAAGTGGTTCGGCCGCCCGTAGTAAATCATCGAGCCGTCGGTCTCGTAGCCCCCTTCGGCGATAACGCGTTTGGAGGCGATGTAGCACGGGACGTCGTTGCTGTAGGCCACGACCCACAGCCGATCGGCGTCGCACTCGCGCTGGAGTCGAAGGGCGTAGTCGACCACGACTTCACCTCCGAGGAACACCATTCCTAACGCGTCGCCGAAGGACCATGTTTGGATCGGGTACGTCAAGGTGCGCTGAAGGCTCTCGCCGCGATCGAGACGCTCAACCATCGTCCGGGCGAAGTAACCCTCGGCACCGGGTTTCTGGGAGCGCTCGACGAGCTGTTCGCGAGTCGGCGGCATCGCGAAGGGGAGTTCGATCGTCTGATATTTGGCGGCGATCGCGCCGGGAAGGGGCGTCATGGTGCCACCGATCAGGCGTTCGGTTTCCTGGGAGATGGATTTGCCGTGGGCCTGGGTCGCCTCCAGGGTACGGCGAGGCTGAGGATCTGCATCGGCGCCGCAACCGATAATCATAAGGGCGACGGCGCCGGGGTGTTTCTGCTCGATCTCATCGGCCGCGTAACCGGCCCACTCGGCACTAATCTGGTTGAACTCGCCGGTGAGCGTCGTGCAGTGGCAAGCGTAACCCACCAGCACCGCGCGGAGTTTCCCGTCGGGGTCGTTGATGCGAAGCACGGGCAAGCTGTGGTCGACGGGACCGTTCGGGTTGGCGCCGAAGCCGGTCCATTTGCCGTCCTTGAGCATGCGGCGGTTCGTGGCGAACGCGACCTTGCCCCTGGCCCATGCCAGGCGCGAAGGTTTGCGGTTGGCAAGTGCTTCCGCGGCGACTTTTTCGAGGGCGTCGGTGAGCTCTCGCGTGTAGCGTTCGACGTGCGCTTGCTGGTCGTTGGGGAGGGGTGCTCCAAAGATGAACGGGATCCCATTGCTGAGGCAAGGCGCACAATGGGTGTGGGTGGAGCAGACGGCGAGCCGTTCTCTCGGCAGCGACGACTTTGACTTCAAGCGGGCCGCCACCTCGTCGCTGATGCGCACCGGAACCCCGCAATTGTCAACGGACACCAGTACGACAGGCGACTCGCCGATCGCCAGGGCCCTGGCCTTGAGCCGGCTGGACACGCCTTCGGACTCCGTCTTGCGCCCGCCGTACCCATTGAGGCGGATCGGATAATCGGGCGTGATGTCGACCACCGCGACGCCGACCAGTGTCGGTGCGTCGGTGTCGGCCGCTTGTGTCAGGGAGCCCAGGCAGGCCGTGATCAACGAGGCGGTGATGAGCGATCGCATAGCGGACCTCCGGTGCGGTCGGGGTCGAACGTCGGCGGGTGATTGGTGAGCGTAGCACTCGCGCTTTCGACGGGCAACGGTGCTCTCGTCGCGGCCGCGTGTTGCTCCGTGCTTGCGCATTCCGTATACCAGGATCGTGGGAATCCACGCAGGTTCGCCAGCAGGGAGGCGTCGTTTCCAGAGGCTTGCTCATGGCATCACGTTTCGCGATTCAAAGACGGCAACGGCTCGTGAGCAGTCTGCTGCTGATCGCTCTGGGAACGCTCCTCGGCGCCGATGTTCCCAGCCGCCCCGTCGACGCGGACCCCGAACAACTCAAGCCCGGCCTGCTGGCGGCGTACCGGTCTCTCCATGACGCGAACGCCGCCTTCCAACGGATCGATCTCAAACCGGCACTCGCTCTGGGATTCTCGAATCCGCATCCCCGAATTCCCACCGGTCCCTTTGAGGTTGTCTGGACGGGACTGCTTCAGGTCCAGGAGTTGACTCCGGTGACCTTCCAGGCGTACGTGGGCGGGGAGCTTTCCGTGGATGTCGACGGGGTCACGGTGCTTCAGGGACGAGGATCGAACGATCGAAGCCTCATCACGTCGACTGAATCCTTCCAGCGTCCCCCTGGTCTTTATCGGCTGTCCGTACGTTTCCGCTCGCTCGCGGATGTTCCCGCGCGGGTTCAACTGTTCTGGGACGGCGGCACGTTTGCGCGTGAACCCGTGCCAGCGTGGCGGCTTTGGCATCTCGACACGGAGGTTTCTCCTTCGTTTGTGCGTGCAGCGCTCGAGACGCGTGGACGGGACGCGGTGGGCCGCATCGGCTGCGCACGCTGTCATCAATCGGCGTTTCCGGGAGTCACACAACCGGGTCCGGGGCCTTCGCTGGCGGATACGCGGCAGAGACTCACCCGCGACTGGCTGCTGCAATGGCTCGAGAATCCGACAGACGTGCGGCCCGGTGCACGGATGCCCGCGTTGTTCTCCGCGGATCGTGCAGGCTTCGTCGAGCGCTGGATCGTGGCCGATTTCCTGGCCAGGCGCGACGACGCGAAACGCGAGGAGCCGTCGAACGCGGGTGACCACCGCCTCGGGCGCCGGCTTTTCCTGGGATCGGGGTGTGCGGCCTGTCACTTCGTCCCCGATATCGAGCGTTCCGAGCAGGACGATCTGAATCGCATTCCGCTCCAGGGATTGGGCGACCGGCTGGACGCTGCCGGCTTGGCCGCGTTTTTGAGGAGCCCCCGGTCGCGCTATCCGGACGGCCGGATGCCCACAATGGCGATGGGACCGGAGACGGCTCGCGACGTTGCCGCATACCTCCTGATGTGGTCGCCTCCCACGACGCCGAAGGAGCCGAGCGCCGCTCCTTCCGCGGACGAGATCAGCGCTGTCGTCCGTCGTTTGGGGGCGCGCAGCCCCTCGGCGGCCGCATCGGTCCTGGTTCGCATGAAGGGCTGCTGCGCGTGTCACAGCGGACTTGAAACCTCGCTACCGCTCGATATCCCCATTGCATCGCCCGAGAACGGCGGTTGCTTGTCCGGAAAGAGCGGCCCGCGTTTTCAGCTCGACGAGCCGACACGCCAGGCGCTTGCCGCCTTTCTGACGGTATCGACCGAGGAAAAGCACCCGTCGCCGGCTTGGGCTCGCCGCGAGCAGCTCGAACGTGCGGGCTGTGTCCAGTGCCACCAGCGCGATTCCGATCGGCCGCCGCCCATCGAGGTCGCAGGGAGCACGTTGGGAGGCGGCCATCTCTCGGCGCTGCCGTTTCAACGGACGCCCCGGCTCAGCAACCCCCACCAGAAATTCACGTACAAGCACCTGGTCACGGCTGTTCGCGAAGGGGTCAGCGGTCTTCGTCCCGCCGACTACTCGTACCGGATGCCCGCGTTCGGCCATGATGCTGAATCCCTCGTGCAGGCCCTGGCCGAGCAGGACGGTGAGCGCCTGTCGGACGAAGGGCCCTCGCTGGTCCAGGCGGGTGATCCGACGGCGGGTACCCTCCACGGCCCCGTGCTGGTCGGACCACAAGGCTACGGTTGCATCTCGTGTCACGTGTGGAACGGGGCGCAACTCGCCCAGCCTGACCCCGGCGCCGTCGGACCGGACCTGACGCGTGTCCCTGGCCGTATTCGTCGCGACTGGTTCGACCGGTTCCTGGAAGGTCCGGGGCGCTATTGCCCGGGCACGCCGATGCCGGCGATTTTTCCGAGAAGTCAGCCCGCCACGCTAACGTCGATTCTCGATGGTGATTCTGCGAAGCAGAAGGACGCTCTTTGGAGTTACTTCGCTCTCGGCAAGAACGCGCCGGCTCCCAAAGCGCCGCCCCCGTTCCCCATTCCCGCGCCTGAAGCGGGCACTCCCTCCCTCGTGGCTCAGATCCCGATCCGCCTCGACGATGGCAAGGTCGTCGAAAGCCTCAGCCTGTTGACGGAACACGATGACTTATTGATTTATGACTTGCATGAAATGGCCCTTCGAAGGTTTCTCACGGGTGCTCAGATCCTGCGCAACGTGCAAGGCCGCACACGACAGTTCCTGGCGGCGGGAACCCCCGTCGGGAGTGCGTTTGAGAACAGGCCAACGCTCCAACTCGTTACCCAACATGGGACGGAAAAACCCAAGGACGTCGTGATTCACAGCTACCGACGTAGCCGGGAATCGTTTTCGATCGAATGGCAGGCACGATTCCCCTCAGGATCGTTCGAAGTCGTGGAGTCGTTTTCCGTACGTTCCGAAGGACGCGATCACTTCGGGCACGGACTCGTTTTCAAGGGTGTTCCGCGCGACGCGGTTCTGGTGCTGCCGGTCGTGAGTGGTCCCAACGTCCAAATCCTTTGCGAAATCGGCTCGATTACGGACAACGCCCAGATCACATTCCCGGCCGATCTCATCGCTCCCGATCGTAACGGTTCGCTGCGGGTGACCGTATACGAGCTTCTGCCGCCCGCCAAAAAGGCGCCTGCCTGGGAGGGGAAACCCTTCGTCGAGAAGGAGCCGACCGAAGAGGCGTTGGAACGACCGGGCTACCGAGCGGTACGCTTTCCGCGCCCGAAGACGATCTCCGGAGAAGATCGCGTCATGCCCGGGGCGATTGCGGTCGATCCCAAGGATGGGCGCGTCTTCGTCGCTTCGCTCAAGACGGGCGAGCTCTTTGTGCTGAACGACACGGACGGCAACGGCAGCAACGCCCGGTTCGAGAACTACGGTCACGGGCTGTTTCAGGATGCGCTCTCCATGCGGGCCGAGTCCGATGCTCTCTACGTACTACACCGCAGAAACCTCACGCGCGTCACGGAACTCAGTCGCACTGACGCCGACTACCAATTCGAGCGCGTCGCGGCACTTCCTCACGGGATTGCCGACACCTACGACTATGCCTACGGACTCGTGCGGAACCCGCAAGGCGAGTTCGTCCTCAGCTATGCCCCGTACGCGAACACCAATCTCCCTGGTTCTGGCGGCGCGGTGCGGTTGGTCCCGGGAGAGGCGCCCAAGGAGGTCGCGTTCGGATTCCGCAATCCCTTGGGCTGGTGCAATGGACCCGACAACGAGGTGTTCTTCACCGACAACCAGGGGGAGTGGGTCGCCGCCAATAAGCTCTGCCATCTCGTTGAGGGCCGGTTTTACGGCTTCCCGAATCGAGCCCAGCCCGAGCACGCCAAAAAGCCGGTCGCTAAAGCGGCGGTGTGGGTCCCCTATGGCTGGGCACGATCGATCAACGGTGTCACCTACGACAACACCGGCGGCAAATTCGGTCCGTTTGCCGGGCAGTTCTTCCTGGCCGAGTTGATGTTCGGCGGCGCCATCATTCGCGCTGATCTCGAAATGGTGAAGGGTCAATACCAGGGTGCGTGCTTCCCGTTCTGGGGAAAAGGCCTGATGGGGCCAGTCACGTTGGCTTTCGACCCGAAAGGCCGCCTGTTCGTCGGCTGTATCACGGAGCCGGGGTGGATGGCCCAACCCGATCGAGGCGCATTGTTCCGCATTGATTACACAGGTGCATTGCCCTTCGAAATGCGCACGATTCGCGTCTTGCCCCGCGGCTTCCGGATCGAGTTCACTCAGCCCGTGGATCGTGCATCGGCGCTCGATCCCAGGTCGTATCGCCTCGAGCATTATTTCTATGAGTACACGGGGGCGTATGGCTCCCCCGAACTGGGCCGGACCGCGGTGGCACTGGAGAAGGTTCGGCTTTCGGAAGATGCCAGGTCGGTCGAGCTCACGGTGCCCGCGCTGGTCAAGGATCGCATCTATCTGATCAATGCGATGGGCGTGCGGTCTCTGAAACGGGAGCTGCTCGTACAGACGACGGGCGCGTACACGCTCAACGAGATTCCTTGAGCATTGGCACGACTCGACCCCGTCTGCGGCACTCCGCCACGGCCGTACAGCTCGACGGATACGTTGCGGATCATTGACACCCGGACGCGCGGACGAAATACTGGCGGCTGTCACCCTCGCCCAGTCGTGAAGAGATTCAAGTCCCACTCTCCCGGTGGATCGCTTTTCAATCTCCGATCAAATCGAAACTTTAGATCGCACCGATCATGAAAACTATCGACTACGTGTACAGGTTCGACCCGCAGAATCCGAGCGTCAAGCCGGCGCCTCCGGACGCGGAGGTGGCTCGGAAGAATCTCGAGGATGGGAACCGGATGTTCTCGCAATGGATGGAGAGCTGCCGCACGGGTGAGTTCGCGGCGGGGGAGCCGCAGTACATCGTCCAGTGCAATGGTCTCGAAGTGGGCATGATCCGGACGCATGGGCAGATGCCGAAGCAGTCACCCTTCGCGGTCGTGGTCGGCTGTTCGGACGCCCGGGTGCCGACGGAGATGCTCTTTGGCCAGGGGTTCAACGACCTGTTCGTGATCCGCGTGGCCGGGAACGTGCTCGGTGACGTTTGCCAGGGGAGCATCGACTTCGCGCTCAATGCGTTGAGCGACAGCGTAAGGGTCCTCGTCGTTTTGGGGCATAGTGGCTGCGGGGCCGTGACGGGCGCGGTCGATTCGTATCTGCAACCTTCGAAGTTCTGGTCACGCGCCACGTCTCCCATGCTGCGGTCGATCCTGCAACGCATTTTCGTGGCGGTGCGCGAGGCGGCGAATGGGCTCGAGGAAGTTTGGGGTGCGAACGCGCGCGCGGTGCCGGGTTATCGCGAGGCGCTCATCGAGACGGCGGTCTGCCTGAACGCCGCGATGACGGCATTCGATATGCGGGCTGAAGTGGAGCGGGCGGCGAAGTGGGAGATCGAAGTGCTCTACGGCGTCTTCAACTTGAATACGCACCAGGTTTGTATGCCGGTCAACCCGACGTCGAAGCCGTCCGAGGATAACGTGCATTTGGCCTATGCGCCGAATAACCCTCGTGATTTCAAGAGCCTGGCCGTCCGTATGGCCCAGATTCTGCATCCCGACGCGGTTCAAGCCGCTCGTGGAAACGGCGAGGCCGGGGCGCATGGCCGGGTGATTCCGCCAGACGCGATCGCGACTCTGAAGACACCTGACGGTCATTGAGTACGGTTCGTCGTGCGTAACCAGTGGCCGGCGAAGCCGTCGGGACCGACGCCGACGCGGCCGGGCAGGTAGCGTTCGGCGATCGCCGCCATTTCGTCTCGGTAAGAGAGCTCGACCGATCGCGGGTCGATGGCCGACATGGCCCGCGGCAATCGGGTCTTCAGGGTTCGGGAACCGAGCGGAGTCCCATCACCGCCGATGAAGTGGTCGAGGACCACGGCGTCGGCAACCAAGGCGATTCGGCCGAAGAATTGCTGCGGGTCCTCGATGGGAAGCAGCGGCGAAACGGTGATGATCGTGGAGAGCCCGGCGGCCTTCAACGCGGCCGCGGCCTCGAACCGCCGGGTCAGCGAGCTTGCCGGGGGCGGCAAGCCCGGCAGACGCTCGCGGTCCGTCTCGATCGAGACGTGGACTCGTAACGCCGACTTTGTTGCCAGGCGCTTCAACGAATCAATCGCATCCGTAACGCGGTGGGAATGCGTCTGGACGATCAACCCGTCGGGCGGCAGATCGCACATCGCTTCGAGCACGGAACGCGTGATCTGGTGGCGCGCTTCCTGGTGCGGGAACGGCTCTGTCGCGCTGGAGAGGAAAATCACGAATCCGCCCCGTTTTTCGCGCGCCCAGGAACGCTCGCGCTCATACGCGGCGCGGTAAGCTTCAACCGCATTGGTGCGGACTTCGAGGAAGCTTCCCCAGGCTCGCCCTTGCGTGACGTAGACATTGTGTTGAACGTAGCACCCCACGCCGCAGAGCGACGCGCCCAGCGGACAGCCGCGGTAGGGTTGAAGCGAGTGTGAGCAGACATCGTTCAGGAAGCCCGACGTGCGCGTCAGGATCGATTTGACCTCAGTGAACTCCGTGATCACGGTTCGCCTCGATCCCTCCGTGTCACCACGAGAGTCTGCCGACCGGCGTCTGGACCGCTCCAAAGGAGCGTCTGAGTCGCGGCATCGTGACGCACGTCTCCGCTCGAAATGCGCCACTCCAGACCATCGGGATACTGGACGCGCGGGACGTAGACTTCCGTGGGATGCCGAGAGCCGTCGGACATCATCTCCAGCGTGTATACGCCAGCCTCGAATTGCTGGCGCAGCGGACGGCCGGCACACGCTCGAACGCACGGCCGGCAGAAGCCTCGCACGGCCCGACCTCCGCTGTCGGGGTCGTTGGGGTCGCTCTGCTGGTCGCGACTGAAGATCGAGAGATCCTCCTGATTCCACTGATCGCCCCACGCGTTGGTGTTGTCGGACGTGTAGCACCAGATCGTGGCGTGGGCAAGGTGGGCGTCGAGTGCGTTGTAGTAGCAGGTGAGCGCTTCGACGTGGGAGGAAAAATCGCCGGACGTGAACGCAGCGCCTTCGTCGAGGTCGAAGGGCAGGCCGAATTCACCGATCAAGGTCGGCACGACCCCAAGATCGCGGTGTGACTCCTGAACCAGCGTCCCGATCTGGTCGGCCATCGAATTCCGAACGGCCTCGCGGCCCCTCACGGATTTGAGCGAGCCCCAGACGAGCGTTGCGTCCGGATCGAAATGCTTGGTGGTCAAGGTCAGCAAATCATACCAGTGACTCGCGTTCACGACGGGAATGCCCTCAGGAGCCTCCAGCGGCTCCGAGGAGCCGGGTTCGCCTTCGATGAAGAGCAACGCATCCTGATGCACTTGCCGCAACGCTTCGCCGTAGCGCTTGAGGAACGGCCGTAGTCCGTCGCGCACAAAACGGGCCTCGGCGAAGTAATCATCGCGCAGGAGCTGCGGCCGATCCTCGCTGACGAGATCCCACACGCCGTGCTTTCTCCAGATATCCAGGCTCGGATCTTTCCACGCGGAAACCCCTTTGGGATTGAGGAGGACCGTGTGAGTGACGGTTTGCCCGAGGTGCTCTCGCGTGACAACCGGGACCTCTGTTGGGAACCCTGCCGGAATCGAGAGCGACTCCAGTCCTGAGAGCCGGGGCGCGCTGTTATAGACTGGGAGCGATTCACTCAAACTGCGGATGCCGATATAGCCTGCGCGCGGTTCGTTGAGACTATCGTAGCCCAGGACGTGCGGCATCTCTCGGAGCCGTTCGGCGAGGGTCGTCAGGGCGCCAAGAAAGTGTCGCTGAAGGATGTGCTGGATGTTTTCGCCGTCGATCAACGACTGCGGCGCAAGCCGCTCGCCCGCGAAGAAGAGCGTGAACATCGTCGCGCTGGCAAGCCGGTACCAGTTGTTCGGCCAGATCATCCGGCCGTAGGCGGGATACCGCCCCTTCATCGTGATCGCGGCCTCCGACGCATCAAGGGCGGAGAGTTCGAATCCCGCGAGGTCCAACGTCCACGCCGGCGCCCCATCGCCGCCCGAGAAGCGGCTCCAGGCGTCCTGGTGAGGATCGACGAATACGTAGAGGCCATACTCACCGGCCTTGCGAACGACCTCCGTGAAGTAATCGAGGTAGGCGAGATCGTAGATCCCCGGCCCTTCGTGCTCGATCGCTTCCCAGGTGGTGAGAAGGCGGATGACGTTGAACCCCCAGTGGCGCAGACGCCCGAAGTGCTCGTCCGCCTCCTCGAGCGGAAACGGCCGTCCGATGAAGTTGGCATCCTGCGCACCGTGCGGGTCCGCAGCATTGACGGGGTGACAGCCGGTCGGCGTCTTCGAGCTTCCGCCCAGGTTCACGCCCCGCAGCAGCAGGGCACGTCCCAAGGGATCGAGAAACCAGTGTCCGTCGGTCTTGAGTGCCATCGGAAACTCCCTGCGTTAAAAGCTGACCTCGTCAGGGATGCGTTTGCGAAGCGGTTGTCGAATCTCGTCGGTACGCTCGAGTTCTGGTAGCCAAGCACACAACACGCTGGACGCGAATGCTCCCGCGGCAAAAACAAGGAACGCAACGTCCGGACGAAGTGCGCGATTGCACAGGGTCATCGTTCCCGCCACCACGGCGCCTCCCAAACCCCATGTGACTCCCATGGTGATCGAGCTCGCAACCCGCTGCCCCTCGGGCAACAGCCGCTGGCCGTAGCTGACGAGGATCGGAAGCGTGGCGCCGAGCAAACAGCCGGCGCTTCCCACGAGCACGACCAGCACGCTTCCGCCCGTCGCCGGGCAGGCGATCAACATGGGAGTTGCCAGCAACGGGAACGTCCAGAGTACCTTACGCTCGTTCGCTCGCTGTGCGAAGACCGCACATGCCAGACTTCCCAGTCCGACCGACCCCAAAAAGACCGATTGCACGACGCCGATCTGTTCGTTGGACGCTCCCCTGCCCTTCAGCACGTAGGCGAGCGCCATCGGCACTCCCAGCGCGGGCAAAACGCGGAGGATCCCGATTGCCAGCACCAGGAGAACGCTCACCCCCCGGCCGCGAAGCAGTTCGGTCAAGGCGATTGGGTCGCGTGTGCTGGAGGTTGCACCGTCGTCGGGAGCCGAACGCAGGCTCCAGCCCAGAAGCGCCACGCCCGCCAGTCCCCAGGTCAGTCCCCAGATGAGCGTTCTCATCGGGAAATGCGTGGTGATCAAACCACTGTAGATCGGACCCACCGCCTGGCCAAGATAACCCCCGACCGCGAACACCGACATCGCCCGGCTCCGTTGCCCCGGCGACGAGGCGCCGGCCATCGCGGCTGCCTCGGGATGAAACGCGGCGATCCCAAGCCCTCCGGCGACGAGCATCGCACAAAGCGCGGGAAACGTCGAAGCCCATCCCAGACTGCTGAGACAGATCACTCCCACGCCGGGCCCGAACCAGATCAGCCAGTGACCCCGAGCGCGGTCGCCCCAGTAGCCAAAGGCCAACTGCGTGATCGAGGAGGCCAGGCTCCAACCGAGATAGGCCCACTGGATTCCCGCCTCGTCAAGGGCGAGACTCTGTTGAAGGTCGGGCCAGAGCGGTTGGATCGAGGAGGCGTAGGCGTCTACCAGAAAATGGCCCAGGGTTATGAGCCAGAGCGTTCGTGGAAGAGCGTTCAAGTGCGATGTCCGATGGCGGGGAGTGAAACCGGGCTTAACGCCGGTCGAAAACGCTGGCGAGAGCCCGGTCGTGTTCGGACATCAGGGCTTGCTCTTCGAGTCAGACTGGTAGACCAGCTTTCCTCCTACCATCGTCCAGAGGACCTGGGTTTCTTTCAAGTCGTTCTCGGGACAGGTCAGAGGATCGCGATCCACCAGTACCAGATCGGCGAGCTTGCCCCGTTTGATGGAGCCTTTCTCGTTCTCTTCGAAATGCAGCCGCGCGTTATTGATGGTGTAGAACCGAAGCGCCTCCATGCGACTCAGACGTTGGTCCGCATTGAGCACATCGCCCCCTTCGTACTTGCGCGTTACCGTGACCCAGATCCCGAGCCAGGGGTCCCAGGGATTCGTGGCCCCAAGAGGATCGAGGCGGATCATGTGGTCGCTCCCGCCGCCGATCGTCAGGCCGGCGTCGAGCCACTTGCGGTAGGGGTGGAACCAGGTCATGCGCTTGGGTCCAAGCACGGATAGTAGCGTGCGCGCGTCCTTCCAGATCCAGGCCGGCTGAAGGTCGGCTCCGACGCCGAGCTCGGCGCAGCGTTTCAGGTTGTCGGCCGACGTGAAGTTGGCGTGCGTTATTAGCCAACGCCGGCCTCGAATGCCGATCGTGCGATCGGCCTGCGCAAACGCGGTCAGCAGCTCATCCATGCCGGCTTCGCCTGCGGTGTGCGCGGTCATTTGCCAGCCACGTCGCGCCGCCTCTTCCGCGATGAGGGCGAGGGTCGGGGGAGGAATAAAGAGCAAACCATGGTAGTCGGGCTCGGTGATCTGATAGGCTGGCCCGACGCCCCAGGGCTCGCGCATGTAGGCTGTGCCATTGAGCATCCCTCCGTCCAGAAAGACCTTCAACGGCCCAATGCGGACCCAGAGATCGCCCATGCCCGATGGGCCGTTCGGCTCGCCGCCCCGTTCGTACGATGCCAGACGGTTGAGCCCCTTGACGATCGCTGCGCGATCGCCGAACGGCGGCGAGAGAACACGCGTCGCGTTGACCCGCACGGTCAACTCGCCCTTGTCACGCAGCCCTCGGTACACATTCAAAGCCTCGTCGCTCGCGCTCCGGTCCGCCACGCTCGTGAGCCCTCGCGAGTTATAGAGGCGAAAGAGTTCGCGAACGCGCGCGACGTCGGCGGCGTCGGTGTCCGAGTAGGCGTTTGAGGGGAGTCCCTTGAGCTTGGAGTACGAGTTTCGCATCATCCCCGTCGCCTCGCCGGTCTTGGGATCGCGAACGATCCGGCCCGCTGGAGGATCGGGGGTATTCTTATCGATGCCCGAGATCTCGAGCGCCTTCGAGTTGACGACCCCCGCCGGTCCCCCCTGGTGCAGCACGGGATGATCGGGCGCAATCGCGTCGAGCTCGGCCTTCGTCGGGAACCGGCTCTCCGCGAGCCGGGTCGGGAACGCGTAGCGGACGACGATCCACGTCCCCTTCGGCTGAACCTTCACTCGCTCGGCGATGTAGGCTTTCACGTCCGCGAGCGTGTCGTACGCGGGGATCGGATGGTCTTTCTCGCTGTTGGCCGCCCCCAGGGGGTGGACATGGCTGTCGTAAAGGCCGGGCAGCAGCGTCTTACCACCAGCGTCAATCACATGCGTTTTGGGGCCGATCAAGGCGTCAACGGCCACGTTCGTGCCAACTGCGACGATTCGGTCACCCTGAACCGCAACCGCTTGGGCGATCTCATCGTGGCCTTCGATGGTGATGACGTGGGCGTTGTGAATCACCAGGTCGGCAGGGTCTGCTGCGCCCACGGCGCCGAGGGCGCCGACGACCAGCCATCGACGTATCGAGGTCATGGAATTCGCTCGCTTGGGTCGTATTTTCAATGATGTCATCAACCGTTAACCTCTGATTTGAAGCAACTCGCGAATCCTCGTTCCCACGGTCCTTCGTGGGAATGCCGTCTTGACCGCTCAGCGGTCTCGGTTCGACCGAGCGCTTGCCGGCTCGAACGGATAATGATCGCGTTGCGCAGGAACGATCGTCCCGGCGCGCTCACCCATCGCTTCTCAGAAGGAGGAATATATAACTCCCCCCCTTGGGAAGGGGGGGCTGGGGGGGTGGGGGAGTAACGTTCGCTGTCGGCCCAGCGTCTACGAGCTTGCGGAGGATCGCCTTTCTTGTCATCGGCAACGGCGGATTCGCGGCGGTCGAGCACCGTTGGCTGTGGGCGACGGCCCAGGCCCACCCCCCCTTCCCAAGGGGGGGAGTTATATGTCGCTCCCGCGCGAGCGGAGAAATGACGGATGGGCATAGCGTGTGCCATTTAAACTTGTCGGGTCTAGCTCCGAGGCCTCGTCGATGGTTGGTGTTTCGGATTGCCGCAGAGTGGCGGAGACGGCGTTTCCACGCGGGAGCAAGCGGCGTTTGTTCTCAATCCTCGGCCGATTCCGCCAGGATCTTTCTGTACGCCTTGCGTGCCACATCATACGCCGCCTCGGCCGCGGCCAATTCCTCCTTGCGCATCGCCTTGATCTTTTGCGACCAGCATTGATCGACGCTCTTGAGGCACCACTCGGCCGACTTCTTGGATGTGCGGATTGGCTTGCCATCCACGACGACAAACACGGGGTTGGTGTGCGACGACGGGTAGATCCGCAAGGCGACCCAGCTCGATTTGTCGAGCTTGACGTCGAACGACAGATCCTGGAACGAGCCGTCCGCCGTGATCTCTTCGCGTGCAACCGGAGACCCGTTGACGACGACCTCGACAGGAACCTTTCGCGACGAGCCAATGCGGGCCCGTTCGAGCTCCCAGTATGGTTTTGCTTCCAGGGACCGCGAACGCAGTTCGTCGAGGGCGGGGGTAAACTCGGACTCGAGACGCGCAGCCACCTTGGCGGTCACCTTGACCGATCCGGGTGCCGCGAGCGTACGCTCGCCGCCGGTCTCGACGCCGTCGACCTGGAAGTCGACGAGGTGGCTCTTACCGTCAGTGACGTAGGAATGGCCCTGCTTGATGCCCTCGCACCAACGATCGAAGTCGAGCTTGCCGTCGGCCAGCTTCACATAGACCCGGCCCAGCCCAACGCGCTCGCCGTAGATGCACGGGAAGTCGGTTTCGCCGCTGATCTTGCAGCGGTACCCGCAATTCAGGGTGTGATACCAGATATTGAGCTCCCAGGGAGCCGGGGTGTCGACGGTCGAGATGAAGTCCACCGCGTCGTGTACCACGTCGACGATGTACTCGTTGGCGCCGATGCCGTCGAAGGGCGGCACTTCAAAGCTGGGCAAGACGTTCTTCTTAAGCTTGAGTCCCCATCCCGAGTGCGAGAACCCGACGACGCCGCCCTGCTCCTTGCCCCACTTCAGGACGGGCAGGTCCCAGCTTGGCCATTCCTCAATCCGGGTTGTGCCCGGGTAGTCGTCTTCCTTGAGCCTGAGGAGGCAGAGGTGGCCGGTGTGCGACGAAGGGAAACCGGAAACCTCGACGTCGTAGCGCATGAGGTATTCGGGCGTCGACAGCGGATCGAGCTTTCCGCTGAAGAACTGCTTCTGTGCGTACCAGCACGGTCCCCAACTCAACACGCAGCCCACGTCGAGGTCTTCGCCGAGGATGTGGCGCATCATGTCCTCAGGTCGCACGCCCTCGGTTGGGCTCTCGTAATGGCCGCAGCCGGCCGCGTGAACGTGGTGGTCGCCCGAGAACCAGTTCCGTTTCGCCAGATGCACCCAGCGCTTCAATCGGAACGACTCGCGATGCGTCTTCGCCTTGGGCACTTCGATGGTTCGTGTCTCCAGGACGTACTCGGGACCCCGCGTGACCTCTACGGTGTATTTACCGGGCGCCAGGAGCACCGTTTCGCCCGATTTACGGTAGATCTGCGGGTGGAAGAAAAAGTCGGGGGCCAGGCGACGCGACTGCGAGGGACACACGCGGTTCTGCGAGTCGCGGAAGATGAACGAGCCGGTGGTCGGCCGGCCGTCGTCGTCGAGCACCTCCAGCGTCACGTCCACGGAGGGCTCGCATGTGAAGAGGATGTCGACGTCGCTGCGAAACCCGAGATCCTGGGTCCCCTGGCCGACATTGAAGCGAAGTTTCGACTCGCGATGGCCAGAGTCACGGCTGTAGATCTGGATGATCCGATATTCCAGGGCGAGGCCGGAAAGCGTGCGCTTGAGCGGCCGGTCGCGGAACGAGCTAACATCCATCCAGCGCTGGGGAACTTCATGCAGAGGAACGGTCGTCCTCGGCGATGGGCTGCCGCTGGACCTTTGATAGAGCGGCGCGGCGTTGGGACTGTCGACGGCCAGTTCCGCTGTGACGCCGGCTTCGTTGCGGACCTTAACCAGAAACACGCGCCAGCCGTGTTGAACGAGTTGGGGCGAAGCCGGTCCTTGTACAGCTTTGACACGGCTCTCCGGATTGATCTCAATCCCGATCAGACAAAACGGATCGAGCGCCTCCTGGAGCCCACGCCCACCCGCCGAGGCGTCGGTTTGCTGGAGCGCCTGGTCGACCTTGGCCCTGACCGCTTCAGGCAAGGGCTGGCCGAGCTGTTCGAGTGCTTCGACGACGCGCCGAACCTGGGCCGAAAGGGGTTGGAACTCGACGTCGTTGTAACGCGGCAAGTTATCGCCGCGCGCGGGTATCACCGATCCCGCCGCGAGGAGAATCAGGAGCAGCAAAAATCGGGGGTTTGGGACAGCGTGTCGCATGCGTGAACCCCTAACGAAGGAGGGGGAAACGTTCCGAGGGTGGGATTGCGAGCGCAAAGGACTCGCCTAACATCCATGGTCTAACGGCGCCGTACGGTCGTTTCAATGGGATACCGGTCCGGGCGACCGCGGAAAATCGACGACTCGAGGACAAACGAGCGCTTGCCTG
>DAIDJG010000613.1 GCA_027451445.1 Singulisphaera sp.
CTCTCGAAACCGTGGCGGCCTCGGCGGTACGTGCAGTCCATGGGGGTCCCGAACTCGATCATCGAGACCGGCATCTCCCCGTTCTCGGCCCACGCGCTCAGCCAGTCCTCGCGCTCCTGGAGCGGGATCAGGTCGAGGTAGCAGTTCATCGTGTAGACGTCGCCCGTGTAGCCCCCCGCGTGACTGTAATACACCCGCGAGGGGTCGAGCGCTTTGAGCCCCTCGAACATCTCCTTCCCAAACCCCATGAGACGCTGCCAGCGCTCATCATCCTGTCCCCAGCCGCGACGACCGATGTAGCGCGGATCCGCGTCCACCGCGCTGTTGAAGAAATTGAAGCCGGCGACCCACATGATCACGGACGGATGGTTACGATAGTGCCGCATCCACACCGCCGCACGCTCCAGCGCCCTCTGCCGGTTCTGCTCCCAGACGATCCGGCCCCTCGGTGCGATCATGTACCGGTTGGCGTTGAGCACGTGCTGAGCCACGAGGTATCCCTTGCGATCGGCATCGTCGAGGTCGTGCCCCGAGTCGCCAGTGTCGCCGCGGGTATCCAGATGCTCCGACCCCATTTCGGCGAACGTGTCGCCGACCTGCCCGCGCGGTCCGTAGTAGAAACAGGGCTGACGCAGGTGGATCTCCGTGCCGTTGAGGAAAAGCTTGTGCCCCTCGGCCCAGAACTCGCGAAAGCCAAATCCCTGGTTGTACTCATCATCCAGACCCGCGCCGGTGACCTTGAGCCGAAGCGTGTAGAGGTTCGGCCGCCCCACGTCCCACAGCCGCGGTTCGGCCCAGGGCCACGAGACGTTGAGAGCCTGAGTCTCCTTCGCGACCACGGCCGCATCCGTGGTGAAGCTCGTTTCCACGTTCCCCTTTTCATCGAGCATGTCGGCAACGATCCGGACCGGACCCGCCTGCGAGACACCGCTCAGCTCCACGTCGAGGGCGACGTTTTTCCGACGGGTAGACGTGCGGACGAAGACGTCGGTGACCCTTGCCCCGGAGACGCGGCTCTCGAGGAAGACCCGGCCGGTCAGCCCCCGCGTCTTGAGCCCGGCGGACGAAAACGTGACCGAGGCGCTGAGGGCGCTCTGCCAGAAGGTGCCCACCTTCTCCGCATCGGCTATGGCCGCCACGAGCACCCGGACGTCAGCCGGCTGCCCCGGCTTGACCGCCGAGGTGATGTCCACCGATCCCCAGGGCCAGCCGATCTCCCCACAGCGCTTGCCGTTGACGTAAATAATCGCATCGGTGCACACGCGATCGAAGCGCAGGCTGATCGCGCGCCCTTGCCAGTTCGCCGGGACCGGCACCTGACGCTGGTACCACGCGCGCGACACAGCCGCCCCATCGTAAAGGTCCCACTGCGGTCCCCCGGCGAGCGCCACGAGGCCCGCCCCTTTGCCCGGGCGAATCTGCCAATCACCGGGAACCTTGATGTACGCCCACCCCACCTTCGGTGGTTCGACCGCCCCTTCGACGGCCGGCGTGAACCGCCAGATGCCATCGAGCGCGACCTGCGCCCGCTTCGCGTTCAGGGTCGTGACGTCCGCTTTGTCCCAGTTGAGCGCAGTGCCGGCCGGCAGCACGGCGTCTCCCGGCTGCGAGTGTGTGGCCTGTTGGGGCGCCACGGTGAGGTCGGCGATCTCAAACACGCCAGTGCAGTAGAACATGGCTGGCTGGAGGTTCAGGCGAGTCGCCCCTTTGGGCACCTTCAGCTCAACCGATCGCGTGACCCAATCGGAGTCGGCCCTCAGTTCGGGGACTTCCGGCGGATAACCAAACGAGCCCCCTTCGAAGCTCAACGCGATGCGGGCGGTGTGCCAGCCTTCCTTGCCGACCTTCAGGTTCGTGGCTCTCAAGCGGGCCGAGACGGTCAGCGCCGTGAACTCGGGCGCGACCTTCACATAGGCATGCACCGAGTCGACCTGGCGGCCGGCATCACGGTTCTCGATGCGGAGCCAGTGTTTGCCCTGTCCCGAGACGACCTGAAACTCCGGACTGTTCGGAATCTTGAACCCCTCGGCCCACCTCGTATCGGCCCCAGGGTTCTCGAAGTTCCCCTGGGGAAGCAGATTCACCTGGGCCCAGGTGCGACCTCCCACGACACAGAGAAGCATGAGAATCCACGGGAGCTTCGTATTCATGGGCGTTCTCCGTTTCGATTCGCCGCAGTCGATGATCTCGCTCAACGCCGCTCGGTCTTCGCCACGGTCGCGTAGCACCGAGTTTCGTTGGCGCGCGGCACTCCGTCAACCGGCCTTGAGCGGCGGCTCCACCAAGGCGCTCAGGAACAGGCCGGGAATAACAGACACTGTCGCGGCGTCACCTGGTTGTCTTCGCGGTCGCTGACACACGAGGGGAAGCCAAGGCCATTGCCCACCCCCCCAACCCCCCCCTTCCCAAGGGGGGGAGTTTGAACAAACGCGCACGCGTTTCTTACTCCCCCCCTTGGGAAGGGGGGGTTGGGGGGGTGGGGAGTCAACGATCGAGTGCACCAGTCATACGCGCCCGTGTTCTCCAGTGGCCGCTTCGCTGCCCCAACCGGCGAACCGACTCAGAAACGATGCTATAGACTCTCAAACGTGGGTAATCGTGATGCGGCAGCAGAAGTTGGAACATGTGTCGTTGCTTGCTCCATCCCCCATCCCTTCCGAGCGGCGATCGCGCCTTTTTTAACCGCGAGTGCCCTGGTGACACCCGAATAGGTGCACGAAAATGCCTCCGAACAATCCGAAATATCCGAGAAACACTCCCCGTGGCGGTCGGTCACTGCGGCATCTACGCCTTCTTGAGCAAGCATCGCCGGGCACACGCCGTCGCACGGAAACCCGTGATTCGGAATCGGAGTCCCTGAATTGCCAACGAGTTCCGAATTACCGAATGGCCGCTACACAAAATGACGACAGTTGTAGACGGCGTGAAGCTCGGGCCCGCGATCGCGCGCAGCCGCACCGTCCGAGCGGCGCCCCTCGAGGCGTCCAGGTTCGTCGTGTCCTTGGCTCTTCGTAGCGCGCGATCCGTGGTTTCCCCCACGGGCGTCGGCCAGCCGGACCGTTGTGTCGAGCGCAGAACCCAGGCCGATGAACGGGCCGTGATGAGATTCGCGGGCCACATGATATACCGACCCTCCCCTACCCTTTTCCGACCGACCGCTGGCCGCGTCGGGCGCATCTTGACGATGTGAAACAGGCGTACCTGAACTTTAGCCACTTAGTATACGTCCGCTAGCGCCAAATATTCGAAAGAAAAACCCGCGACCCACGGATTTTCTTGGGACATCGCGTTTTCTCGGTTCCGCGACTGCGCCGCCGGCGCGAGATCCACCCGCTCTCGAGCCGCGAAAGGCGTGGTTCGGTAGCGTTCGGACATCGATAGTCGTCTTGCGCTCCGCGAAAGAACGTCCTTTTCCAACCCTCCCCGCTCAGCGACATCAATGCACAGACGAATCCGCCGACATAGCTCCGCACGGTCGTGTTCGGCGAGGAGTCTCCCTGCCATCTCTCTTTTTCATCCTTCATCCCTGTTCGAGAAGACCGCGCACAACCTCTACCAATCGGACCGCGCCACCGAGCCCGCGTATCGCGATGTTTGCCCTTACGGCGGAATGGATCCCAAGCTCGCCCAGCATTGGGTGGCGCTCGAACCCCTCGGCAGACCGGGCCAGACACGACGAGCTCGACCGCCTGGATGAGGTCGAAGTGAGCGCATCCCCCTTGCCAGCCGTCGGATGTTACCCGGGCGGGCCTGCCATCCTGGCCTCGCAGTAAATAACCCTGCACGAATTTGGGACGGGGTAGACGTCATGCTGGCGTCATGCCTTCCCGACCCCAGCCACCTTGTGTGGCTGGTGAAGGAGGTCTGTGGCTAGCCCGTCCCGCATCAACGGCTGTATTGGCTCTCTCGACCCCACCCGCCTTGTGCGGGTGGTGAAGGAGGTCACTGGCTAGAGACGGGCGACCGCGCGAAGGAACATCGTTGGGCTCGAGGTCGTTGTCTAGCCACAGACCTTCTTCACCACCCGCACAAGGCGGGTGGGGTCGTGCGTGCCGGTGCGACCCGCCTAGCTTGCGACCTTCTTCACCACCCGCACAAGGCGGGTGGGGTCGTGGGATGACATGCGACGCGCCTCGGGTTAAACCATATCGGTGCAGACACAAAGTCTATGCGCAAACGGAAGCCTGTACCCGGGCGCGTCCCAAGTTCCCGCAAGGCTATTTCGATAGAGGATGCCCAAAGAGACAGGGAGAGCCTCGTCGTCCGTGTTGGGGCGAATTGGAGCGACGATGAATTGACCAGACGTCGCAAACGACCCTGATTTGATTCCTGGCCAGAATCCGCCGGGGGCGTCGCTTTTCAGGAGACCGCAACACGTCAGCGGTCCACCGTCGCCACAACCTGGATCGACATTCCGAGCGCCCGTGCGATCGCTCGGAGCGTCACGTACGTCGGATTGGGAATCTTCCCCAGCTCGAGGCGGGAGACCGTCGAGACGTCGAGCTCAGTTGTCCTGCTGACGTCGGCCAGACTCAGTCCCAACCGCTCGCGTTGCTGGCGGAACGTGGCCACGAGCTCTAAGAGGGGATCGTCCGCCACGAGCGGCGGAACGTCCTTCTCGGCCAACTCCCGGAGTCGAGCCTTCTCGGCTCTTGCCTCGGGAGTGTTGTTCTCCGCGAGGTGCTGCCGGTAGGTTCGCTGCTGCTCCGGGGTCATGGCTTCATACCGCCGCCGGTTCCGCTCCGTGCCGAAGTTGATCTCAGATTCTGGGACCTCGGGTTCGTCGCTCATGTTTCTGGTCCTGCTCTTGTCCCTTGACGCCGAGCCTCAAGGCTCGACGTCGAAGGCGGTCACGGGATAAATGTAAATGAGTCCCTTCTTCGTGTAGGCCTTGTAAATTACGGCGATGTGGCGATTGCTGAACGTGCGGCCGAAGACCATGGGGAGACCGCTCGAACGGCTAATATCGTGGGTAATCGCCGGGCCGCCAAGCACGTCTTCAACCTCGTCCTTCGAGACGCCGTGGCGAAGGACATGCTGAACGTTGCCGTCGGGGTCGTCTTCCTCGTCCCACTCAACCGCGTCGAAGGTCAGCATTTCCGATCTCCGTGCGTTCGTCCCCGTCCCGCAATAGGAGTATAACCCCTTTCAGTTAACATGTCAACATTGTGATGACAGTGTTTTTTACAGGTTTTATCTAGAGCCGATTGGATCAGTCCCTACCGTTGCCGGTGTCGCCGGAAAAACGAGTCGTGTCTCGTTAAATAATATTATGGCAATATAGATATCTATTAGGAAAATATCCCTATCGACCTAGTCTGACCCTGAGGGTTTCGGGCGAGGGTAACATCATCGGCGCCAATGCGCAGCATGGCGTCGTGCTGAGTGACGCCGGCACGTCCAGCAACGCGGTTCAAGGGAATTTCGTCGGCGTCGCGCCCACCGGGACGCCCATCGCCAATGGCGACGACGGCGTACTGATCGAGGCCGGTGCGTCGGGCAACTCGGTCGGCGGGATAGCGGCCGGTGCAGGCAACGTAATCGCCTCGAACGCGGGCGCAGGGGTAGTAGTCCTCGGGGCCACATCCGTCCACGATGCAATCTTGGGCAATTCCATAGTCAACAACGCGAAGCTCGGCATCGACCTCGGCGGCAGCGGCGTGCCGGTCACCGGCTACGCGACCGACGGGGTCGGGCCGAACGACTTTCAGGACGTTCCGGTCCTGACCTCCACGACCGTGCAGGGCGGCCAGACCGTGATCGCCGGTACGATCGGCGGTACACCGGGCTCGGTTTACACCGTCGAACTGTTCGCCAACGCCACCGCCGACCCATCCGGGTACGGCCAGGGGCAGACGCTCCTCGGCCGAGTGACCGGAATCGCGGCGGATGGGTACCACGACGTTCCGTTCACCTTCACCGCGTCCGGCGACCTCACCGGCCAGTTCGTTACGGCGACGGCGACGAGCGCGTTCGGCGACACCTCGGAGTTCGCCCAGGACCGGCCTGTGCCGACCGAGCCGCCGACCGCCACCCTCAGTGTGCAGGCCACTCCGAGCTTCGTGCGAGCCAACGAAGGGTCGACCGTCACGTTCGGCTTCCAGGTCACGAACCAGGGCCCCGACACAGCAACGAACCTCGTGTTGACCGACGACTTGCCCGCGGGCTTGAGCAACATTCAACCCAGCGCCACTCTTGGCACCCCTGCACTCTCCGGGGGGACGTTCACCGACGATATCGCGAGCCTTCTCAGCGGCGGTTCGGTCACGGTCACCTTCACGGCCACGTACACGGCGTCGACCCCGGTTGCCGACTCACTCGACGCGTCGGCCGACGAGTTGAGCAACAACTCGGTCATCGGGCAGCTCGCCACGACCGTCATCGCGCCGGGTCTCCCGACCGAGACCGACCTCGAGATCAACCCGACCGCCATCGGGGTTGGTCAGGAACTCACCACCTACGTGATCGTCCGCTTCGCCGCCTCCGGAACGCCCATTCCCAAGGGGTTTAACGGCCCGTCGGGCACGATCAGGCTCCTTGTCGACGGCATCCCTCAGCCCAACCCGCAGCACGTCGTCGGTATCGACTCGGAGTTCGTGCCCGACGAGGCCCTGGCGAACTTCACGCTGGATACGCTGAGCGCGGGTCCGCACGACATCAGCGCGACCTTTACGGGCGATCCCGATTTCCTCGCCAGCAGCACGTTTCAGGACGTCCACCTCGTCGTCCAGCCCACGCCGGTCAATCCGACCTCCATGCAGCTCACCACCAATGCCGCGACGGCCACATATGGGCTTCCCATCACAGTCACCGCCACAGTGACCGGTCCGCCTCCGTTCTTTCCCCCGGGCACGCTGCCCATCATATTCGACAACGCGCCGCTCGGCACCGTGACCTTCTTCGTTGACGGCAAGCCCCTTCCTCGCGACGCCGTGCTGATCTCCATTGGTTTCCGAGGGCAAACCAGCCAGACCACCACAACCCTCAATCTGCCCGCCGGAACGCACCAGATCTTGGCCCACTACAATGGCGAAGGCACGCACCTTCCTCCGAACCAGTCGTCGCCCGTCGACGTGACGGTCCAACCTGTCGAGACGACCGTTGCGTTGAGCACCACGCCGGACCCATCACCGAGCGGCGGCCTCGTCACGCTAAACGCGACCGTAACGCCTCATTTCACGCCCGTCAGTCCCGCCGCGCCGCCGGGTGGATTCGTCGACTTCCTCAACGGCACCATGACTCTCGCGCGCGTGCCGCTTGACGCTTCTGACCACGCACAATTCACCACGACGACCCTAACCGTCGGCACTGACCATCTCGTCGCGTTCTACGAGGGGGACACGAACCACGTGGCTAGCCTCTCGAACGGCAGCGCGCAGACGGTGCTCGCCGGCCCCGGCCCGCTCGTGCTTTCCATCGCACGTTACCACGCTTCGATACCTGACGAACTGATGCTGACGTTCAGCGAGTCGCTCGACCCCGCTCGCGCGCGCAACCCGGCCAACTACCGGATCGTCGGCCCTGGCCGGCGCCCGATCGCCGTGAAGGCCGTAGCGTACACCCCGTCGACAAACGACGTATTGCTACTGCTCGCCGCCAACCTGAATCCGCACCGATCGTACATCATCACCGTGGTGGGGACGTCCCCGGCGGGCATTTCCGACATCTACGGCAACCTGCTCGATGGTGCGCACACGGGCCATCCCGGCAGC
>DAIDJG010000614.1 GCA_027451445.1 Singulisphaera sp.
GAAGCAGAATACTGGCCACGCACTCGAGACAAATCATTTGAAGGGCTTGGAGGGACGAGTGCGCGGGCTAGCGAAGTACGAGGGGTCGCCGATCGGCAAGCCGTTGCGGGAGAAGGGTCTGGTAAAATATCCAGGACGACCAACCACCGAAGGAAAGGAGACGGGCATGAAAACCATCGCCCTGGAGCAGGTGGACCCGCGGATCACTGAGGCTTTGAAGCACCAGCGGCGGGAGGATCCGATCCTGCTGACCGAAGGGTCGGATGCGCTGGGTCTCTTGTTGCGGCTGCCGGAAGGGACAAAGGACTGGGACGTCGACGGGGCCTACTGGGTGGAGGAACCCCTGGGCCGCGTTGTTGTTATCATTCAAGCAAAGCATGGAGAACCGTTCGAGAGTGAAGTTGGGACGGGCCAGCCCGTGTTCGGAAGCTGCAAAGGAATGCTGACCATCGTGTCGGAAGACGACGAACACCTGAAAGACTTCGAAGACTACATGAAATGAATCTCCTGCTGGATACTCATGCGTGGCTCTGGTTCGTGCTCGGCGATTGACTGCTCAGCGTCGCCGCGCGAAACCACATTGCCGACCCGGCAAACGTCAAGTTCGTGAGCCCGGCATCGTACTGGGAGATTTCGATCAAGATCGGTTTGGGCCGGTACACGCTGAACGAGCCGTACCCCCAGTTCATGAGGCGGGCCATCAGCGGCAGCGGGTTCCGATTCCTCCATATTTCGCCCCGACATACGGAGCGGGTGAGCGTGCTGACGTTTCATCATCGTGATCCATTCGACCGTCTCTTGATCGCCCAGGCGCTCGTCGAGGGCCTGAGCATCGTCGGCAACGACGGCAGCTTTGCCGCCTATGGCGTTCCCGTGATCTGGTAAACCGCATGAATACAGGCGTCGTTACGGAATACCTGTTGCAATTGATCGCCAGGTAGGTCGACGAGCCAGAAGTGGCCACGCACGAAATGTCAGGTGACGGGGCGTTCTGGACTGTCCGCCTCTCGCGCGAGATGCTGCCTGATGGAGCGGCCAAGGTGATCCATCTGATACCTGGCCACGACCGCCCCACCAGCGCCACATGGACTGTCCTGTACGTCAGCAACCTGTCGGATTCCAGAGAGGGAGGATCGGCCCGCTCCGCTGGGCGTGCTCCTGATCCGACGGCAGGTGGGCCAGGCGGGTCTGTGGGCTGCATCCCAGGCGATCTCCGCGGGAGGAACGCTGCAAGGATACATATCCGCGGCCGGCGCGGGAGCCCAGTACGTAGCCTACTGGACTCCGCAAGAGATTGGGCAGGCGGACGCGAGCCAACGCACGCGATGCGAGGAAAGGGACCGTGAGATGAAACGACTCACCCCGGAAGAGACCCGGTTCCTGGATGTCTTCCTCCACGAGGCCACCACCGCGCCGTTTACCGGTCCGGCGACGCATGTGCTCCACGAGAACGGCCTCGAATACGGTGACATCTCACACCTTGCGTGGGCCTACGAGCAGGATGTGCCCAGGACCAGCTTCACCATCGGGCATGCGGCGGAGGTCGCACCGTCCTTCCCGTGGCCCGATCGACGAACGGCGCTTCAGCGCGACAACGAAATCCAACGAATTTGGGAGCTGGAGCAACGACGAAATGAGATCTCGGTGGAACCGAATTCCATGGGGTCGAACGAGGCGAAATTGATGTCAAATCCGTCGTCCCCATGACACCAACATCGCTCCTCCGCCTTGATGGCAAACCAACCTCCCGGCCGCTTGCTACGCATCGCCACACGCTTCCCTCAAGTGGGCGGGTCCACTGGCGGCAGTAGTGGCCACACACCAAATGCAGGGTGTTTGAGCGGATTGGGAAAACTTATTCGTACTTGATGGAGCCGACTTGAGCAACCCGGGGGTGCCGCGGGCGTCGTAAACGACCCGGATTTCATGCCTGGCCAGAATGGCACTGGAGCGTGAAATAGCGACCATGCCGCGAGATAGGGTCCGGCACGAGATCCTGGTAGAATTCAGAGCCCGAGATGGCGACCACTCCGACTCACTCCACCGGGCATCCCCAATGGCGTCGTGACTGGGCTTTCGCCAGAGCGGCCGCGTTGGCGCCATGCTTCGGACTGGCGATTCACTGACGACGGTGTAGAATGAAGTCATGAAGAAGGTCGTCACCGCACCCGAGGTCGATTTGAAACTGCGCACCCTCGGACCCGATGAGGTCCAACGGATCCGCGCGTGGTTCGATCACCTTGCGAACTGGGACGGCGATCCGTTCGTGCGAGAGAATTCACACGCCCTCGCGGGGGTTCCCGGCGTCCGCGTGTTCCGGACAAGCACGGATATCCGGATTTTCTTCACAATGGAAGGCGACACAATCACCGTGCTGGACGTCGCCAGGAAGCAGGCCATCATCGCGACTGCCGCCCACTAAAGGGGACCGCGAGTGGGTGCTGTGCTCGAGTCGATCACCTTCGACCACGCCCAGTTCGAGGCTGCGCTGGGGAGCCTCCTCGCATCGAAGGGCGACCTGACCGAAGCCGGGGACATCCTGCCGTTGTTCAAGGCCAGCAGACATCTGTCAGCCTTCCTGGGGATCTTCGCCCTGAACATCGGACCGGCGACCGAATTGGCATACGAGTTTCCGTTTTTCGGCGACTACCGGGCCGACTTGCTCGTGGGAAGCAAGTCGGCCGCTCAGTTCTGCGTCGTCGAGTTTGAGGACGGCGGATCCGAGAGCATCTTCAAGAAACAGCCGAACCGGCCGAATCCGGAGTGGAGTGCGCGGTTTGAGCACGGATTTAGCCAACTGACGGACTGGTTCTTCAACCTCGACGACTACAAGAAGACTCATGGGTTCACAAAGACCTTCGGGTACGGGCACGTCTCGTTTACCGGTCTGCTGATCATTGGGCGGTCGGCAAGTCTCGACGAAATGAAGCGCACCCGGTTTCGGTGGCGTTCCACCAAGGTACTCATCGACTCGAACCCGGTCATTTGTGTCACGTTCGACGATGTCTATGAGATCTTCCGTAAGCAATACGCATGGTACAGGGCGGCCGCATCACTGGAGAAAATGCCGCCCGATTCCCCGAACGCGTCGCCTCCCGAAGGTGGGATTGGGCCGAAGTGACGTCGATGTGTGCGGAGCGATAGACACACCAGAGGACAGGCAACGCAGATGGCGATAGTTCGTGACACGCTCGGCCAAGCCCATGAAGCTGCGCGGGAACCCTGCCATCGTTCAAGGCGTCGGTTAACGCGCGGATCCAACGCATCGACTCGCAACGGGTCGCAAGTGGGTAGCGATGATGGTCCTTGCTATCATCGAGAGGTACGAATCCAGGGGGTGCACGACCCAACGGCTTCGCCGGATACCTTGATCGCATTTGAGGATGGCGAGGATGTGGTCTAGCGCACGGGTTCCTCACCCCACAAGAACGCAATCGCAGGGAATGAAGCGAAGGAAGACAACCGTCGTCGAGTTCGACAGGATAGGGCTGTCGGAGGAGGCACTGGGCGATGAAGGTGGCTACGTATGAGGCCGTTGTCGAGAACGGCCAGATCAAATTCTCCGAGCCCGTTCGACTTCCCGAGCGTGCCAAGGTCTACGTAGTCGTTACGGGAGTTGAAGAGGTTCCCTGCTTCCACGTGGTTAGCCCCAGGCTCGCGCAGCCGGGGCGAGCGGACGACTTCGCCAAAGAGGTGATGGAGGAGTCGGAAGATGCCCGGCTATGACGATCGCTTTTCGCCACCGGCCCCGGTTGCCGTAGTCAGCCTCAGGCAACCCGACTCGGGCGAAAGCGTCGCGGATATCTCCATGCTCATCGAGGTCAGCAGTGGCTACGCACGAAACGTCGGGTGGTGGCGCATTCTGGATTGTTTGCCTTTCGCGCGAAAAGCGGCCTGACGGGGTGCCGAAGCGGTCCGTCTTACCCGGATCTGATGGCTGGCCAACCGCCGAGAGTCGGCGTTCGCTCCGCGAACGGACGTTCTTTTGCGGACGTTCTTTAGCCTCGGACGAGTCAGGGCCGTTTCATCGTTGTAGCCAAAGCCGTTCGTCCGAAGCAGTCCGCAGGCCCATACCCAGGAGGAACAACCTTCGGGCATCCTTGCTACAGTCTTACAAATTCAAAACTTTCCAACGGGGGAGTTAATATGTTCTTCTCTCGGAGTGGATTGGAGTTGGCGTCAAGTTAACGCATAGGGCGATACGGGTCCCTCAAACGTGTGGGTCCACGATGTCCTTGAGCAGCGCCGGGAACACCGCCCACGCCTGGGCATAGGTCGAATCGAGAGGACACGGGACGTAGTCGTACTCGGTCAGGAACAGCGGGACCGCGGGGAGAGGGTCACCCACGCCGACCGATTCCACATAGGCCGTGGGCAGGTCGCCGCCGATGTACGAGGCGACGGTCAGCGGCTTGTCCGGCGGGAACTCGAAGGGCTCGTCGGTGAGTTCGTCCCAGATCGCCTTGTGGATCCCCTGCGGGTCTCGGGGCGAGGGAGGGAACAGGTCGACCACGACCAGGTGAATCCCCTGGCTCAGGATGTCTGCCGCCTTCTCGACGAACGATCGCAGCGCGTGCCGGCTGTCCTTGTTGCCGGGCGACAGGATCTCGATGATCGCCACGACCCGGCCTCGGCCGTGACGGATGACAACGCGGTCGGCCCGCTTTGCATAGTTGATGCGCTCGATTTTTTGGATCCATCGGGCCGACGGAGGAGGAGCCGGCGCGACGGCGACCCCGCCCGCGCCGCCACTTGGCGAACGAGACTCGAGCGTCACCACGTCGGGGATGGGACGACCCGTGACTTGCTCGGCCAGAGCGATGAATCCCGGAGGCAGCCCGCCACCATTCAAAGCCGCGGCAAGGAGCGGAATCCAGGTCTGATGAAAGTGGTGGAAATCACCCGCTTCGGCTCGGGTCCAATCGTGAATCGGCATCGCTCACCTCCACCCCAAATCATACAGAACCCGAGGTCTTGGAGGCTACGCGGAACGGCGTCCGAGGGATTCGCAAAGCCCGCGCTACGCATCAGGAAATGTGGTGGGCCGTGCCCACCTACGAGGACTCATGAGTGAACGCGCCGGCCGTCCAGGGCCATGCCGACGAAAATTCGTCGGCTCGCGGAGTTTTTTGTTCGAATATTTGAAGCCAACGGACGTATAGTAAGTGATCGACAGTTCAGATATCCGCTTCCCACCGCCGCAAGCCTCCCAACGGTCGGTCGGAAAACGGGACCGGGAAGTTCGGTGCCTATGTCGTCAACACATCTCACCACAGCCCGTTCATTCGCTTGCGTCCAGCGCACGACACAGGGGTCCGGCTGGCCCACGTCCGGCGGGAACACGCCGGATCGCCCTCGAACCGCCCCGCCGAGAGGGAACCGCCATATTAATTCTGATACACCCGCGATCGCCGCTCGAGCGAGGGGGCTGGACGAGATCATTGGTCTGGTGTTAGGACGGCGATTCCCGGACCGACGTAACTCGTTAAACAACAACAACTTAATCTGTACAGGTTTCGCGATGAAATCACTAGATCAAATGTGCGCTGCCGCTCCGTAACTCTTTTATTTACAGGAACTTGTATCGCGATTCTTCC
>DAIDJG010000615.1 GCA_027451445.1 Singulisphaera sp.
GTCCCTCGCGGACGCGAATTCTTACCGCGGTCCCCTCCTTGACGCGACCCTGGCGGCAAGGCGCCCTCGGGGGCCGGGCTTTGATCCTGAGTGTCGGATTGATTCTTGCGGGGTGTTCCGTCGTCGGATTTGTCCCGCGACTTACCGCGAGGATTCCGTCCGTCCTCGGGCTCGTTCTCCTTCGGAGGGCGCTTCCGCAGAATCTCCTCGGCAAAGCGCCGGTTCGTTTCGGCGTCTCGGGCGACCGCAACCAGTGAGCCGCTCGGTCCCCCCGACGCGAGGCATGCGTCGTAGTGGCGAATTGCCGCACCTGGGTCGCCCAGCGCAAGCGCCGTGTTGCCGAGCGCGTAGTCAATCTTCATCCTCAGTGCCGGACTGGCCCGTCTCCGAGCCTCTTGATAGAGGGCCTGAGCGTCCGCAAACCGTTCGAGCCGGTAGAGCGTCGCTGCGACGTCATACATGGCTACAGGATTGGACGGATCGCGCGTGCGTGCTCGCTCGAAGGCAGCCAACGCCCCCTGCCAGTTCCCCTGGCTGTAGGCGGCTCGTCCCTCCTCCAGAGGATCGCCACTGGTTTCTTTCGGTGGGTTCGCTCCGAGTGCGACGAGCAGCAGCAGACCGATCAGGGACCACCGCCCCGCCCACAACCGCCGACGCGGCCACGAAGCCGTCACCACGCACACGAGGGCGCCCAGCACGAACCAGGAGTAGCGCTCGACCCGTTCCGGCGGGTACCGCCCCTGCCGTTCCCGACGAGCCGCCGGGGCAATCCGCTCGACGTACAGTTTCCCGAGGTCAGCGGAAGCCAGCCCCAGCTTGAGAAAAGCGCCTCCCGTCCCCTTCCCGATGGCCTCCAACGACGTGTCGACCCGGCGCGAAATGACGGGCTCACCGTTGTAAATCAAGGGCTCGGACCCACGCCCAGCGGGCACCTTTTCCCCCTCGTCTGCGTCACCGATCGCGATCGTATGCACAATCACTCCCGCCGACCGGAGCCGCTCAACCGCGCTGGGCCACGTCTCGGCATGGTCCTCCCCGTCCGAAAAGAGGACGACCGTTCGCCCTTCGGCGTGTGGCACGTCGTCGAACGCGTCCGCCGCGACCTCAAGGGCCGCACCCAGATCCGTGCCCCCGGGCTGGACGTCGCCTGGCCTGAGCGTCTTGAGCGCGTCGTCGACCGCGCCCAGGTTTGCCGTGAGCGGACAACGGACCCTCCCCCGCCCTGCAAAGGCCACGATCGCCGCGCGGCTACCTGGCTCCCGTCCCAGGGCTCGCACTAACCCTCGCGCGGTTTCGACCGCCACACCTAGCCGGGTCGGCACCGCGTCGCGGGCTCCCATGCTCCGGCTGACATCGATGAGTAAGACCACGTCATGCCCTGCCGATAAACCCTGCCCGAGAATGCCGCCCCAGCGCGGCTGCGCCAGCGCAACCACAAGGAGCACCAGGGCGCCGAGCCACTCGAACGTTTTCTCCTTCGGCGGACGGCTCTCCCGGCCCAGCGCCTCCCAACCCCGCGCGCGTTTCCGCTCCCCCCGGACCGACCAGTACAACAACGGGACGATGAGCACGAGCAGCCAAAACGCCTCGGGGCGAACGAATTCGAGGGGAGCAATCACGTGCGGAGAGCCCTCCTCGCTGGGCGTCGACTCATGGCAATCTCCTCATTCGTCCACCGGAAAGAAGTCGGTCGAACGCCAACAGGACTACCGCCGCAAGCACCCAGGGTCCGAACAACTCGCGATAGCGCGTTCGAATGGTGCCTCGCACCGGGCTCTTTTCCAGTTGGTCGATCGTCTGAAAGACCTCGTCAAGCATGTGGACGTCCGTCGCCACAAACGCCCGTCCACCGCCTTCGTGCGCGATCCGCCTGAGTGCTTCAACGTCCGGCCCTTCGACTTCCCCTGTGATCGGGAGCTTGGTTGCTTCCTCGGGCACCTGGATGATTCCTCCAGCCTGTCCAATTGCGATCGTGTGGACGGTGACACCAAGCTTCTGGGCCAGTCTCGCGGCCGCCTCGGGATCGTAGGGATTGGCAACGGCCGGCTTGTTTTGTCCGTCAGTCAAAAGAACGATCACCTTCTTCTGCGGCGACGCGTCTTTCAGCGCTCCCAGTGCCCAGACCAGGGCGTTCCCGATATTCGTGCCGTCGTCGCCCGGCGCGGCGGTCTGAAGGTCGCGCACCGTGTCGACCAGGAACGCATGGTCAAGTGTTAACGGCGACTTGAGGAACGGATAGTTGGCGAAGACCACCAGGCCGATCAGGTCGTCCCGCCTTCCCTCGACGAACCGGCTAAGCGTGGCTTTCGCCGCGTCCAATCGAGAGACCCGTCCTGCCTTCGCGTCGAAGTCCTGGGCCTTCATACTGGAGCTGTGATCGAGGACCACAACGATCGCCACCCCCTGCCCCGCCACCCGCGTATGCCCCGCCACCTCCTGCGGCCTGGCGAGGGCCACCGCAATACACCCTATGGCCGCCATCCGCGCGATGGTGGGCAAGGCGCGAAGTCGGTTCGACCAGGTTCCGGCACCTTGCGAGAATCCCTCGAGCGTCGGCCAGGCCATCTTCGGCCGCCACGCCGCGCGCAGCCACGGCGCGAGCGCGAAGACGATCACGATCAGCCAGACCGGCTCGGCGAATTGCATGACCCCGGCGCCTCTCACGACTGCGTTGGGCCGTTCATCCGGTCTCGGATCAAACCCGCACTACCCATGATAAACGAGCCTGAGGCACCCGAACACCCGCGATCGTGTCTGAGCCAGCACCCTTTCGTCCTGACACCGGAAGCCGCTCAGCCGAAGGAGTCCGAAGGCTTTGGAATGCGTGGGGCTTGCTCCCGCTTTCGTATCACCCACCCACTTCGACAACGACCATCCCGCTTTCGAGCCCTTCACGGTCGCGTTGCGCCCGTCCGGGAGGGTGAGGCCGGTGCGCCGAAAAGTCGACATCGCCGCGGTCCAGCGGATCGGGAGTCGTGGCGCCTTCTTCTTGCGCGGAGTTCGCGCTCGTCCGACGGATCGTCGGCGTTCGGTCCGTTCTTGAGCCCCCTCTTCAGGGCCGTTGCGTAACCAACCAAAATGCTGCCTTCTCACTTTGCACCTCGCTTCACGTGCCTCATCTGTAGGCATGCGACCTCAGTGTTTTTACGCTAGATCTGTCGTCAAAAAACCCGAAAAACACCTCCGATATTTACGAAAAATACGATAAATACCACTGCGGCGGTCTCCCAAAAGGGCCTTTGCGCCTTTTTGTGCCATCAGTAAACGTCGTTGATCTGGCTGCACCTTCGGCGGCACAGAATCGGTGGTTTGGCGGTGCTGTCGGCCCGCCCCGTCGCACGAAAGCCCGTTACTCGGAATCGGAGACCCCTTATTTTCCAAGGGGTTCCGAATTTCCGAATAGCCGACAAGCGATGTCAACGCCGGTGAAAACCCTGTAAAGCCCGCCCCAACGATCGCGCGCAGAGCCATCGTCCGAGCAGCGATCGTCGACACGTCAGAGTCCATTGGGCGACGCGCTCTCCAAAGCGCGCAATCCCTGGTTTCCCCGCCTGATGCCTGCCGGCTGGACCGATGCGTCGTACGCTGGATGCAAGCGGTTGGACGGGCCGTGATGAGATTTGCTGGCGACACCACGCACCGACCTTCCCTCTTCGTTTTCCGACTTACCGCTGGCCACTTGGCGCGCACGCTGGCGGCGAAAAACCGGTGTACCTGATCTTCCGACCACATACTATACGTTCGCTACCTGCAAATATTCGAAAGAAAAATCCACGGGCCCACGGATTTTCGTCGGCTCGCGCCGGGACGACGGGCAGGCGCATCCGCGGGGACGAGTGAAGGTCGATTGAAACGGCCTGGTCCGCGCTTCGCTTCACCGAGTCAAATCGCCGTCCGCGGAGGGAAGCGATCGTACTCATCACAAAAATCAGGGGGGTCAAGCTTGGTTTTTGGTTTTTCGCCTGGCGGCAGTTTCCTTCCGAGCTTGATCAAGCGATCCTCGGAGCGCTCACGATCGGTAAAGCGGTCTGCGCAATGACCTTGCTGCGTGCTGACGAGCCCGTTCGTCGTTGCGGCGCCGAGATGAAAAAACAAAAAACCAAGCTTGCCCCGGTATCTCCCGGCAGATGCAACAGAGAAGAGGCCACCGGTACTCAACATCCATAATTGCGTGGATGCATCCCCCGGTTATCGTGATCGGATGAGTGTCGATTATCTTGATCGCTCTCACTACGGGATCACCGGCAACTTCTTCAACCTCCAAGACTTCTTGGAAGGCGCGCGCAAGATCTGGCGGCGATGTCTGTCGCGGCGTGGCCGCGACAGACCCCTATCGTGGCAGGAATTCCTGCGACTGGAGAAGAAGTACG
>DAIDJG010000616.1 GCA_027451445.1 Singulisphaera sp.
TCGGCGACGGCCCCAAGCGCCGCCAGGGAGACCAGCGCCAGGATTCCGAGCACAACACCATTGCGCTGAAGCGGCGTCATTTCAGGACTCTCCGAAATCCGTGTGTCTTCCAGATCCCTCGAAACGGCTGATCTCACCCGATGGACCGACCGATTGCAAGGGATAGGTTCCCAAAGCGGCTACGGGCATTTTGACAAAAACGACACCGGAAGGCGACCGAGTCACGGTCACCTTCCGGCCGGAGGTTGTCGAGTTCATCACAAGCCCAGCGCAGGATCAAGCCATCAGACCTTTGGCGACCTTCGCGAGCTCGACTCCCACCTCGGTCAAGCCGTAGAAGTTGTTCTTGCCCTGCCGGCGAGGCGCAATGATCCCGCCGTGCCGGAGCAACGCGAGGTGATGGCTGACCGCCGGCTGGCTCTGGCTCAGATGCTCACAAAGGGCGCCCACATGCAGCTCCCCCTCGTCGAGCATCAAGACGACCTGAAGGCGGGTCGCGTCACTCACATGCTTGAGCAGCATGGATGCGCGTTGCGCGATTTTCAAGCGTGTTTCCGAAGGCTTCGCCGCCTTCGATTTGGCCGGGGCCGGGGCTGCGGACTTCTGCTTCGACGAAACCGCTTTCGCACTGCTCTGTGTCGCCATTTCGAGACTCCATGAATTCGAGACTGGAAACCTCCGCGATAGGCCGCCTTACAACGGGGCGACCTCGCGGTCACTCGCGACCGGAACTTGGGCAGGCGCGCAACATCGCGCAAGGAGGAAGTCACTTCACCCCGCCCGCAGGAACCATGTTGGGAAGCGAGATCAACCGAAAAGGGATACGGTGGGACCAAAAACGCTTTGGGTCACTAATCTATACAGAGGCGCCACAGTAAACAACACTTCTTTCCTATTTTCTTTTCAATCTGCACATCACTGCACTGTGACCGCGCCCGATGCTTCGTCGGCGATGGGGATCGTTCCATCGATCAAGGCCCGCGGTTTTTGGAAATCCGAACGGCAGTTCGACTGGTGGCGCCGAGGTTGGTGGTGGGCTCGTGTCGCGAGGATCCTAGAGCGGTTTTCTCTCGCGTTGCGCACGCCCGAACCAACCGACATCATTTCATGTTTGTCGCTTGCATGTTTTTGGGAGGGCGAGGCTCCGTCCGAGCCAGCATTGTTCGGAGGACGAGTCTTCGAGTCCTCTGAACATCGCGTGTGATGACGCGGTTCCCCGGGGCGGCACGCGATGATCCATCGGCTCGAAGACTCGCCGATAGATCAAGGCTGGCTCGGACGGAGCCTCGCCCTCCCGTGTGCGCAACGCGACCGTAAACCGCTGTAAGACAGCCGACGTTTCCGCGACCGCGCGTTCTCGAGAGTTTCAACTCTTCCGGTCCCGGCCAAAGGCAAGATGCAAAGCGATTCGAGCCCAGAGCGTACAATGCGTGCGCACGGGCCAGACCTATCGTGTAAACTGAGATTGCCACCGTTGTGAACCAAAGGGCGCGTGGCCCGATGGTTACCAAACCACAGCGGTGAAACGTCGTACGGGCCAGGCTCACACGGGCTTGGCCCGTCGCGTTTGGTGAGCCACTAACCCGTCCACGAAGGTCCCCGCGCGTCGATCATGCGGGTCGATTCGGGCCGGGAAGCCGCCAGAGGTGGAGCGGCGACGAGTTCCCAGGATACTTACCGTCCTTATCCAGTGTGCGGCCGTTCCCGTTGCTCCCCGTATTTGTGGCCAGGACGGCCAGATCCACACGGTTCGGATGCAAGTCGAGCGAGTGGCAGTTCGCCATGCTCGTCGCGACGAAAAACGGCTGGGCATCCTCGGGCCGATGGAACGCCAGGCGGCCGACACCCGGGTTTCCGCTGGTCACATAGAGCAAGAATCCGTCTTCGTGCCAGAACACGTCGTAGACGTACCCATCACCGTCGTTCCCGAACTTCAGCGTGCGCACGAGCGTCCCGCTCTCCGTGTCGAACACAAGGATCGTGGGGATCCCTTGCACGTTGCCCCCGTTCTTGGGCGTCATGCCCGCGCACGCGAGTTGCGTCCCATCGGGCGAGAAGGTCAGCGCACGGACACCCCCCACGTCCTGCAAGCGATCCAGCCGGCATAACGA
>DAIDJG010000617.1 GCA_027451445.1 Singulisphaera sp.
TTTTCAACTCCCGGAAACGGCCGTCGGTCCAGGGAGCGGCGATCTTGAAGACCGCCGGCTCGCCGCAGTCGGGTTCCGAGCAGCGCACGACGTTTTCAGTATCCATGGCGGACCTCGAAGGCCTTCCGAGTCATGCGCGGCTGGGACGATCACCGCTGGCCGACATGTTCCGGAGCGGTCATCCTTTCGACGGGAACGGCCGAGACCTGCTGGGGCACTCCCTCGTGCGAGTAGCCACCCATCAAATCGCTCACACCCATGATATAACCGCGCTCGCCGTGCTGCGACAGGTCGAGTCCAATTTCTTCGTCTTCGGCCGGTACACGCAGGCCGATCACCAGGTCCACCACCTTCAGAATGACGAAGGTGACCACAAAGCTATACGCCCCCGCAACGACCACCGAAAGGGCCTGATACCCGAGCTGTTCGGGATGGCCATACAACAGGCCATTGACGGTGCCCGCGCCGGCGATCTCCTTCGCAAACACGCCGACCGCCAGCGCACCGAAGAGTCCGCCGACGCCGTGGACGCCGAAGACGTCGAGCGAATCGTCATAGCCGAGCTTGCCCTTGAGCAGGATCGCGCCGTAGCAGACGACCGAGACCAGCGTGCCCATGATCATGGCGCCGATCGGGTTGACGAAGCCCGCGGCCGGCGTGATTGCCACCAGGCCGGCGACGGCCCCGGAGCAGGCGCCGAGGACGGTCCCCTTCCCCTTGTGCCACCACTCGATCAGGAGCCAGGCCAACGTGGCCGCAGCGGCCGCCGTGTTGGTGTTGACGAACGCGGCCACAGCCGAGGTCCCCGCCGACAGCGCGCTGCCGGCGTTGAAGCCGAACCAGCCAAACCAGAGAATTCCGGTTCCCAGGGCCGTCATGGTCAGATTGTGGGGATGCATTTCTTCCTGGCCGAGGCCCTTACGTTTTCCCATCACCAGGACGCAGCAGAGCGCCGCGACGCCTGAGATCAGGTGGACGACCAGCCCACCGGCGAAGTCGAGGGCGCCGAGATGAACCCGGATCCAGCCGCCGGTTCCCCAGACCCAGTGCGCGACGGGGTCGTAGACGAAGGTCGCCCAGAGCAGCGTGAAGACGAGATAGGCGGAGAACTTCATGCGCTCGGCGAACGCGCCCGAAATCAAGGCGGGGGTGATGATCGCGAACATAAGCTGATAGACCATGAAGAGCTGATGCGGGATCGTCGCCGCGTAGTCCGCGTTCGGCTCCAGGCCCACCCCTTGGAGGAACGACCACTCCAGGCCGCCGATGAAGCCGTGCAGCTTGTCGGGCCCGAACGCCAGACTGTAGCCGAGTACGAACCATTGCACGGCGATCACCGCCAGCATGATGAAGCTTTGCTGGAAAGTGGCCAGCACGTTCTTCCGGCGCACCATGCCGCCGTAGAACAGACCCAGGCCCGGCGTCATCAGCATGACGAGCGCGGCGGAGACCATCATGAACGCCGTGTCGGCGTTATTGACCGCCGACGCCGGCGCAGCCGGAGGCGTCGCCGCGGCCGACGGCTCGTCCGCCCTCGCACCTGCCGCAATCGCGAAGAGGACCATCAAGGCCACTCCGCTGGACAACACCTTCTTCAGTGGCAATGACCGCATCGAAAACCTCCGTCGTGGAAAGGTGATTGCGAATCGGTTGGGGTTCGGTAGCTGGCAATCAAGCGGCGTCGCGTATGCAATCACGAGCGCTCATACGAGGAATGGGTATGACCGTCGACCGTCGGCAATTCCGTGGGTCGCCCCGTGTGGGTGCCGACGAAAGCGGTCAGAAGTTGGTTGCGCGCGCACCCCTCACACAGCCCTCTTGGCTCCAACGCGCGGCATTGGAGTGAGGCACCTGGATTCAGGCTGCGCGCGTTGGCCAAGAGGCGCGGTGATTCGCGCCGAGGATGAACCCTCTACACACCGAGCCGGTCCTGGGGCCGCACGCGACAAGTCACGGAGATGATGGCTCCTCGCGAGGGTTCAGCAGCCCCAGCGCTGGAGTATCGCGGCGAGAGAGGTCGACGGGATAAAGGAGGAAGCAAACGTACGTGCCCGAGACGCCTGCCCAGAGGATGCACGGGTGAGCTGTCGACAGGCGTCCGCCATTCCCAGAGCGCCGAACGTGGGATCGAACACGCGGGAAGCTGAGTTCCGGACCAGCGTCCGGAGGGAGAACCGTCCATCTCGCCGCAAGAGACCGATCGGTGTAGGCGAGGACGACCCACGGCCCGGATAGAACGAGCGAGGTGACGAGATGGGCGCTGAGCACAATCTCGGGCCCTCGATCTGTACGTGAGCCGTCGAGCCGACCGCATTCGCCGCGCTGACGCACCGGGCATTCGCCTGCCGCCCTGTTCCGAACGCGATCCGAGAACGGCTCTGGCGACTGCCCTCCGAAGGGGAACTTTCGAGGAACAGAATCATCAACAGGAGGCCGAGCGCCAGCGTATACACCAGCCCGGCCAGGCCGTTCGTTGCTCGCATTCTTTTGAGATATGCGTTCATTTGTGTTCTTCAGCGAGACGCGCACAACCCTGCTCAATGAGCGGTGAGTACCACCCCCATTGCATTCGGGATGCCACTCCTCCGCGAACACCGGAAGCGAACCGCAAGTCTAATTACTTCAATGGTTTCCGACCTGTGTTCCAAGGCAGGGATAGCCTCTTCGCCAAAGTTTCAGCTCACCTAACAGGCAGGAACGCCTATTTCTTGGGCGATCCGAGCGGACACGGGTTCGCTCCCGTGGTGTTGGCGATCGTGGTTGCGAAGGGACGCAAGCGCCCTTGAGACGCTCGCCGCACGGCGACAGGGCCAGTCGGATTCCTCCGTCACTGCCCTGCACTTTCAAGGTCGCTCGGCGGGGCGACCGGAGTGACGGGGCCGGTCCTCATTTCATGCCGAGCTTCTTATTTTGCTCCAGCAGCGACACCGCCTCGCGCAATCGCCGCAGGCGCGTTTCCTCTTTCTTGGCGTCCATGATCCACCGGATGTACTCCCGGCGGCACGACGGCGCGAGCTTCTCGAAGTGCGTCCAGGCCGCCGGCGTTGCCTTCAGGGCATCCTCGACAAACGGCGGGACCACGAGCTCGGTCTTCGCCGGTTTCGGCGCTGGAGCTTGAGGCTCTTCATCGAGCACCGTCTGGTCGATCTTCGCCAAACCGACCTCGGTCATCTTGCCTTTCGTTCCAAACGTCGTTGCTTCCCAGAGCGGTCCCGAGCGTGTAGATTGACTGCGTACTCAGCTCCTCCCCACATTGAGTCATCGAAAGGCGGCGTTTCCATGAAGACCTGGTTCTCACTCGGCGTGGCGGTGGTCACGTTGCTCGCCACCGCCTCTTCCGGAACGGCCGACGAGACGAGCCATCGTAAGGCCGCCGAAGAGTTGCTCAAGGTCATGAAAGTGGATCAACAGCTCGAGGCGTCGATCGACCAGTCCCTCGACGTCCAGATCAAGGCGAACCCCGCCCTGGAACCGTTCAAAGCGGTGATGAAGAAATTCCTCAGCAAGCATATGGGTTGGGAGAGCCTGAAGGATGAAATTATCTCGATCTACGCGGACGCTTTCGAGGAAGACGAGCTGAAGAAGATCCGCGAGTTCTACGAGACGCCCACTGGCAAGAAGATGATCGAGAAGACACCCACCTTGCTAGCCAAGGGCATGCAACTGGGACTGAAACGCGTGCAGGAACATCAGGATGAATTGCGGCAAATGATCCAGAACGAAGCGAGCAAGCAGAAATAGGAGCCCCTCGCGGAAACGCGCACGCGACCGTGAGGCGCTGCCCGACGATTGTTTTCCGCCGAACGCACGAAGCCCCGAGATTCCCAGGACGATGTCCATGCCCCCTCGGCAACCCAAACCCGGAGAGCGGCTCACCTACGGAGACCGTCTGGTCTCAGCGCTTCTGGGCGGAATCTGCGGCTTCGGAACGATGGTTGTGATCTGGTTCGTCGTCATGTACGCGGGGGGTCGAGCCGGCGAGGACGTGGCCTTTGACTTTTACTGGACCTGGGTCGTGGCCAGGGCTGTTGACAGTTTCACGCTGGGAAGATAAGAGAGTTGGCCGTGGCGATGGTAGCCCGCTTTTGCCGATTTGTCGCATGGAGGCGCAACTATGGATGCAGCGCTGGGACGCAGTCTGCTTTCGTTCTTGGCCGAG
>DAIDJG010000618.1 GCA_027451445.1 Singulisphaera sp.
GGCCTGGAAAGCCGCCGACTGGGGATGGGCCCTCTGGAACTTCCGAGGGGGCTTCGGCATCCTCGACAGCGACCGCGCGGATGTCTCGTACGAATCCTGGCGCGGGCATAAGCTCGATCGAGCGATGCTGACGCTGCTTTCGTCGATGTAGGCCACGATCGAGAACGTCGGTTCAACAAGATGAACGGCAAGGCGGTTGGGCTTGCGCAGGAAACCAAACCTCTCCCGGGAGTCTGGTATGCGATCTCAAGGAGTCGGATGGGTGGCTTGGCTCCTGATTGGGGCGGCGAGCGTCAGCGCGGCTCCTTGTTTGCGCGAAACACGAGCCCAGGTGATCTCACGCGAGAAGGCAGCGCAGCTTCGCACGCAAATGGAGGAGCTCGTCCGCCAGGAGCTCGTGCGCCACTGGTATCCGCATGCGCTGGACAAGGACAAGGGGGGATTTCATCAGACGTTGGCCCGTGACTGGTCGTACGTGCCTGACGAGAATCGATTCCTCGTCTACCAGGCACGCATGACCTGGACGGCCTCGGCGTTCGCGGCGTTCGCGCCGGGACACAAAGACGAATTCCGCGGATACGTGCGTCACGGCGTGGAATTCCTCGACCAGGTCATGCGCGACGAAAGTGGCGGCGGGTTCCACTGGGTGCTCGGCGTCGACGGCAAGGTGGATCCACGGCTTGGCGATGAAAAACATGTCTATGGAACGGCGTTCGTCGTCTATGCGGGTAGCAAAGCCTACGAGGTTACGCGCGACGAGCGCGCGCTCAAGCTGGCGCGCGATGCGTTCGACTGGTTAGAGAAACACGCGCACGACGCGAAGAACGGCGGTTACTTCGAGGCGGTTCGGCGCGATGGTACACCCGTTATTCAATGGGACGAGAAGGCGCCGCTCCAGCAGAGGACCGACCGTCTCGGGGTGTACTATGGTTTCAAGTCGATGAACTCGCATATTCATTTGCTCGAAGCCGTCGCCGAGCTATCCAGGGTGGATGCGAGCCCACTCGTCAAGCAGCGGCTGAGAGAGGTCCATGCGATTGTGCGAGACCGAATCGCGGTCGAGCCAGGTGCGTTGAACCTCTATCTGACGGCCGACTGGCAAGCGATCCCCGCGCACGACTCGTTCGGTCACGACGTCGAGACGGCGTACCTGCTCGTGGAGGCCGCGGAGGCACTCGGCGAACCCGATGAGCCCAGGACGTGGCACATGGCCCGGCGCCTGGTCGATCACGCACTCGACTGGGGGTGGGACGGCGAGTACGGCGGCTTCTACGACAAAGGCGAATCGTTCAACGGCGAGGCGTATGCCCGGAACAAGGTCTGGTGGACCCAGGCCGAAGGGCTCAACGCGTTGATGGTGATGCACAAGAAGTTCGGCGCCGAGACCGACCGTTACGGCAAGGCGTTCCTCAAACAATGGGAATTCATCGCGAACCACCTCATCGATCCCCAGTTCGGGGGATGGTTCGGCGAGACGACGCGCGAAGGGCGCTTGATTGGTGACGGGCGCAAGGCGACACAGTGGAAAGCGAACTACCACGCTTCGCGCGCGCTGATGAACGTGGCGACGATGCTGCGAGAAGAGGGTGAACGGCCAGAGCGCCGAGCGCCGGCAAACTCGAATCGCGAGTGATCAGTGCGGTCCGCGTTCTGGCCCTCGCGGCGCGAACAAAAAGGGGACAGGCACCTCGAAGACTCGGAGCCGGTCCCCCTTTTTGTTCGCGGTGTGTTGGGACGCGATCAGGGGTGAAACTCACCGTCATCGGTTAGCGGGGTGCCGGCTTCTTCGACGGCAAGGAGCGACTTGCGTTCGCGCCTGAGCGATGCGATCAACTGGCGGAGCCGGGTGTTCTCGGTCGTGAGGTCGACGATCCTTGCGACGAACGGATCGTCGATATCCCAGTAGGGGGAACCGGAACGCTCCCACTCCTCAAGGCGTCGGGCACCTTCGAGGCAGGTGACCTGAAGCGCGGAGTCATAACCGTCGCATGAGCGGACGAACGCCTCTCCTTGCCCTTGATCGACAGCCTCGATCAGGGCGTTGATCATGCGTTCGAGACCGCGGCGGTTGCCGATGATTTCGATCATGTCTTCAGGGAAGCGGGGTGCGTAAATGTGGGCAATGGACGGTTCGAAGTCGTTCTTTGACATGGTTACGATCCCCAGATTCCTTCCTAAGTCCGGAAATGCCCGAGGCAGCCGACACAGAGTCCCCGTCGACTCAATACTGCGTTGCATGCCTCTCCGACCGGGTGTGAGTATAGCTCCTTTCGAGTGAAGGGCGTCTGAGGATGTCAAAAGGAAACGCGCGTTGTGTGTTCTCAACGCATGTTGCGGTCGCAGAGGGCGGGGATAAGTCGGTCGGCGGGTTCGGGCGGGCTAGGGGCAGGGAAGGCGTAACGCGAAAAAGGCGGGTGCGACCATTCGTTGAGACGACGTCGCGTGTGGCAGAGAAGACGACGCAGTCGCGGGCGTTATCGGCCCGCGAACCGCTGGGACGAATTTGTGGCGCCGCGGACTTACCGGCGCTCCTTCTTCATCGAAGGTTGCCCAGGCTACTCACCAAACCGGCGAGGCGCAGTTCCGCGAGGTTGATCATGTCACGACGGTTGGTCTCAGCCGCTTCGGCTTTTTCCCGGAGCAATCTGGACCCAGAAATGCATAGGAACGCGGTCAACATAAAGAGAAACTGAACCAGCAACATTGCGACGATCCGTTGAGAGGGTAGTCAGCGATGGATGTTCTGTTTGGTAACCCTAGAACACGAGTTTCTGCAAGACGATCGGCAAGAACGATCGACACGCACCGGGTTGTCAAGGTGTCGTATGTGGATCAGGGCTTACCGGACGAGGAATGCAGGTTCACGACTACGTGGGTGCTGTGGTGAGTGACCCGGGTGGGTCTCGGATGTAGGACGTTGACGTGCATCGCGTGGTGGGCGAGAGGTTGGGGTACGCTGTTGGGAACCGCCTTGAGTGCCTCGGCATAGGCGCTGAGCGATCCGAGTTGGATCAGGTGAATTCCACCGTCGAGCAGGCTAACGAGACCGTCGACCAGTCCCCCGGCGAGGTTGAGCACTCCTCCGAGTAACCCGCCAAGTAATCCGCCGCCGGATCCGCTGGTTGAGGTTGTGTTCGAGGTTGTGTCCGCACTCGTACCTCCGCCCTGGTTCGCCTGGGCGGCGACCGTTGTGTTCTGGGGAGCGATGGAAGTCATCGTGCCACCGGTGAAGTTGACCAGCAAGCCATAACCGCCCGCTGTCCCGCCCGTGGTCGACGCGGCGGACGCGCGGAGGTAGTAGGTTTGGCCGGGAGTTACACCGTTGATGGTGACCGTGGCCGTCCCACCGAGTGATGTCACCGATGCCTGAGCCAGGCCAGTGACCTTCCCATTGTAGACGGTGACCCGGGGCTCGAGCAGGCTCAGGTTGCTCGACTGAATGGTGATGGTCATCGATCCATTGGTGTTCTGCGGGACGATGACCGAATACCAGTCAGCATCTGTGGCGGCGGAGATCTGCTCGTTGGTCAACGTGGCCTGGCCGTTGCCGTTGAGCGCGACGGATGTGGCGTGGGATGCGCTGGTGTTCCCGGCGGTGTTGCTCCGGGCGCCGTAAACGCTCTGGATGCCACTGACGTCGTCGGTCGTCAAGCTTTGCTTCGTGCCATTGTAGTAGGCGTACATTGCGGCTGAGGTCAGGCTTGAGTGGTCCAATCCCAGCGAGTGGCCGATTTCGTGGATCGCGACGGTCGCAAGGTCGTAGCCGTTGGTGCCCCAGTTGACGTTGGAGTTAAAGATGATGTCGCCGGCGGCGGAGCCGCCGTTTTTGGGCGGTGGCAAGAACGCGAAGGCAAGCTCACCACTTGGTTCGGGCATGGCGCCGATGCGGATATCGCCGAAATTGGAAGCGCCTTGCTGATCAGTTCCAGACCCGACGGCTGAACCGTCGTCGGAAACTTGAACGAGATTGACTTTAGTGACGTCCTCCCACGCCGCGAACGCCTTGGCGAGCGTCGTTTCCCAGGAGGAAGTGGAGGAGTACTGGTTGAGTGTGGAGAAGAGGGCGCTTGGGGTGCCCCCGATGCTCGTCCCATCGGGAATCAGGCTGTAAGTGACGCGACCGGGGTACACCCAGTCGCCGCCGTTGACTGCGGAAAGGAGCTGGCGCTCTTCGAGACTCTCGATTTGCGGTTGATTCTTGCGAGTTTGGGCAGCGCGGCGATGTCGACCCTGACGACCACTGTCGTTGTGGTTTTTGAACATGATTTCGAGAACCTCGAGTTTTGGTCTGCGGTTTTTAAAGTCGTTCAGTACAAGTGCTGGAGAGCTTTTCAACGGTCGCTTTGGGGAGGGAGGCTAGAAGACTGTCTACCCAAGTACCTATGCCCCGAATCGGGGCGTGTCCGACGCGTTGAGGAAAAGCGACGTTCGCCGAGAAGTTGCCGAACAACTCTTCCCCTGGGCCGGAGGAGTTGATCTATCGCGAGGCAGAATTGATAGCTCGCTCGGCGGGGCGCGACGTTGCGCGATGTGTGGTCCACTTGGCCGCATTCGGCTCAGGCGTGTTGGAACGCGTGGGAGCGGCGAGGCGCCGCGGCGCGGGATGGAAGTGCTCTGGATGGGTCGTCGAGGCAGAGACGCCGGTGGGAGTCGAACCCACTTCAACCGGGTTGCAGCCGGTCGCCTGGCCGTCTGGCTCCAGCGTCATCATGTTTGAGAACGAGACGATGTCCTTGCCAGGAGTCGAACCTGGTCTCCGACCTTCGCAGGGTCGCGTGCGCATCCGTCACACTCCAAGGACCTGGATCCTCCGCCCGGGAGTTGAACCCGGCCTTGCGGCTTCGAAGACCGCCGTGCGTCCGCCACACTCGCAGAGAGTGCCCTCGCCAGGAGTCGAACCTGGTCTGCGACCTTCGGAGGGTCGCGTGCGCGTCCGTCACACTCCAAGGGCTTCAATGAACAGCAGGGATGCAAGGATTCGAACCCTGTCCGCGAGTTTTGGAGGCTCGCTGCTCTCCCAGGAGCACACCCCTGTATCGAGGCCCTCAACGTGATCGCGCTGAGGGCGGGAAACGTGTCGTGTCAGGCGGTCACGAGCGCGGGTTCGTGTGCCATGAACTTGGTCCAGCTCGCGATCCGAGCGCCCTGAGCGGCGTAGAACGGCTTCCACTCGGGTCGAACGGGTCGCTTGCGGAGCCGCATTCCCGCCTGCTCGGGGGTGCGGTCGGCCTTGCGGGCGTTGCACTCGATGCAGGCGGCGACGCAGTTGATCCAGCTCGATGCTCCACCTTGAGAGCGCGGGAGGACGTGGTCGATCGTAATGGCCTCACTGCCCGGCTGCACACCGCAGTACTGGCACGTGTAGTGGTCACGCTTCGCGACGTTTCGCCGACTGAAGGTTACGGCGGTGCTGGGAAGCCGGTCGTAGTGGGCGAGGCTGATGACTTCGGGAACCCGAAGCCGCAGCCGGGCAGCCCGGACACAGGGCTCGCCGTCGATCGGCTCGAGGGCGGCCCAGTCCTCCCAGTCGTAGAGCCGGTACTCGTCGGGCTCGACGACCTTCGCGGTGTCGTTCCAGAGCATGACGAGCGCCCGTACCACGTTGGTGACGTGGACCGGTTGCCATTGTCGGTTCAAGACCAGGGTCGGAAGCTCCAGCACGTTCGTCGTCATCGTCGCCTCCACGATAAGGTCACGATGAGGGTGCCTGACCGGACTCGAACCGGCGCCTTCTGCCTCACAAGCAGGCGTGCTGCCCTTACACCACAGGCACCATCACAGGACAAAAACCGGCCAACGCCGGAGCGGAAGGGGCGGGAGTCGAACCCGCAAGGCTCTCGCTCGCCCGCTTTCCAAGCGGGTCCCGTCACCGGGTCGGGTAGCCCTTCCGAATCGGATACAAGACTTCGAGTGATCCCGGGTGGACTCGAACCACCGCTCTTCCCCACGTCAAAGGGATGTCTTCGCCGCTAGACGACGGGACCGATTGATCATTCGCAAGCACCCCGACCAGGACTCGAACCCGGAACTCCTCGTTAGAAGCGAGGTGTGATCGTCCGTTTCACCATCGGGGCCAGAATGTCCCGACCAGGACTCGAACCCGGAACCCCTCGTTAGGACCGAGCCAAAACCACCAACATCGGACGTTAGTCGTTACCCCATAATGCTTTGCGTGCTGTCGTTTTGCGGCATCTCCAACGAGGGATTGCGGAGATTCCCCGAAGCCTCGCTAGCACCGAATTTCGCCGAAAACGGTGATTGAAACGGTGACTTCGGGATCGCCGGTTACTTATCAACCGCACATGTCAAGCAGACGCGGTGAAGATCAGAAAGGTTCGGGGGGAAACTCGACGTATCCAAACTGGGACTCTGGCAACGGGTCGCGTACCGAGTAACGGAAATGGCTCAAGATGGGTTGCAGGGTGGTGGTTCCGCTAGTTTCGCCGCAAGTCCTTGATCCGTAGGGAGTTGTCGCCTCGGGGAGGAGTTGCCGTCCCCTGGCTCTAAGTCGTGACAGGGCATGACGTTACACCGAATTGGTCGAGTCACCACTCTGATACCCATCTTGAGCCTTAATCAAAACGCTCTGCGTTACCATTGAGAAGACTTCGGGCTGGAAGGCCACGGCGAAGACCGGGATCGCCGCCATCCTTTCCCCCAGCACAACACCTTCAGCGCCCAAGCGGTTTGTCAAGATTGGCTCGACGCTGGTAATTCTGGCGCCGCCCGATAGAATAGGGGATCTCCGCTAGGTACAGGCCCTAATTACGAAGACGCACTTCCCTCGCCATTACCGGATGCCATGCCACAAAATATTTCTCTCTGAACTACGAATAGCAGGCTATGGACGTGGTGACTTGGGTCAGCACAATTCTCACCTTTGGCAGTGTGCTTACGCCAAACTTGACGTTTGATGTGTTTCATAGGCCTTCAACCAGGAGCGGACAGATGTTGAGCGGACGTCTTCGACTCGCGCTGATTCTCGGCATGACACTTCTGGTCGGAGGGGCACACGTCTTTTCTCAGCAGCCACCGCAGAATAAGCAGCACACCACATCTCATGAAGTGACGCGTCTAATCCAACTCCTTGATGATCCGAATCCAACCGTCCGAAAACAAGCTGTCATCGCCTTGAGTGAGATTAGCAACTCAATTCACAAATCGCTTCAGGCACATCTTACCGATGAAAATGCCGAAGTTAGATCCGCCGTGGCCGAAGCGCTTGATCATAAAGATGCCAAGGCTACAACGCCCAAAAACTCAACGCTTCCCACGGAAGTCTGTCAAAGCTGTAAGGGAGCAAGAAACGTTCAAACGAAATGTGAACGGTGTAGAGGTACAGGAGATGAAAAATGCCTCAACTGCAATGGTACGGGCAAAACTATAAATATCCTCGACAAGGAAGTTGCTTGTTACAAGTGTAATGGTGCCGGCAAAAACACATGTACGTATTTTCAATGCAAGGGCACAGGAACTTACGAAGACCGATGTGCCAAATGTAAGGGAGTGGGATACACTATTCGATTGTTTAGCCAATAAATCGCCTCTTTTCGCATTTCGTTCAATGTCATGCCCCTGGTTTCTATTAATGAATCAACTTCGACGCAGGTCGAGTGTGCCGATGAGCACTCACGCGAGCATACGCGGACGGCGCATGACCACCACTTCCGGCTGCGACTAGCACAGTAATGGGCGGCACGGCCGGGCATACCAAGTTCGGCCATCTGCTTGGCTGGCACTACTCGACGCTCTGGCGCAACCTGAACGGCAAGTGTGGTCGGCCAAGATAATCGACGTGAAATCCGCCGTTTCTGATCAACTTCTCCGATTACCCGATCCGATGAACTGGTGATCCAGGCGGTGTTGACCAAACGTAGCACCCCGGGCAGGACTCGAACCCGCAACCTCGACCTTAGGAGAGTCTCGCTCTTTCCAGTTGAGCTACCGGGGCGAAAAGAGGCGGGATACATGCTCATCGGTGACAATCCATGTGATTCATGGAAGCGGTGGACGATGCCCGAAAACGGTGACTAAACGGTGACTGTGCGATGCAAAGTGAACGAAAACGCCTTGTTTTATAGGGTTTTCTGACCGCGTCAATCCTGCTTAGGACCGAGGAATGATGATCCGTTTCACCACCGGGACAACTTCACAAGCGGAAGGCAAGGGATTCGAACCCTTACGCCCTTTCAGGCGCACTCGTTAGCACCGAGGCCCGGCCAACCGTATCCGGCTACCTTCCGTTTGACTGCGAGTGGACCCACCGGGAGTCGAACCCGGACCTCCGCCACGCCAGGGCGGTGCCATTCCGTTAGGCCATGAGCCCGTCATTACTGACAGTGGACCGCCGGGGAGTCGAACCCCGTTCTCCTGGTTGCAGGCCAGGTGTCTTTCCATTCGACCAGCAGCCCAACTTCGTCACCGAGAGGTCCGCCCGGGAATCGAACCCGGTCCACCTCCTTACCATGGAGGAGTGCCGCCGGTAACACCTGCGGACCGTTCGCGAGAGAGTCGTCTTTGCGAGAGAGGTCCGCCCGGGAATTGAACCCGGTCCGCCTCTTTACAAGAGAGGCATGCTCCCGGAAACACCTGCGGACCCTTCACAAGTGAGTCGTCCCGGAGGGAATCGAACCCCCGTTGCCTCTTTGTAAGAGAGGAGTCGTAGCCGTTGGACCACGGGACGTGAACATCAACACTTCAGTAGCACGGGAGGGAGTCGAACCCACAAACACCAGAATCTCATTCTGGCCGCTGTGCCAGTTTGCGTACCGTGCCATTCGTTGCAGTTGCGGGTCGGGGAGTTGAACCACCGCTTCCGAGTTTATGAGGCTCAGTTGAGCACCGGCCCACCCGCAATTCGTCTTCGAGTCCCAGACCCCGGTATCGAGCCGGGCGCATCGGCCTTATGAAAGCCAACCGGGCACCTGCCACGCCTGGGTTTTCCATTACTGATCAGTAGCCCTGACGGGAGTCGAACCCGCTTCTCCACCTTGAGAGGGTGGTGTCCTGTGCCGGTAGACGACAGGGCCATTTCGTTCAGAGAGTGCGCCGGGACGGAATCGAACCGCCAGGTCCCCGAAGGGAGCGTGGTTTACAGCCACGGGGGCCCACCAATGCCCAGCCGACGCGAATCTTTCTGTATCGTGCGATCGCACGGGTGGGAGTCGAACCCACACATCACCAAGGTTTGAGCTTGGCCGCTTTGCCGGTTTGCGTACCGTGCGTTGCGTCAGCGCCCTCGACGGGAGTTGAACCCGCAAGCTCCTGGTTGACCGCCAGGCGAGCCTCCCACCGACTCTACGAGGGCATCGTTCTTTTCGGAGTGGCCCAGGAGGGATTCGAACCCTCAGCATCTCTCGTTCTAAGCGAGAGTGGTCTGCCGGTTGCCTACCGGGCCATTCCACGCGTCCAGATTGTCAAAGAGCGCACGGCATCTGTTGAGGGTTGAACAACGCACTGAGCCTTGTCCTTCCTTCGAGCATCGAAGTATTCTATGAATTACTTAGTACTATCTCGCCGCGCACAAAAAAACCCGGTGTGTGACCGGGCCGTGGATACACGATGATCCAGGGCCGAGTGTCAGCAATCGAGACGATACGCCACGCGGGCGAGACAACTTTCGAGACGATGTTCACAACGCAAGGCGTTCATGGGAACCTCTCAGGTTTCAGGCGATCGTTGTCGCTTACACCACAACAGACGCACGAGGCGGCGCGGATGTTCGCGCGAAAATCACGAATCTCTGGAAGTCGGCGTCTGGGCTTCATGCCCTTCGCTGCCTCGGGTACGATGAGGCCAGCAAGGAGGAAGCCATGCTCGATATGATCAGGCTGTCCGAGGCCGCCGTCGCCAACCTGCGGTTTCGTATCAAGGGATTCCCGTTGAGGGAGCAAGACCGGCCAGCGTATAGGGAGCTGGTCGCCGCCGGCATCATGGAACCGACCTCGGGGTCCGAGTATCGCTTTACCACCTGGGGAATGGAACACTGCGAGGCGATCCTTGAGAGGGAGTCGGAGAGGATCGCGCGTGAGCGATACGCGCCTCCGGATGCTGACCTTTCGGAGGCGGCCACGAGGCTGCTCGGCCGCATCGCGTCCGGTGAACGGGTCGAGGTGGATGACGCGAACCGAACCGTCTTCCGCGAACTCGCCGCAGCCCGCGTCATCGTCCTTGGCAGTTCCTTTGCCCGCGGCCCCGAGTCGTGCTACCGGTTCACGTACTGGGGCTGGAAGCAGAGAGAGGAATTGATCGCCCGCGTGCGGCGGGCGGTCTGACACCATCCTATCTTGCCATCGCCTTCAGGATGCGCTTCGCCTCGGCTCTGATCGGCAGCTCGGTCTTCCAGCCGTGCTTGAGCGCCGCCGCGTGGGTGCCGAGGCGGTCCTCCTCGTATTCATGGGCGATGATCGCGTCGATCCGGTCGCGGAGGCGCGCCCTGGCGAAGACACGAGCCCCTGGCTCGCCCTTCAGCAGGCTCGGGTTCAGGCAGCCGGAATTGACCGCGATCCCTTCCCACAGGTTTCCGCCCTGCCTTTCGCGGACGATGAACGTCGTCCATCGGCCATCGCCCCCAAGGTCGCGTGTGCCGAGCGAGTGTTCCGGGATCCCGAGTTCCTGCATCCGCAGAGTGCAATATGCCTCAAGCAGACCCGCCCAGCGACGGGCAAAGTCAACGGCGTGGTCGGCGGGGTCTTCGGGTGGTTTCTCGATCATGGGAGAAGCGTAGAGCGTTGCGGGGTAACACGCAAGGATATCAGGGAGGGGACGAATGGGCTGTGTTGAAGGGAAACGTTCTCTAAAGTGTGATCGTTAATCGTAATTGTCTCCAGGTTTACGCTCGCTCCCAGGAATCTCGTTCTCTGTCGAGGCTTTTCAGGCGGGGTGTCATGCGATTGACGTGGAATCTCTTGATCGTGGTCGCCCTTGGCGCGGGGTGTTCGGGGCCAGTCCAGCCTGTGGTCGAGATTCATCACGATGCGGAGCAGGCCCGCGTCGCACTCATCTCGGCGCTCGATGCGTGGAAGAAAGGTGAAGCTCGCGGCCTGGCTCAGCGAAAGCCGCCGATTCGGTTTGCTGACGACGATCTGGCGATGGGGCTGCGGCTTTTTGATTACGCGCTCGAAGAGCCCGATGCGCCGATCACGCCGCACAAGAACGTGCCGGTGATCCTTTCCTTACGCGACGCTCGTGGTAAAGCCATTCGACGCGAGGCGCATTACCAGGTGTCTACGGAGCCTGCCTTGGCGGTGTTGCGTAGCGATCGCTGAGGCATCGGCGTTTGTGAAAGGCAATTCATCGCGAGGGCGTTCGCGATCGAGTTGTGGGCAGCATTGACGGTTCGCGCGCGATTGACTCGAACGGTAGGGTGGGTCGGAACGCCGGGCAGCGGCGCGAGGCCCACCGGCGAGGGCGATCGCAGCACGGCGGTGGGCCTCCCCGCCCTGACGGGCGAGTCGGGTGCATCCCACTACCGCATCCAGACTTGGAGCTCCCAACAAAAGAGGGAACTGGCTCCGGGTCTTCGAGGTGCATGTCCCCCCTTTTGTTTGGCTTCCCAGGTCTCAGCCCCAAGTCATGACTTGCCGAAGCGAACCATGCGCCTTGTGAGCGGTCAACCGTCATCAGATGACGAAAAACTTACCACGCAAAAATCACGCGGAACCCCGGAAAACACCGCGTCGAATCACCATCAGGGGTGGCAAGAGCTAACATGTTACCCGGAGTATATAGAATAGGGGGACGTGCAAGTCCCGGATCTCCGCGTTGTCCCGGGCAACGGATCCCGGCAGAGTTCCGATTCGACGGTGGCTCTTGAGTCTGTCGCTTCGCGGCAAGGCACCGTCCTGTCTCGCTGGGGACGCTCCCACATGCGAGGGGATACGAACCATGCGGCACGCACACGGTGCACACTCGAGGCACATTACGCCGCGCTCGAACGCGCTTCATTCACGGGACGGTCGTGCCGGCGAGGAGCGTGCGCCACGACGAGCCGGTCGCGACGACAGCCCAAAACGACCGTGCGCATGTGCGCAGCCCATTCGGTAGTTCGGAACCCCAAGGCTAACAAGGGGTTCCGAATTACCGAACGGGCGACTCGGACGACTATTCGGAAGGTCAAGGGGGACAGGGAGTTATGACGATGCGGATGATAGTAGGCACAAAATGACAGATACAAGCCAGATCTGAGGACACGTGAATGGAGCGAGAGATTGGCTCCGTCAGCCGCCGTCGCGATTTCGCGGCACGGCATGCGTCCGGCAATGGCGGTGGGTGCGCGGGCGAGGATCGCGATTCGTTTGCCGACGCAGCGGGCGTCGGTTCCTCAACGCCCGCAGCCGCCATTGGACCGTGGAATCGCGTTCCCTCCCTGGGATCGTTCCCGAAGAGGGACGACCGATCGCCGAAGTCATTCGGTAGTTTGGGCGAAGCCTTGTGCCGGAGGGAGTTGCGCGGTCCCGGGTAGGCTTCCGGAAGGAACTCTGAGGAAGGAGCGGATTGGTGGGAAGTTGGACTTTGGTGCGGCGAGTCCAGACGGCGGGGAGGATGTCCTGTTGCGATCTTTTACCGGAGATTTTATAGACGCAGGACTATGAAATGTTTAGAGATCTGTCATGTGTTATGAGTCAACACGCCGCCACGATCAGCGTGCTCTCGTTCCCACGCGGGAGCGTGGGAACGAGGATTTATGCGTGCAGCCCACCAAAACGTCAACTGCGTAACTCGTAACCAAATGGCAGATTCCGAGAGTGCGGTGAGAGCCTGGTTTCTCGGCTCGTGCACTATTCCATAAGGAGTCGCCTGCGATCTTGCATCTGCCATCTTGCATCTGCCATTCTCTTATGACTTGTAAACTGGTGGATCGAACCGGATGTGCTTGCCGACAAAAACTCTGAGTGGCCAGTGTGGAGCACCCGCCAATTTGGCGTGGACGCGGCACTACTTTTAAGTCTCGACGATGCGCAGCACGATCGTGAGGTGCTCTGACGAAATAGCCTTGCCGGAACTTGGGACGCGCCCGGGTTTTGGCTTATGTTTGCGCATCGACTTGTTGTCTGCAAGGATCTGGTTTAACCCGAGGCGCGTCGCACGCCATCCCACGGCCCCACCCGCCTTGTGCCGGTGGTGAAGAAGGTCTCTGGCTAGACCCGTCGCACCGGCGCGCACGACCCCACCCGCCTTGTGCGGGTGGTGAAGAAGGTCTCTGGCTAGACAACGACCTCGAGCCCAACGATGTTCCTTCGCGCGGTTACCCACCTCTAGCCAATGAGTTCCTTCACCACCCGCACAAGGCGGGTGGGGTCGAGAGAGCCAAGACAGCCCTTGATCCGGGACGGGCTAGCCACAGACCTCCTTCACCAGCCACACAAGGTGGCTGGGGTCGGGGAGGCATGGCGCCAGCATGCCGTATATCGCGTCCCAAGTTCGTGCAAGGTTATTTAGCGCGTGGCTCCCGCCCTCAGAGCGCTGACCAATTCCAGAAGCTTGTCGGTGATCTTGGACGCGGAGTCAGCTTCAAGATAGGCCGAGCGGGCCCTCCAGGTTTCGTAGCCGCCGAGGGCGTGCTGCTCCTTTGTGGGTAAGTATCCGTTGTAGCCGTTCGCGAGCTCGATCGTGAACGTTGGCTGGAACGGACTCCTGGACTTGATCTCCTGGCCGATTTCCACGAATACCTCGCAAGGGATCGCGACGATACCAAGGCCGCCGATGCGCAGGGCCTGGACCGTCACATCGACCTCCTTGGGGTATTTACTCAGGAGCAGGGTTTCCCTTGCGTAGGCCTCTTCGACTCCGCGCATCTCCCGTCCCTTAGCCTGCTTTACGATCGATTCGGCCCGCGCGAGATCATCGGAGCTCGGGTGACGTACGCCGAGCTTGAGGTCGGCGGCGCGAGCGTCGAGTGTGATGTCATCGAGATAGGTCAAGGAGTGCGCGACCCGAACGGCCTCCTGGGCCAGTTCGTCGGCGACCTTGCGAATCTTGACGTAAGGAGGCGATGCCGGTTCCGGGTTACGGAAGTTGATGTTGTTGATATCACCGCTCGTGCCGTTCGACATGATCGCGACGAAAGGAGGCTCCGTCCGGTCGGCTTTCATCAGTTCCTGCACGCGGTCGGCAAATGCGCCGAAGTAGTCTGCCGACGCATGGCCAGGGCCGGTTCCCCCGACGTAGTGGAGCGAATAATTCGCGAGTAAGGCGATGGGATGGCCGTCGGGCGATTGCACGGACACGATCGATACATCGGGATCGATCGGGCCGGTAGGCTCGATGAGGTCGGGACTGCCCGCGGGCGGATTCATGCGTGCGGTGTCCGTTTTCTGACCGAACGGGTCAGCGGGGATCTTCCCCGGCTTCATGCGCCAGCGGCGGTTGTGGACCTGCTTGTCGTTTTTGCCGACGCCCCACCCGACTTTCGCCGGCGCCAGGTTGTTCGAGGCCTGCTGCACGGCATCAGCGATGCGCGCGGCGAGGAACTTCTGGTAGAGCTCGTCAGGATCGCTCTGGAACGTCGATGTCGCTGTCGGACATGAATGCGCGTGGGTCGCCGAGATGAGAACATGATCGGGCGCCAGCTTCGTCTGTTCGAGAATCCTTTGCTTGGCCTGGGTGACGATCTCGCGAGGGATCGCGCAACTGTCGCAGACGACGATCGCCAGGCGGGTCTTACCATCGTCGAGCACGAGGGCGCGGGCGTGGAGCTCGTCGTGGACGTGTTCGACCTTGCGGTCGCTCATCCCGCCGTTCATCGAGAGGCCGATCCACGGAGAGATGTTTGTCTTCGATGCCCCAGCGCGGAACGAGGAGCGTAATTCGGCGGCGGAGACACAGTGGCTGATCGCCAGCGTGCAGACGGCGAGCCACAACGCCGTCCGGATGGGGAAGGATCGCATGGTAGGAAGTCTCCAGGCCAGTTTGGTGGGGGGAGTCAGGGTTGTCGTGGTTCCGGAGGCGCGCCGGCTTGATAGTGGGCTATCACCTCTTGAGCACTCAGTGCGCGATCGTAGACCGCGGCCTCATCGAGCTTGCCTTCGAAATTGGCAACGCCATCTGCGGCACCGCCGAGGAGAAGACGTTTGTCGTTACCAGCCGCCGGACGTTTCTCGTCTGAAGGAGCAGGCGAATGCGTGATGCTCCAAACCGTGGGCTTGCCGTCGAGATAGAGGGTGCGATGCCGATCGTCCGCGCGCGTGAGGACGATGTGATGCCAGGTCTTGGGATCAATGTGACCGATTCCGACGAGAGGCGGTGATGTGGACTGAATCAGACAGCCCGGCGAGGACTTGCTACCACCTATCGCAAGCATCTCGGTTTCGGCTCCATTCGCACCGATCCAGAATAGAACGCCCGTCACATCCCGCGCTTCGTTGGGCAGCCCGTTCCAGAACCAGAGCTCGACGCTGTAGGAACTTCCGAGCGCAGGCAGTCGAGCCTCAATGCGCCCACCGGCAAAGTGAGGGGCACGGTTGATCGTCCCCGGTCCAGAGAATCCAGGTCCGGGAGGGCCTTCGAGATAGAAAACAACACACTTCTCGCTGCTCGCGTCTCGATGATGTCCCGAGGCATCCACGGCCTTGTTCCCGGACATCTCCCCCAGCCGCCAGTACGCGACCGGCCTGGAAGCGAGAACCGCTTTGGCGTAGGCGCCATGGGTTTGTTGAGGCGTGCGACGAGGCTGGCCCGAGACCTTTTCGAGCAGGCCAAGAACCGCTTCCAGGATCTTCGGCTCGGCCTGAACCTCGAGCGCCGCCGTGCGTGCTGGCCAGGTGGTGTAACCACCGAGAGCGTGCTGCTCGGGAGGGGGAATGTAGCCTTCGGATCCGTTCGCGAGCTCGATCGTGAACGTCGGTGTGAGAGGGCTCTGTGCTTTGATTTTGAGGCCGGTCAGCGCGTAGACTTCGTTGGGGATCGCCGTGATGCCGAGGTCGCCGATGCGGATCGCCTGGAGCTTCAACTCTCGCTCGGGATCCTCGTGCAGGAAGATCGCTTCTTTCGCATAGACCTCGGGGAGCGTTTTGGGAGGCCGGTCGCCCATCGCGTCAACGATCGGCCGTGCCCAGGCCAGCCGGCGCTCGTCGGGAACGCGGCGGCGCAGCGTCAAACGGGTCTCGGCCATCGCAAGCGAAACCCAAGCGCGGTAAGTGATCGACTGCCAGGCTGCGTGCGCTTTGTTCGCCACCGCCGCGGCGTAGGCGTCGATCGTGATGGGATCCTTGGGCTGAGAGTAGCCCATCCAGTGCTGGTCGCCGCTGGTCCCCTGTGACATGATGGCGACGAAGGATTTTCCCTGGGCGCCGACGAGCTTGGACATCTCGGTGGCGAATCGTCCGAAGTAGTCAGCCGACACGGCGGGTGCGCCGAAGTAGTGCATCGAGTAGTTGGCGAGGAGCGCGATCGGACGGCCCTCAGGCGTGCGGACGGCCAGTACCGAGAGGCCGGGATCGACGGGACCGGACGGCGCGATCGCATCCGGATTCTGGTAGCCCGGGTGCATGTGCGCCCGGGCGGTGGCGTCGCCGAAGGGGTCGACGATCAGCTTGTCCGGTCGTCGCACCCAGCGCCGGCAGTGGGTGTGGTCGGGATCGTCGATGAGCGACCAGCCAATCTGCGCGGGGGTCAGGTTTTCGTTCGCCAGAGCGATCGAATCGGCGATCCGGCCGGGCAGGAAGGCGACATAGTCGGCGTCCGGTCTGGTCCCGAGTGCTCCCATGGCCGAGGGCGCGGAGTGGGTGTGCGTCGCGGAAACCAGGATGTGCTCGACAGGGATCTGCGTCCGATCCTGGGCAAGCAGCTTGGCCTTGTCGATGAGGTCCCGGGGGAGCATGCAACTGTCGACGACGACGATGGCCAGGCGGCTCGTGCCGTCGTCGAGCACCAGGGCCCGCGCGTTCAACGTATCGTGGACTTTCGCCGCTTGCTGTTCGAGGAAACTCCCGTTGATGATGGCGGGCAATTTGGGCGGCGAAACATCGATCGCTGCGGCGCCCGCGCGGAAGACCTTCGGACTGGCGGGAGTGTCCTCGGCAGCTCGCCCTTCATTCCGAAGGGCACTGACCACGACGAGGCAGAGAATGACGGCGGAGCGAGGCTTCATGATCGAACTCACTTCGGGGCAGGTCGAGCGACGGATAAGGGCCACCTTACCGGGGTTCGACGGCATTGCAAGGAGCCACCGACTCGAGCAGCGATCGCTTGCCGCGTGGCTGTCGTTGCGATACGATGCGCTTGTTCAACAACAGTGCAACCGTCATTTCACGGCTCGCGATCCGGATTGTGGGGCTCGTGCATGAGGCCGATTCTGGTTCTGGCTGGCTGGCTAATGCTCCCTGGTGTGCTACTCGCGGCCGAGGTGGACTATGTCCGCGAGGTCAAGCCGGTTCTTGCCAAGCGCTGCTATGCATGTCACGGGGCGTTCAAGCAGAAGTCCGGGCTGCGCGTCGACACAGTGGTCTCGCTGAAACGAGGCGGCGACAGCGGCCCGGCCGTTGTTGCAGGAAACAGCGGGGAGAGTTTGATCGTTGAGGCCATAGCGGGGGCCGACGACTGGCGCATGCCGCCGGAGGGGGAGCCGCTCTCGGACGGGGAGATCGCGACGATCAAGTCGTGGATCGACCAGGGGGCGCACGCGCCCTCGGACGAAGCGCCGCAGGCGGATCCCCGCAAGCATTGGGCGTTCCGAACACCCACGCGCCCCGATGTACCCCGGCCGCAGAACAAGGCATGGGCCGACAATCCTGTCGACGCGTTTCTGGCTGCAGAGCATGAAAAGCGCGGACTCCAGCGACGACCACAAGCTGATAAGGAGACGCTGCTGAGGCGACTGTCGCTGGACCTGATCGGTCTGGTGCCTACTCCCGCGGAGCGCCAGGCGTTTCTAGCCGATGACGCACCCGACGCTTACGAGAAGGTTGTCGATCGACTGCTGGCCGACCCTCGGTACGGCGAGCGCTGGGGACGCCACTGGATGGACGTCTGGCGGTATAGCGACTGGGACGGCTACGCCAAGGAGGTGCGCGAGAGTCAGCCTCACATCTGGCGCTGGCGGGACTGGATCCTGGAATCGCTGAACCAGGACAAAGGTTACGACCAGATGATCGTCGAGATGCTCGCGGCCGACGAGGCCGCGCCGGAGGATCGATCGGCCCAGAGGGCGACGGGGTACCTGGTTCGCAGTTGGTACAAATTCAACCGCAACGTCTGGCTCGACAACGCGGTGGAACACACGAGCAAGGCGTTCCTGGGGATCACCTGGAACTGCGCCCGGTGCCATGACCACAAATACGACCCCATCGCCCAGGCGGATTATTACCGTCTCCGCGCGTTCTTCGAACCGTACGACATCAGGACCGATCGCCTACCGGGCCAGTCCGACCTGTCAAAGGACGGACTCGTTCGCATCTACGACGCCAAGGCGCAGACTCCGACCTATCTGTTCGAACGTGGCGACGAGAAGCGACCCGCCAAGGACCGTCCGCTCGAGCCCACACTGCCCGCGTTCCTGGCGCGGCTCGGCCAGGTCACGATCCAGCCAGTCAGCCTGCCGACCCCGGCTTTCTACCCCGGCATCCAGCAGTTCGTCCGGGACGAGACCCTCAACCAGGCCAGGGCCGATGTGTCCGCCAAGGAAGCCGGCCTCCAAAAAGCGAAGCAAGACATCGCGGACGCTCAGCGGCGGATTGCTGCACTCGCCGGACCTGGGGAGGATAAGCCTAACGTCCCGAGGTCCCCTTTGCTGGTCGACGACTTCTCGGCGCCGAAACCGGAGCTCTGGGAGCAAGGCGCGGGGACATGGCGCTACGAGAACGGCCGATTGCGTCAAAGCGAGGTCGGTGACGTCGAGTGTCGTCTCATCTCAAAATCGGACATGCCACGCGACTTCGCGGCGGAGTTCCGCCTCAAGATCACCGGGGGTAACCAGTGGCGCTCGGTGGGGATGAGCTTTGACATCGCCGAGTCGGGCGACTACATCGGAGTCTACCTTAGCAACTACTCCGGCGGGCCGAAGATTCAGATCATGGTCCAGCGGAACGGTCAAAAGTCGTATCCGGCCGAGGGGATGAAACCCTTTCCCGTCAAACGCGACACGGAGCACACGCTGGAGGTGGTGATCCGCGACCAGCTTGTGAATGTCGCCGTCGACGGTCAGTTTGCATTGGCGTACAAGCTGCCGGCTTCCCGGCAAAAGGGGCCTCTCTCACTCTGGACGTTTGACGCATCGGCGGAATTTCTCAAGGTCCGGATCGACTCGCTTCCCAGCGATCGCCAACTGGCCGAGACGTCGAAGGGTGCTCCTCCGGTGACGACCGAAGCGGGCGCAAAGGCCGCGCTCGCGAAAGCGGAAGCGATGCTGCCCATTGCGGAGAAAGCGCTTGCGGCGAGTCGTGCCAACGTCGCGAGCGTCGAGGCCAGGATCGCGGCTGATCGCGCGAAGTACACGGTTCCGCCGCAATCCGACGCCGATCGCCTCGCGCAGGAAGCTCACCGGTTGGAGCGGCAGTGCTCGCTCCTCCAGGCCCAGGAGAAACAGCTTCGCAGTGAGCAAGCACTGAACGAAGCGAAGCAGGCCGCCAATCCCGCCTCGGACGCCGCCAAGAAGACCCTCGCGGATGCGGAGAAGGCGTGGAACGAAGCAAATAAGGCCGTCGAGACGGCTCAGGGGGCTGCGGGCAAAGAGGGTTCGGACTACGCGCCCATCGGTTCAGTTTATCCAACGTCGAGCACTGGCCGGCGACTTGCCCTGGCTCGCTGGATGACGAGCCGTGAGAATCCGTTGACGGCCCGTGTCGCGGTCAACCATATCTGGATGCGCCACTTCGGCGAGCCTCTCGTTCCCACGGTCTTCGATTTTGGTCTCAACGGTCGCCCGCCAGCCTTACCCGCCTTGCTCGATTGGCTGGCTGTGGAGCTGATGGATCAGCGTTGGAGTATGAAGTCGATCCACCGCCTTTTGGTGACGAGCCGGGCGTACCGCATGGATTCGTCGACGGGTGGACCGAATGACGCCAATCTCACCCGCGATCCCGCGAACGCCTTCCTCTGGCGCATGAGTGCGCACAGGATGGAAGCGGAGCTCGTGCGCGACAACGTGCTGTACGTCGCGGGGAGCCTCGATCCCACTCGCGGTGGACCCGATCTCGATCCGGGATCGACCGCGCACCGGCGGAGCCTGTATTTCCGCCATGCGAAGGAGAAGCGGGTAACCTTTCTCAAGCTGTTCGACTCGGCGAACGTCAGTTCCTGCTACCGTCGCTCGGAAAGCGTGATGCCGCAGCAGGCACTCGCACTCGCGAACAGCCCTCTCGCGAGGGAGCAGGCGCGAGTCCTCGCAGGACGAATTGGCCAGGAATCGGGCGTGTCGGATTCCGCGTTCATTGAGGGCGCGTTCGTCCGCATACTTGGTCGTGACCCGACGCACGAAGAGCGCGACGCCTGCGTTGAGTATCTTAGCGAGCAGGCGGGTCACCTGGCCGAAAAAGCCAGCCTGAGCGCGTTCAACTCGGGTCCGGCGAGTACAGTGAAGCCCTCGGTGAATCCCAGGGAACGTGCACGTGAAGACCTCGTGCACGTGCTCTTCAACCACAATGATTTCGTGACGATCCGCTGATGCTTGGCTGGGCGGGCGATTAGCCGTTTTCCGGATTGATGGAGGGCGATGCCTCGTCACGAAAGAACGCGATCACCTGCGCGAGGATCTGATCGAGCGTCAGACTGGGGCGAAATCCCACGAGGGCACTGACCTTCGAGATGTCTGGGACTCGGCGTGGCATGTCCTCAAAGCCCTCTTCATAGGCTTCGGAATACGGGACGAGGACGATCTCAGACTTCGACTCGGTCATGGCCTTGACGCGTTCGGCCAGGGTCTTGATGTTGACTTCCTCGTTCGAGCCGATATTGAAAACCTGACCGACGGCGTCGGGGTGGTCCATCAGCGCGACAAGCGCACGCACCACATCGCCGACATAGGCGAAGCAGCGGCTCTGGGTGCCGTCGCCGTAGACGGTGATCGGGAGCCCCAGCAGCGCCTGTTTTACAAAGGTGGGGACCACCATGCCGTATTGCCCCGTCTGTCGAGGACCGACGGTATTGAAGAGACGCACGACAACCGTGGGGAGCTTCTTCTCGCGCCAGTAGGCGAGGGCGAGGAACTCATCGATCGCTTTCGAGCAGGCGTAGCTCCAGCGCCCCTTCGTGGTTGCACCCATCACCAGGTTCCCGTTCTCGCGGAAGGGTACCTGGGTGCTGAGCCCATACACCTCCGACGTCGATGCGATCAGGACCTTCTTCTTTTTCTTGTTGGCCTGTGCCAGGACGACTTCTGTGCCGTGGACGTTGGTCTCGATGGTCCGCACCGGGCTGTCAACGATCAGTTTGACGCCGACGGCGGCGGCGAGGTGGAAGACCACGTCGCACTGATCCACCAGCTCAGCCACGACCGATTTGTGGTGGACGCTCTCGATCGTGTAGTGGAAGCGAGGGTTGGTTTTGAGGTGGCGGATATTGTCGATGCTCCCCGTGGAGAGGTCATCGAGCACGAATACACTATCGCCTCGCGCCAGGTAGGCTTCCGAAAGGTGCGAGCCGATGAACCCGGCCCCCCCAGTAATCAACACGCGCATTGCGAATTCCTACCTGGGATGCAAGCTGCAACATGTCAGATGCAAGATGCCAGTTGATGCCGCAGGGATCTTCGCGCTAGGCGAGGAATTGGGCTCTCACCACTCTTCCGGAGTTTACCATTTTGCATCGCGCATCTGCCATTTTGCATCTACCGTTCTGCCATTTTGCAATTGCCATTCAGGCGTTAACCACGGTGGCGCCGCCCTCTCGCGAAATCCCACGCGTGGCGCCTCGCGTGTCGATCACCAAACGGGCGTGCTCCAAAATGAAGGGCCAGTCGAATCGCTTGTGGTCCGTCGCGATCAGCACGCAATCGTGGTCCGCCAGCGTCTCTGCGGTGAGCGTGACACTCTCCAGCCGGAACGATCGCCGGCGCATCACGGGCAGAATGGGCACGTGTGGGTCGCTGTAGGAGACGAGACTTCCCCGATCCTGAAGCAATTCCATCAGCTCGACCGCGGGGCTTTCGCGGCAATCGTCCACATCGGGCTTATAGGCTGCTCCCAGGACGAGCACACGGCTCCCCTTGAGCGGCTTACCGCGCTCGTTCAGGGCGGCGGCGAGGCGATCGACCACATAATGGGGCATCGCCGTATTGATTTCACCGGCGAGTTCGATGAAACGGGTGTGGACCCCGTGCTCCCGGGCCGCCCAGGTCAAGTAGAACGGGTCGATCGGGATGCAGTGGCCCCCTAGACCCGGCCCGGGATAAAACGCCTGAAAGCCGAACGGCTTCGTCTTCGCGGCGTCGATCACCTCCCAAACGTCGATCCCCATGCGATCGAAGACGACCTTCAACTCGTTAACCAGTGCAATGTTGACGGCTCGGTACGTGTTTTCAAGGATCTTGCACGCCTCGGCCACCTCGCACGACGAGACGGGCACGACCTGCGGCACCGCGGAGCCGTACAAAGCACGCGCGAGCTCGCCACTGGTCTCATCCCAGCCGCCCACGACCTTGGGGATATTCGATGCTGAGAACTTGGGATTGCCGGGATCCTCGCGTTCCGGGCTGTACGCCAGGAAATAATCGAGCCCCGCGCATAGCCCGCCGGCTTCCAGCTCAGGCCTCAGAGCGTCGCGCGTGGTGCCGGGGTACGTTGTGCTCTCGAGCACGATGAGCTGGCCGAACCGGAGATGTTGTCCGATCGAACGGCCGGTCGCGATCACGGCCGAGAGGTCGGGCTCGTGGTGCTTTCCCAGGGGCGTTGGGACGCAGATGAGAACGGCGTCCGCCTCGGCTAGCCGCGCGAAGTCGGATGTCGCTTCGAATCGGCCCGAGTCCCGAAGCGCCGCGACGCGTTCGGAGGTGATGTGACCGATGTAGCTTTCGCCCGCCTGGAGCCGCTCGACCTTGACGGGATCGATGTCCAGTCCCAGGACCGGGAACCCCTTGCCGGCGAACAATTCGACGAGTGGGAGACCCACATAACCGAGCCCGATCACGGCCACTTTGGCCGTCCGATCTTCCAGGGCTTGCCGGAACTGTACGGCGCGGTCCGCCAGGGAACGGCTGCCTGACATGGGGGCACGCTGCGCTCCGGGTTTGGGTTCCGACGGGCTCGGGACACTCGTATCCGGCATTGCGGTTCTCGTTTGCTTCGGGTCTCGAACGATCGTTCCCGGTTCCAGAACCGTTGACAGGAGGACCTGGACTCGACCGACGACATTGGTTTCTTGTTCTCAACAGAATCGACACTCTATTCGTACCATAGCATGAGCCCGAGCGGGAATCGGAACCGATCGTTCGCTGTTTTCGCGCGTCACACGATCGGATCTCGCGGATTCTCATTCAGACCGGTAAACTTTTCGCAAAACGCAGGGAGGAATCGCGCATGACCCCGAACCCCTTCGTCTTCATCGATGTCGACACCCAGCGCGACTTTCTCGAACCCACCGGGGCGCTCTACATTCGGGGTTCGGAGGCGATCGTCCCCAATCTCCGGCGTCTCACAGGGTTCGCCAGGACGCAGGGCATACGCGTACTCGCGACGTCCTGTGCACATACGCCGGGCGATCCGGAACTCGAGCAGTTTCCCCCTCACTGTATGGTGGGCACTTGGGGGCAGTACCGGGTTGAGGCCACCGAGCGGCAGGATACGCGTGTGTTGCATGCTGACGAACTCTGGGACGGACCGCTTCCGCTCCACTTAACCCTCGAAAAACGCGCTCTCGATCTCTTCAGTCACCCCGACGCCGACCGCCTTGTCGGACTGTACAACTCCAAAAGGCCGGATTTCGCCGTATATGGTGTCGCGACTGACTATTGCGTTGAGTGTGCGGTCCTCGGACTCCTGCGACGCGGTTGCCGCGTGACCGTCGTCGTCGATGCCATCCGCGGCATCGACCAGTCGCGAGAGGGCAGGGTGCTGACCGAGTTTGTGACTCAGGGCGCGACGCTGGCACTCACGGATCGGATTGTGGGTGCGGATTGAGCACTTCAAAGTTTGAAACGAGCGCGGCCGGCCTGCCGCCCGTACACGAACGATCGGGATGACTCCGGCGTCTAATTCCTCACCCTTTGCAAGGGGAGGAGCGATGCCCGATTCTTCCTTTCGCCCAGGACGACAATCGGCCTACCCTCAGCGCCGCCCTCGATCGTCGAGGCTGCGGCTGTCCGGAAGCTCGCTGACGTTGGGAGCGAACCGTCAGCGCTGTCTCGAGGCTCTCAGGCGGTCCGGCCTCTACGCGGAGCGAATTGCGGCACGACGACGAGAGGAAGAACGCCTGACCAAACTTGCCGAGGAACGGGAGCATTCCCGACTCCTCGCAGTTCAAGAAGCGGAACGGCTCGTTTTCGAAGAACGACGATGGCGACTCGAGGCGGAGCCGAACACCGCACGCGAGCGCGAAGCGATCGGGGTTGCGGCGTTTCGAGAATCCGCACGACGATTCGACCAAGATCGTCGCGAACGCGAACTCGCCGATCTTGAACGAGAGCGCCGGGAATTTGTCCTCCTGCTCAGCGAACACATTCGCTCTGCTGGCATGACCGATCAACAGAAGGAAGCAGACCTCTGGGCAGAGGAAATCGCCTCGTGGTTGACCGTACCGGAGGAGTCACGCTGAGATCAGTCGCTCGAACAAGAGAATATCGGCGAGGAAGATTAGACCAAATCGATTGATAAAAATACGATGGATACGGTGTCTCATTATGAATATAGTGGCCACGCGGATTTAGGGGCTCTCAGAATAATAAGAACTGCGGGACGGTTCCTTATTGCTTGTGCGCACCTTCTATGGCATCGTGGGGTTATGTCCCTCAAAAGCGCACAAACTCATTTGGAACGTGTCGTCAGGTTGCGTTTGATCCAGTTCTCGCTGGACCGGACCGACCCTGATCACCTTGCTGGCGTTCCCTGTCCGGTTTGCAGGCAGGCCGTTGTCGTCCACCTGCCGGATATCGCTGCGCCGCATCGGCTCTTGGCAACCTGTAACCAGTGTAAATCCTGGTTTCTCATGGACGATGCGTCGGAAACCATGATTCAGCTTCCGACGTCCGATCAATTGCGCGAACAGGCTGTGGAGTCGCGCTGACGGCGTCGTCCGAGCATCAGCGCTGGGCGCACCTTCGTCGGTGTGCAGAACGGAAGGCGGTCTGCAGCCGCTGTGCATCGCTCATTCAGTCGCAGGCCGTGGGGGAAATGGGGCCGGGCTCGACCCCATCCACCCAACGCTCGCCGGCTTGGTGGACCGGCGTCCCACCGCGAATGTCAGTTGTTCTCGCCTGAGGAATTGTGGGTTGCCCGCGGTGAGTACGGATTCGGGCGGACCCGGTCACCTCGCCGCGGTCCGTTGGCGAGGCCGTGGGCGTGAAGCGGCTCAAAGGGCTCTGGCCCGTATTTTTCGCCCTCGCCTGTGAGGAGCCACCGGGGATTCGCGCCCGTCTGAAGAATGAACTCGAGGATCACCTGCGCCGGGATGGTGCACCCGGCCTCATAATTCCTCCACGTCTGGCGTGGAAGGCCAAGCTCGTCGGCCACGTGGCAGTCGTCGTCCTCTCCAAAGACTTCCTGGTGGATCTCACGTACCCGGCTGGAGAGAGCAAGATTCGGGTGGGGGATCCGATCCTTCATTCTCGATCTCCTTGTCCTCGCTCAACCGAGGTCATTGCAACGCTTCTAGGGGTGCGGAAATTAAGGACGACATCCTGCACAGCGCGCGACGCAACTTCAATCCCTAAGTTTGCAACGATCCCTCGATGAATCGGGAACGAAATCGCTCGTCGTGTCTAATCATACATGGCAGTGCTCTGTGTCTTGGTAAAAATAGGCGGTAATCCTTTCTGGCCCGTTTCATCTTCAGAAATGCCGTTTTGGTGGGGAGGGGCAACCAAATCGAGGTCGCTCTTGTGTCGTGGTCTCGGTAATAATATGACATAAATTGAATAATGCATTGACAGTTATGTTGATGCAATTCCGGCCCGGCGCGGCAAAAAACCGACGTGTCCCCTGGGAAATCCTCGGAAGGCTTGCCTTAATTCGACGGTGGCCTGGGAGATCTGAGCTAAATTGTGCTGGTTTAGAAAAATGGCCCGTTGGTGCTTGCCTAACAAGTCTGCGATGTTCTAAGATCCTCTCGTCCCCACTGATGTCGGGGATCTGAGATCTGCGCCAGGTTCTATCTTCTCTGCAATCAAGTTGGTTGACCTCAAGCCCAAATGAAGGTTGTGGGTGTGCCGCGCTTTTGATGCTCACTCCAATCGTGAGTGGCAGAGGTCTCGGGAACGACGAGTACATTGGCAGTACGGAGCCGAGTTGCATCATCCCGCAGTTGCTCCGACGGTGAAGTGGATGTGCGGAGCGTCGATTCACTCGCATTGATCCGTGGAAGAACCGATTGTGCCCCGGCCGGGCTGAGCTGCCCCCGGGGTTCGCCCCATGAAGGAGCACCCCCGTGTTTCACATCGAGCCGCGTCGCATTGATTCGACGTCCCACCGCACGAGTGAGCGTGCCGTACGGGCTAACAAGGCCCGTCAAGAGAGCGGTCGTCGGCGCTTGGTGGACCCCACGACGTGCGATCGCGAGTATACGGCTGCCGAACTGGAGTTCATGCAGGCGATGCAGGACTACAAGACGAAGAATGGCCGTATGTTCCCAACATGGAGCGAGGTTCTCGAAGTGGTGCGGGAACTCGGCTACGTCCAGTCAGACGAGGCCTGAAGCGGATGGAGTAACCAACACGCCTCCCATTCTCCCAAGTGGCGAAGGGAGGCGAACTCATTGGACGACACGGGACGCGGCCTCGAACTGCCGAGTCACAAAGTTGTCGGAACTTGGAAAAACGACTCCTGCATCGCTGGTCCTCGTCGGCCACCCTCGCTGCCATGTCCACATGAGGCTCTCGAAGTCTCGAACCTCATCGTGATTCTCCTCCAGCACGCCTCGCCAGTCGCAATCAAACGTGGTTACCATGCACATAGTTATAGATTGTGGTGTGTTCCTCTTACGATTGATGAGATTTGCCGCTTTTTGCCGAAAACCAGCCTACTTTCGGCCGATGTCGTCGGAACGTGGCACCGGCTTTACCATCGCCGTCAGGATTGGTCTCAAGTTTGCGCAAGAATCACACTCGGTCGTGGTCGTCGTAGTCAGCTTAGGAGCCGTCTCTTTCTTCGTCAGCCTTACTTGACTTCGGTAGGAACCTTGAATCCAATAGATATCGTTAATGATTCTTGATTCTGCCGAGAATTAAGCCGCTGAAGGCGGGGATCTGCGAGTGGTGGACCCTGGCGTCAGCGGGTTCGGTGAATCCGTGACGGTTGACGCGAGAGATCATCCTATGGAACCGACAACAATTGGGTCGTGCACGCTCGCGAGCCGAGTGCGCGAGATACGTATCGAGTTATTCGGAATCGACGGCGAACGGCGTATTGCCGAGGCGCTGGGGCTCCCGTTGCGATCGTGGAAGAGATTTGAGGCCGGAGCATTGATCCCGGCGCCCACAATCCTCCGTTTTATCGGGGTGACCGGTGCCCATCCACGATGGCTGCTTACCGGAGAAGGCAGCAAGTTCATCGCTGCCGAGGTTGTGTAGGCGCTCATCAGTGTTGGGAACGCAGTAATCCGCAAATTGTTACGCGGATACTCCGTGAAGGCCACGTCTTGCTACCACGGGATTCAGAGGCGAGATGGGCTTCAGTCATCGCTCCAGACCGTTGCCGACCCGGGCATGGTACGGATTGACACCCAGGGTCGCTGTGAGATGTAGGTCGTGAGGACACGGCCGAGCAAACGCGAGACCGAGGTTCTGATCGTGACCGATCCGGACGATGGTTGCCGGAATCTCATCCGTATTCATGGGCTCTTCGAGGCGCAACCAGAGCGACCTCACCGTTCCCAGGTCGCGCTCCACGCGCAGTTGAGCGCCTCCGTGACTGATATCGACCAGCGACCCTTGCGCAGAATGAAGCTCGTCGTCCTCCAGCCACTCGATGCGCGCGCGATTGGCACTTGCGCGGTAACGAACGGACGAGCGTCGTTCTTGCGAAGGGGTCTGTGGCGTCGGGTGCATGGCGGTGTCTCTTCGCAGCCACGTTCTGTTGATTCAGGGCAGCAATAGCAGCATAGGACACGTTCAGGGACTTAGACTGCGAACCATAACGTCACGACGCTGTTGATTCATTAGTCGTTGAGGAGATATCGCTGTGATGAGGCAGGCCGATCTCTCGAAGCGTATCCGGATGATTCGCGAGGAATGCTATGGCGACGACGGCCATTTCATGATGGCAGATCACCTGGGAGTGCCCGAGCTGACGTGGCGACACTACGAGCGCGGCGTCACCATCCCTGCGCAGATCATCCTTCACTTCATCGAGCTCACGGAAGCCAATCCCCTTTGGCTTCTGACCGGCGAGGGTGAAAAGTACCTCTCCTTCGCGGGTGGGGCGGAGCACGCGTGACGCGCGTGTCGCCGTTCGCAATCCACGGGATATTGATCGTAATCATTAATATAAGAAGAATCTCTAAATCGATGTCCCGGTGATTTGGATAATGCACGATCCCGGACAGCCCTTCGGCCCAACAGTGCTGGGGGCTCGTCCGGGGTGTTCACGCTGCTACGCCTTTCGTGGGCTATTGGGCGCTGTCGGTCCGCGGGGTCAGCTCGCCAGCATGCCGTTGTACTTCTATAAATGAGCTTCCTTTTTTTGAATCGCGAGCGCGGCTGCCCGTTGTGACTCGACACAAAGGTTCGCGGTGTCGTCCTTGCCGCATAAATCCTGCCCGTTTTCTCTGTTCGACCGGTTAAGTTGCCTACGCAAAACGCCGGTTGTTTCGGATTTGCCTCGGGTGCAAAGAGGGCCTAGGCTTCGTTAGCGAGTCGTGGCTTCGAGGCAAATCATTATCAGCAGCATCTTGTTGCTGGCCAGGAAGTAGGCCTCCGCGACTCCTCACTTTCTGCCGTGGCCGGGTACTTCCCCCAAGGATTCGGGCTGCGGTCTCCCAATCGACACAACGGAACGACCTCGCGCGGGGCGGGCGATCGCACTGCGCAGCGCGGCGCGTGCGCCGCTTGAGGGTACAGCGACATCGTCAAGGGATTTCGAAACCATGCGGATGCTCCGGGGTTGGCTAACACGGCAAAAGGATGCAAACCAGCAACGAACGAAGCGACGGCTCTCGTTCGAGGACCTTGAAGGTCGAACATTGCTGTCAGGGACCGGCGGAGACTACGTTCTCAGTGGCACGCAATGGCCGAATCCTGCGCAGATCACGTACAGCATCGCGCCGGACGGCGCTCTCTGGGATTTCGGCGCCAGCAACCTGAACGCCGCCTTCAATGCCAAGTTCGGTAACGGCACCTGGCAGCGCGAAATTGCCCGCGCACTGGCCACCTGGGAAGACGCTGCGAACATCAACATCGTGCCGGTTAGCGAGAGCGGATCCTGGTCCATCAACGCCCAGGGACAAACGCAAAGCGATCCGCGCTTCGGTGACATCCGCTTCGGCGGCGACAATTTCAATAATCCCCAGACCCTGGCCCAGACGTACTCGCCTCCCACGCCGGGAAGCACCGACACGGTGAGCGGCAACGTCGAAGTCAACACCGTCATGCCCTGGAACATTGGTAGTGATTTCGACTTTTACAGCGTCATGCTGCACGAGACCGGGCTGGCACTGGGCCTGGATGAACCGCCGCCAGGCAACGGCAACGTCGTGATGAACACCGTTTACGGCGGTGTTCGGGCTGGCTTGATGCCCGGCGACATCGCGGGCATCCAGGCGATCTACGGCCCGCGCACTCCGGATGCGTACCAGGGCCAAGGGCAGGGCCTGAGTCTCTCGAATGCCGTGAACCTCAACCCCTCGCTCGGCAGTTCGCTGCAAGCGACTCTAAACAACGTCTCGCTCAACGCGGTTGGCGACACGGAATACTTCACCTTGGTCGCGCCGAGTAACAGCGGGAACACCCTTACGGTCACGGCTTCGGCCAGCAACATCAGCCTGCTCAGTCCGAAGATCAGTATCGTCGACAGCTCGGGAAATGTCCTGGCGAGTCAGGGAAATGCCGGCGCCTGGTCGGACAGCGTGTCGGCCCAGATTACCAATGTGACACCCGGTCAGCGCTACTTCATTGAGGTTACAGGGGCGACGAATGATGCGTTCGCTGCGGGGGAATACCAACTGAGTGCCACCTTTCCCCACGGCAACCCCACAAACACCCCAACCAATCCATCCAGCCCCCCGTCGACACCCACAACACCCGCACCGACTTCCCCCACGGGTCCTTCACACTCAACACCCACGGCATCCCAAACCACATCCGGCGCGGTGACAGCCGTTTATGCGGAGATTCTGGGACGCTCGCCCGGTGCCAACGAGTTGACGTACTGGAACCAGCAGTTTCAGTCCGGCCTGACGACTCAGCAGTTTGTGCTCGATTTGTACTTCTCGCCCGAACACGAGGCGGACCAAATCAATGCCCTCTTCGAAACTGAGCTGAACCACCCAGCGGACCCGGGCGTCATCAACATCTTCCAGACCTGGATGCAGTATGGCGCGACGCCCGACAACGTCAGCCGTGCGTTGCTCGCCAGTGGCGAGTTTGCGATGAAGAATCCGGGCAACTCCGGTTTCGTGAACGCGGCCTTTCAGGATCTTCTGCATCGCCCCGCTGATGCGACTGGCATGACTGTCTTTACTGGCTGGCTGAACGCAGGTGCGAGTCACGACAACGTCGTCGCAGCACTCATGAATTCCGGGGAGTATCGAGCCCAGGAAGTCGGTGCCGCCTTCAACGCAATCCTGAACCGTGCAGTCGACCCATCGGGACTCGCCGCGTTCACGGGACTACTCGCGAGTGGCCAGGGCAATATCAACACGGTCTACCTGGACCTGCTCCTTTCCAACGAGAATCTCACGGACGTCGGCTTCCTTCAGCCTGCGTCCCAGCCCGGCAACCCACCGCAACCCGCGGGCGCACAGACGGTGAACATGGCCACGCTGACCTCGGCGCAGTTCGCGAGCCTGTTCCAACCGATGGGCTCATCGCCGGCGATGGCCTCCACTTTCCAATTTTCGTCCGGTGTGGCCGGGAACGTGGAGTCAGAGGTGTTTCAAGGAACCGGCGCGGCCGGTGGTCTCTATGCGTACGCTTACCAGGTTGACGTTCAAGGAGGGTCGGGAGGCATCCAAGCATTGTCGTGGCTCTTCAATAACACTCCGGTCGGAACCGACCTGACGAATAGTGGACAGTCGACCTACTCCTACGTGATCTCAGGCGGGTCAATCGGCGCTTTGAGCACCCCGCAGGCCGCGCGTGGGCAGTCGGTGTTGAATCCGTCGACCATCGCGTGGCAGCCCGGCAGTAATTCTGCGACGTTGTCCGTGAAGTTCGGCTCGGCGATTGCGAACGGAGGCAATAGTGCCACGTTCATCATTCTCTCCCGTCAAGCGCCGGCACAGCAATTCGTGACACTGTCGAGCAGCAATTCCAATGACACGAACACGGTGCTGACCTCAGTTTATGCTCCGTCAACGGGTGCGATCGGGCCGCTCTCCTGAGCCGGTCAACGCGAGGATAGGTTGCACACGCGAGCGTTCGTCCGGTACGGTGGATCGAGCTTCTCAAAGAGTCCGATCCACCTTGCACGGCCCGCCCAAGGGCGCTCGTTGATGGATACCCATCCTGAGGGCGACTGGCATCGTCCTCCATCCCAGCTCACTCTGGGAAGCGAGGACGTGCACGTCTGGCGAATCCCGCTCGACCCGTCGGACACCGTCGTATCTGAGCTGGCGTCGATCCTTGATGTGGACGAGCGCGCCCGTGCGGCACGATTTCACGCAGTGATCCATCGCACCCGGTTCGTGGTGGGACGCGCCTTGCTTCGAAGAGTTTTGGGGCAGTACCTCGGCTTACGGCCGGAGGAAGTCGCGTTCGTCTATGGCGAGCACGGCAAGCCCGCACTACGAGGCGAAGCTACGATCGGCGGGCTACGCTTCAATCTTGCCCACTCGAAGGATCTTGCACTTCTGGCGGTGGTGTGCGGACGTGAGGTGGGCGTTGACCTCGAGGCATTACGCGCTCTTGAGGACGCGGAACGGATCGTCGCTCGGTTCTTCTCAACGCGCGAGCAAGCGGATTTCTTCCGGGTGGCGCCGGAACTCCGTCAGTTGACGTTCTTCCGGGGCTGGGTCCGCAAAGAGGCGTATATCAAGGCCATTGGCAAGGGTCTGGCGCTGCCGCTGGGCGACTTCGACGTCACGTTGGCGCCGGGCGATCCGCCGCGGCTGTTGCGCGTTCAGGATCAGCCTGACGAACCGAATCGCTGGGCGTTGGCGGAGCTTTCCCCGGGGGTTGGTTTCGTGGGGGCGATCGCCGTGGAAGGGACGGGCTGGCGATTGCGCGGGTTCGATGTGACGCACGGACCGCAAGCGAACACCGAAAATCGCGAGTGAGTCCAACGCCCCGTCCCGAACGCCTACTCGAAGCGAAGAGCGACGATCGGGTCGAGCCTCGACGCTTTCCACGCGGGGTAGTAACCGAAGATGACCCCGACGGTGATCGAGGCGGAGACGGACGCCAGGATCGCCAGCAACGACGGCTGCGTGGGCCAGGAGGCGAGCACCTTGACGAGGATCGATGCGCCTCGACCCGTGACGATGCCTGCCGCGCCTCCCATGAGACAGAGCACCACTGCCTCGACGAGAAACTGGCGCAAAATGTCGCGCGGCCGCGCGCCGATGGCCATTCGCAGGCCAATCTCGCGATAGCGCTCGGTCACGGAGACGAGCATGATGTTCATGATCCCGACCCCGCCCACAACCAGCGAAATCAGGGCCACACATAGTAGCAGCCCGGCGACCAGGTTGACGGTCGATTGGACCTGTTTGACAACTTCCGTGAAGTCACGAACCGAGAAATCGTCGGGCTCATCAGGACCAATCCGATGCCGTTCGCGCAGCAGCGTCTTGATCTGATCCATGGCGACCGGGATTTCCGCCGTGGATCGTGCGCGTACGAGGACAGTGTCGACGTTCGACATTCGCTCGAGGCGCGGTGAATCCACCGACTGGCTTGCGGAAAAAGTGGGAAAAAGCCCGGTCCGCGAACGGGGGTAGCGGCCTTTGAGTGAGTTGACCTGCTCGGCCAGCTCGAGCATCTCCTGCGAGGGGCGCGACGTGTTGCCGGACGAGGCGGCACTGACGCGGAATTTGATCGTTGTCCAGGGGGCGAGCATGATGTCGTCCTGGTCTTCGCCGATGATGTCCGCGCCCTTGGGACGCAGGACGCCGATGACTCTCAGAGGCACGTCATTGACGTAAACCTCCTGGCCGATCGGCGACTCATCGTCAAACAGCTCCTGCACGAGCGTTCGGCCGAGGATGCACACCATGGCGCTGTCGCGGACGTCATGCTCTGTGAAGATCTCGCCTTCATCCAGCTCGTCCCAGTCGCGCACTTCGAGGAAGCCCGGCGTGGTGCCGAGCAAGCTCGCGGGAACCCAATTTTTTCCACCGTGGAGCACTTGCCGGCGCGCGTAGACGATTGGGGCCAGACTTTGCACAGACGGGCATTCGCGCAAGATCGCGTCGGCATCCTCCGGCGTCAGCGTCTTGACGCTTCCACTCCCGAGGCTCACGCCGTTGCGCGACGCGGCACCTGCCTGTACGAGGACGTTGTCCACGCCGGTTTTCGTGAGCATCTCGCGGATCGCTGTCCACGCGCCCTTGCCAATCTCGGCGATCGCGATCAACGACGCGACGCCAATCACGATTCCGAGCGTGGTCAATGCCGAGCGTAGCGCGTTTCGGCGCAGCGATCGAAGTGCGGTCGACACAGTGCGGAACAGGAAGCGAGACCCACCGGCTCCCTCGGCCCGTCGCCGACCGGATTTTGACGGCTCGGTGTCGTTTTCGGGGGTCGCTGATCGCTTAGGGTCGGTTTTCGGAATCGGAGGTTGTTCGTCCACGCCTGTATCGGAGATCACACCGTCGTGGATTCGCACGATCCGGTCGGCATGGCTGGCGACATGTGCGTCGTGAGTCACCATCACGATCGTCAAGCCGTCTTCGACGTTGAGCTGTCGGAAGAGGGAGAGGATTTCCTCGCCTGTGGAAGAGTCGAGGTTACCCGTAGGTTCGTCGGCGATGAGCAGCGAGCAACGATTCACGAGCGCCCGCGCGATGGCGACGCGCTGCTGTTCGCCACCCGAGAGCTGCGACGGTTCGTGATCAAGCCGGTCGCCGAGCCCCACGCGCTCGAGTAAGGCGATGGCCCGCTCGCGGCATTCCCGAGCGGGCGCGTTACGCGCGGAGTAGATCAGCGGCATCATCACGTTTTCGAGTGCGGTGAGCCGGGGAAGGAGGTTGAAGTTCTGAAAGACGAACCCGACTTTCCGCCCGCGCAGCAAGGCACGTTCGACGACGGAGAGCTCGGAAACCTCTTCGCCGCCGAGCCAGTAGCGGCCGGAGGTGGGGCGGTCGAGCGAGCCCATGATGTTGATGAGCGTGGTCTTGCCCGAGCCCGAGGCGCCCATCAAGGCGACCATCTCACCCGGTTCGACCGTCAGCGAGATACCCTTGAGCACGGGAACCACGATTCGCCCGCGCTGATAGTTCTTCCGGATGCCTTCGAGTTTAAGCAACGCCACTGCGCGACTCCCACCGATGCGTGTCTGCGCGGCCGAGAGGGCCGCCGCACGTTGGTTCGTTCCGTGAGATTATTTTTTCGCCTTCTTCTCGACCTGAGTATGCGGCAGGATCGACACGGCCTCGTCTGCGCCTTCGTGGCGGACCACGCCGAGGACAACCTCCATCCCTTCCTGAACCTCGTCACCTTGAATCTCGGTTTGCACGCCGTCGTTCAGACCGACTTTGACGGTGACCGGCTTTACGAACTCACCCTGCTTGATCCAGACGATACCCTCCGCGCCGGATTCCGAGCTTGCCTGCGTCGCCTCGTGAGCCCGCTTCTGGCGTTCGAGCAGAAACGTCTCCCGCAACGCGGGGGCGACATGCTCGGGTCGTGGTTGCCAGCGCAGGGCGGCGTTGGGGACGAGCAGGCTTCCCTTGTGCGCTTCGACCTGGAACTGGAGGCGGGCGGTCAGGTACGGCAGGATCTTCCCGCTACGGTTTTCCACAGATACGACGACTGTATAAGTGACGACGTTCTGAACCATGCTCGCGTTGAGGCGGACTTGAGACACGCGGCCGGTGAAGGAATCCTTGGGAAAAGCCCCCACGGTGAACTTGACGTCCTGTCCTTCGTGGACCGCACCGATGTCGGTTTCGTTCACCGAAGCCCAGATTTCCAGCTTGCTGAGGTCCTTCGCGATCAGAAACAAGCTCGGTGCATTGAGGCTCGCGACGACGGTCTGGCCGATGTTCACGCGGCGGTCGAGGATGACGCCCTTCACCGGGGATCGGATCGTGGCGTGCTTGAGGTTGACTTCGGCCTCTTCGAGGTTCGCCTTCGCGACCGCCACGCCGGCTTTGCTGACGTCCAGCGCCGCCTTGGCGCTTTCGCAATTGGCCTGAGCCGTCTCGTGTTCTGATTGCGCCACAATCCCAGTGCCGCGTGCCTGGAGTTTCTTGCTCCGTTCGAGCTCGCGCTCGGATTGGCGGAACTTCGCATCGGCCTCCTCGACCTCGGCCTCGGCGCGCAGGACGCTGGCGTTGGCCTGGGCCAACCGGGATTTCAGGATGGAGTCGTCGAGGTGAGCGAGCACGGTCCCTTCGTCGACGTGCGTGCCGTAGCTGACGGGTTTTTTAGGGTCGTTCGGATCGGTGCCAAAGCTCTGGATCTCGCCGGCGATTTGCGCGCCCACGTCAACGACGTCTTCGGGTTCGATGGTGCCTGTGGCGTTGATTGTTGTCTGAATATCGGCACGGCGGACGTGAACGGTGCGGTATTCGACGCGCTGGGTGTGGGTGTCGTTCCAGTACCACAGACCGGCGGCGCCTACCATCCAAAGCACCGTCATTACGAATAAGAGTTTTTTCATGAAGAGATCCTGACAGAAGGCGATTCGCCCCACGGGGCGCGAGTCTCATGATTATGGTGAGGCTTAGAGGTACTGCTCGCGCGCTACGGCCTGCACCGGTTCTTCGAGCAAGCCTTCGTGCAGGCGAACGACGCGGTCGGCAGCATGATAGTAGTCTTCATCGTGTGTGATGACGAGGACGGCTTTCCCCCTCGCTTTGAGTTCGGGCAGGAGCTCGAGATAGAAAAACCGCTTGAAGCGGGCGTCCTGGTTGGCCGCCCATTCGTCGAAAACGCAGATGGGTCGATCTTCGAGGATCGCCGTGAGCAGCGCGAGCCGTTTGCGCTGACCCTGCGAGAGGTCGAGCGTCGAAAAGCGGCCGTTGCTGATTTCGACGCGACCGACGAGGCCAAGCCGGGTGAGTCCGTCTTTCGCGGGTTGGTCGCACACGTCGGGGGTGAGACCGAAAAGATCCTGAAAGACGTGCCCGTCGGCGAAAACGACCGAGAAGAGTTGTCGGTACGCTTCGCGGTCCTCCGACGCGAGTGGCTCGCCATCGAGCAGAACCTGCCCTTTGGCCGGGGCGTAAAGTCCGGCGAGGAGTTTGACCAGCGTCGTCTTGCCGCTACCGTTGCCGCCAGCGAGAAATACGAGCTCGCCAGGTTGGAGGGTGAGATCGATCGGCCCCAGAACGAACCCGGCTGTGTCAGCCTCGGCGGGGTACTCGTAAGTGAGGCCATCGAGTTGAAGCGTCTTCGTCCCGAGTGGTCTTGCCGCGAGGTGCGCTTCGGATTCGAGAGCGTCGAGCGCGGGAAAGAGCGCTTCGATTTTGAGTAACGATGCCTGAGCGCGGCCCAGGGCCGGAAGCCAGGTCATGAGGACGTCGAGGGGCGAGTTTAGGTACAGCACCACGAGCACCACGCCTACTTGTGTGGCCCTGGGGAACTCTTCAAGCGCGGGGAGCACGAACAGTACGGCGCCGATGAACGCGAAGAACGCGAACTGACCCCACCCTTCGGCAAGGGCAAAGAGCGTGAGTCCCGTTGCCGTTTCCCGGCGCGCGTTCTCGGCGGCGGGTTCGAGGGATTCGTTGAGGAAGGCTTCCCGCCTCGCGTGGTTTTGCTTCAATTCGCGGAAGCCTTCGATGAGCGAGTGAAAATCTGTGACCAATACGTCACGACTGGCTCGAGCGGCACGGAGCGAGCGGATCCCTCGCGACGCCAGCACGAGGTAAAGTGAGACGCCGGGCAACGCGAGCACCAGGCCGCAAATCAGCACCAGCGGCGAGAGCCAGCCCACGTAGAGCAGGCAGGCCGCGACGATCGCCATGTTGATGCAAAGCAAGGGAACGCCCAGGAGCGCGTGCGTGACGATCGCGATGTCCTCGGTGAGCGCCGCGAGGAGGGCGCCGTGCTCGGTGGCTTCGAACTGGGCCAATGGCAGGGCGAGGATCTTCCGGCAAAGGAGCAGCGCAAGTCGGGTGACGGATCCTTGTCCGAGTTGCACCATAGCGACCTGTGCGATGCTGCGAGTCAAGGCCGCCAGCAGGCAGAGCCCCGCGAACGCCAGCCCGATCCGCACGTTCGAAGCCTCGGGCCGGCCGAGCTCCGCCTGAATCAGCGCGATCAGCGCGACTCCGCTCGCGGCACTTAGCGTGCCGGCGAGTACGGAGACGACGAGTCCTCCGCGCGAGGCTTTCAAGAGAAACGCGAACATTTTCATCAGGGTGTGGGCTTCTCGGGTCGTCGTGCGTTTCGTTTTACCGGTCCGCCGAGCGGCCGATTCGTTCGGGGGTCAGGCTTTGCAAGAGGGCGTCAACCTCCGCATCGCTGAGTGATTCGGTTGCGGGTTCGGGGTCGTCCGAGGCGCATTGCTCGAGTATCTGCTTGTGCTCTTCTTCACTCATCATTGGGAGCGTGCTGATGGGTTCGTCGGGCGCGGCCGTCGCGCCTTCCAACAGGGTCGCGTAGTGTCTCAGCATGCGGTCGACTGTGGCAGCCTCAAAGAGCGTGGCATCGTACTCCATAATGGCGTTCAGCCCGCCGTCGTCTTCCGCGACGAAGAGGCTGAGATCGAACTTCGCCGTGCCACTCTCGGCGGGAAGCGGCGTCATGGTGAGGCCGGGGGCTTCGAGCGGGGGGACCGGGGCGTTTTGCAGTGCGAACATCACCTGAAACAAGGGAGATTGTGCGGATTCGCGTTCGGGGCGGAGCGCGTTCGTGAGTTGCTCAAATCGAACGTCCTGGTTCGCATAGGCATCAAGCGATGTCTGACGCACGCGTCGGAGGAGCGACCGAAAGCTCGGGTCGCCCGACAGATCAAGGCGCAAGACGAGCGTGTTGACGAAGAATCCGATCAGGTTCTCGAACTCCGAGCGCGTGCGGCCGGCGACGGGGGTACCGACTGCGAAGTCAGCCTGGCTCGAGTAGCGATTCAGAAGCGTGGCGAAACCGGCGAACAGTGTCATGAAAGTTGTCGCTCGCTCCTGCCGGCTCAAGGCTCGTAGGGCTCTGTTGAGATCGTCCGAGAGTCGCAACGTGCGCTGACCGCCGTAATGCTGGGAAGATGAAGGACGGGGCCGATCGGTTGGGAGCTCCAGGACAGGTAAGCCCTGAAGCTTCGCTTTCCAGTAGTCTAGCGCGGGGCTTTGTTGCGTTTCACTCTGCCAGGCGGCGTAGTCGGCATACTGGATCGCGAGCTCGGGCAGCGGCGACGGTTTGCCCGCGCGGAAGGCGTCGTAGAGCGTCGCAAGCTCGCGGACGAGTACGCCCAGCGACCAGCCGTCGGAGGCGATGTGGTGCATTGTCACTACAAGAATGTGTTCGTCGTCGCCGAGCCGGATCAACAACGCGCGAAGCAGTGGGCCGGTCTCCAGGTCAAAGGGACGGGCCGATTCGGCGTCGATCCAGCGACGCGTTTCGGCTTCGCGCTCGAGGGGCGGCAAAGGGGAGAGATCCATCAGAGGCAGAGGAACGGCGAATTCTTCGGCGATTGTTTGATGCGCGACGCCATCGAGAGTCACGAACGCTCCGCGCAAGACCTCGTGCCGGCGCACGACCTCGCGGATCGCGGCTTCCAGTGCGGCCACATGCAACTGACCTTGGATTCGTACAGCAGTTGGGATGTTGTACTGGGCGCTGCCCGGCGCGAGACGGTCGAGGAACCAGAGCCGTTGCTGCGCAAACGAGAGGGGCAGGGGGCTCGTGCGTTCGAGACGATGGATCGGTGGCATCGAGAGCCCGGATCGCTCGCGTAGGCCATTTTCAACCTGGCGTACGAGGGTGGCGACGGTCGCGTCTTCGAGGAAGTCGCGTAGCGAGGGCTCGACAGAAAAAGTGTCGCGAATACGGGCCATGAGTTGAGTGGCGAACAGCGAATGGCCTCCGAGATCGAAGAAGTTGTCGTGCACGCCGACCCGCTCGAGTCCGAGCAAATCACTCAGGATGCTGGCGATGGCTTCCTCGACCGGCCCGCGCGGCGGCACGTACACGGCGGTGCGGCTGGCCGCGATTTCGAGCTGAGGCAGAGCCTTGCGATCGATCTTGCCGTTGGGGGTCAATGGGAGCGCCTGCAATCGGGCAAATGCGGACGGGATCATGTAGTCGGGCAACTGCGTGGCGAGCCACGGTCGTAGCGTGTCGGCGGCGAGGTCCGCGTCGTCGCGCGTTACGAGGTACGCCACCAAAGCCTGCTCGCCGCTCGCGTCCGGCCGGGCGATCACGGCGGCCTCGCGCACCATGGGATGGCGGAGCAGGATGGATTCGATGTCGCCGAGCTCGATCCGGAAACCTCGGACCTTGACCTGATGATCGATCCGCCCCAGGCATTCGAGCCGGCCGTCGGCCAACCAGCGAGCGAGGTCGCCGGTGCGATAAAGTCGGGCGCCGGGCTTCGTGCTGAACGGGTCGGGGACAAACTGCTGCGCGCTCAGGCCGGGACGGTTCAGGTAGCCGCGCGCCAGTCCGGAACCGCCGATGTAGAGTTCACCCGTAATGCCTACCGGGACCGGGCGCAGTCGTGTGTCGAGCACGTACATTTGAGTGTTGGCGATTGGGCGGCCAATCGCGATCGGCGCGTCGCCTGGCGCGACACGCTCGATCGAGGACCAGATTGTCGTCTCGGTTGGTCCGTAGAGGTTCCAGAGGGCCTTTCCTTTCTCAAGCAGGCGATCGGCGAGCGCGCGGGGCAGAGCCTCGCCACCGCAAAGAAGAGTAAGGTCCGGCTCGCCTTCCCAGCCAGCATCGAGCAGCAGCCGCCAGGTTGCGGGCGTGGCCTGGAGAAACGTTGTACCGGTCTGCCTTAGCAAGTTGGCCAGGCCCTTGCCGTCGGCCGCTGTCGCACGCTCGACGAGCTCGAGGCGGGCGCCCTGGATCAACGGAAGGTAAAGCTCCAGCGCGGCGATGTCGAACGACAGGGTGGTCACAGCCGCCAGTGTGTCGCTCGATGTCAGCCCCAGGATCTGACGCATCGAAAGGAGAAAGTTACTCAACGCGCCGTGTGTGATCTGAACCCCCTTGGGCCGACCGGTCGAACCGGAGGTGTAGATCACGTAGGCGAGGTTCGCGATAGTCGACAGCGGTTTCGGATTCTCGACGCTCTCGTTGCCGATCGTTGTCCAGTCGGTGTCAAGACAAACGGCTCGCTCGCCATGCGACGCCAGTCGCCCTAGGAGGGGTTGCGTGGTGACGAGCACCGGTACGCACGCGTCGGTCAGCATCAACGCCAGACGGCTCTCCGGGAACTGGGGGTCGAGCGGCACATACGCGGCGCCCGCTTTGAGGATGCCGAGTAATCCTATAACCATCTCCGGCGATCGTTCGACGCACAGCGCGACCAATGTCTCCGGTCCGACGCCAAGCTTTCTCAGATGATGGGCTAGCTGATTCGCGCGGCTGTTGAGCTCATCGTACGTGAGCGCGACGTCGAGGAAGCTGAGCGCCACCGCGTCCGGCGTGCGTGCGACTTGCGCTTCGAATAATCGGTGTACGAGCGAATCGAATGCCGCTCGCTCGCGGAGCAACCGTGCGAGTTGCCGGCGCTTGTCTTCGGCGTTGGTGATCATGGTCGGCTGGACGGCATTACTCATCGTTCAGTCTTCACCTTCCGTCCGGAGACGTTCGAGGAAGTCATCGAGCTCCTCGTCGGAAAGCTCGTCCACATCGGGATACAGCCCGTCGAGCAGGTCTGCAAACTCGGCGGGAGGCCCGGCTTGATGACTCAGGACGATCGATCGCTCATGTTCGGGCAACAGATCCAGCTCCGCGATTCGGCGTTCAGGACCGGAGACCATCTCGACAAGCAGGGTGGCCAGATGTCCGAGGATGCGCTCGGACGTTGTCCTGTCGAAACGCGCACAGTCGTACCCGAGCGACAACGTCAGAACACGACCCGGGATGACCGTGAGCGTCAGCGGGTAATTGGTCTGACCGAGAACGCGAATTCCGTCCACGCCGAGTCGCGCGGCTCGCTCGAGAGTCGAGGAGTCGAGCGGTGTGTTCTGAAAGACGAGCAAGCTCTCGAACAACGGCTGGCCCCGAGCGACGTCGCTCCAGCTTTGAACCTGGACGAGAGGGCTGAATTCGTGCTCGCGCATGGCGACCTGGCGCTCCTGGACAGCCCTCAGCCAAGCAACGAGCTCGGCGTCCTCGTCCACGAAAACGCGCAACGGAAGCGCGTTGATGAACATGCCGATCATCGTCTCGACGCCGGCAAGCTCCGGAGGCCGGCCCGAGACCGCAACGCCGAACATCACGTCAGACTGGCCGCTATAGCGGTTGAGGAGCAAGGACCACCCACCCTGAAGGATTGTGTTCAGGGTCAGTTGATGCAAACGTGCCAGGTTGCGGAGCGCTTCGCTCAACGCTTTCGACAAGCGCAGCTCGCTTTCGGCGGCGGCGGGACCCGTCGTCTCCGGCGCAGTGCGGGACAACGGCTCGAATCCAAGCGGCGTCGGAGACGAGAAGCCCCGCAACTGCCGGCGCCAATAGGCTTCGGCTCGTGAGAGGTCGCGCGTCTTGAGCCAGGCGACATAATCGCGGTAAGGCCGAGGCGCGGAGCGATCCAATAGCGGATTCTGGTAGAGCGCCAGCACTTCTTCCAATAGCAGTGGCAGACACCAGCCGTCGAGCACGATGTGGTGCACTGTCCAGACCAATTGCGTGACCTCATCACTGAGCCGGATCAGCGCCAGGCGCATGAGGGGTGCCCACGACAGTACGAAACCCTTCGCACGGTCGTCGCGGAGAAACTCGTCGAGTTTTGCCTGTTGTTCCGTCGGTAACTCCCCGGACCAGTCGAATTGAGTCCATTCGATGTCCACGTCGCGGACGACCACCTGAAGTGAAGTATCGGTTTCCTCCCACTGGATCGCTGTACGAAGCGCGGGGTGGCGGGCAACGAGAAGGCGCCATGCGCTCTCGAAGGCTTTGACGTCGAGGTTTCCCGTGAGCCGACAGAGCGCCTGCTCGATATAGACCCCAGAACCGGGCGCTGCCGTCCGATCGTGGAACAGCATTCCTTCCTGCACCGGGGAGAGCGGGTACGCGTCGACGATGCCGCGCTCGTCGGCGAGCAGGGACGTCAAGACCGCCGGGTCGAGCGGGTGTGGTAAGTGGGTCGCCTCGGGCGCCAGAGTGATCGTATCGACGACGGTGGCGAGCGCAGCGATCGTGGCGTATCGGAAGAGCTGGGCGGGGTCGAGCCGTACGCCGGCCTGCCGGGCCCGCACGACAACCTGCATGATCAGGATGGAATCCATCCCTAGCGTAAAGAGGTCTTCGTGGACGCCAACCCGGTCACGTCCCAGGACTTCACCGACGAGGCGCGAAAGAAGTTGCTCGATCGCGTTCCGGGGCGCTTCGCCTTCGGCAAGAGGTTCATTGTTCTCGAGCGGTGGCGCGGGGAGGCTCTTGCGATCGATTTTACCGTTGGCCGACAGCGGGAGCGTATCCAGGAATACGAAGGCGGACGGCACCATCGGGTCCGGAAGCCGTTCTTGAAGCCAGCGTCGCAGGGTCGCGCCATC
>DAIDJG010000619.1 GCA_027451445.1 Singulisphaera sp.
GGAGGTCGCCGCGCCGGTGCTCACCCATCGCGTGATCACCACTTTCGCCGCACAGGCGGAAGGGATCGACGCCAAGAGCATCGTGCGACGGCTGATCGAGGAAACCAGTGCTTGACCCAATGCCGTTCGATAGGAGTAAGAATACTCCCTCCCCCCTTGTGGGGGAGGGCCGGGGTGGGGGGTATCGCGTTACCTATCGCTGTTCGAACCCCCCACCCCAACCCTCCCCCACAAGGGGGGAGGGAGTTCAATCCTTCGTCCGCTTTGGTTTAGGGTAAGTTGAGCGGCATTGATGCTTGACCCTTGAGGCTTCGCCCCCCCATGCTTCCCGAACGTCGAGCGCGCAGTTTTCTCGATCCGCTGGTGCTGTCGCGACTGTCAGGGTTCCCCCTGTTTGCGCGTCGGCCCATGCAGGGGAACGTCTCGGGCCGCCACCCGAGCCCCCACCGGGGCTCGAGCGTGGAGTTTGCCGAGTACCGCAAGTATGTGGCGGGCGATGACCTCCGCAGGCTCGACTGGCGGGCCTTCGGGCGGTCGGACCGCTATTACATCAAGGAGTTCGAGGCCGACACCAACCTGCGCTGCTGCCTCGTGGTCGATACGAGCGGCTCGATGGAATTCGGCTCGGCCGGCGTGTCGAAGCTCGAATACGCCCGACGAATCGCCGGCGCCATCGGCAATCTCGCCATCCAGCAAGGCGATGCGGTGGGCCTATCGTGCGTGGCGAAGGGGCTCGTGCGGAACATCCCGCCCCGACGCAACCCCGCACACCTCAAAACCCTGTTCGACGTGCTCGAGCACATCAAACCCCAGGGCGACACCCAGCTCGCCGACGTCCTGCACGAGCTGGCCGAGACGATTCGCCAGCGGGCGTTGATCGTGATCCTGTCGGATCTGTTCATCGACCCCGAGTTGCTTCGCGGCTGCTTCCAGCACTTGCGGTTCCGCAAGCACGATGTGGCGGTGTTCCACTTGCTCGACCCTCGCGAGCTGAGCTTCACGTTCCACCGGCCGATGCGGTTCCTCGACATGGAGGGGGGGCCGGCATTGTTCGCGGAGCCCAACGAGATCGCCGACCGCTACCACAAAGCACTGGGCACCTACCTCGACCAGTTGCACCAGATCGTCCTCGAATCGGCGGTCGACTATCACCGCGTTTCCCTGGATGAGGATTACGAGCAGGTGCTGATCCGCTTCCTCGTGGGCCGGACGCGATCGAAAGGCGTGAGATGAGCTTCCTGCAGCCGATGTTCCTGGCCGCGCTCCCGTTGATCGCCCTGCCGATCATCATCCACCTGATCAATCAGCGCCGCTATCAGACGATCCGCTGGGCGGCGATGATGTTCCTGCTGGCGGCCAACAAGATGTCGCGCGGATATGCCCGGCTGCGACAGTGGCTGATCATGGCCTTTCGCATGGCGGCGATCGCGGGCTTGACCTTTGCGGTGGCCCGGCCACTCGCGGGGGGCTGGCTGGGTTTGAGCGCGGGCGGTCGGCCCGACACGACGATCATCCTGCTCGACCGCTCCCCCAGCATGCAGGAGACCAGCGGCGGGGCAGGGGGGTCGAAGCTGGAGACGGCGCGGCAGCAGCTCGTGCAGACGCTCAAAACCGTCGGCTCAGCGCGCTGGGTCGTGATCGAGAGCGCGACGAACACGCCGCACGAGCTAGAGTCGATCGACACGCTGCTGAACGCGCCCAGCGCGGAGCCGGCGAGCGCGTCGTCCGACATTCCCGGCATGTTGCAGGCCGCGCACGACTACATCCAGGCGAACAAGACCGGCCGCACGGAAGTCTGGATCGCGTCGGACCTGCGGGAGAACGACTGGAACTCCGAGAGCGGCCGCTGGCAAACGCTCCGTGACGCGTTCCTGGAGTTTCGCCAGGCCGTGCGGTTCCATCTGCTGGCCTATCCGAAGCCGGCGCCGACGAACCTCGAGGTACGCGTGACGTGCGTCCGGCGCCGGCAGGCCGGCGACGAGGCGGAGCTGCTCGTGTCGCTCCGGCTCGAACGGGAAGGGGGAGGCGATGCCAAGGTGTCGGTCCCCGTTCAGTTCGAGATCCAGGGGGCGCGGTCGGTGGTGACGGTCGAGATGGCGGGTCCCCATTACGAGCTGAAAGATCACCGGATTCCGCTGGAGAAGAGTCATACGCACGGTTGGGGAAAGGTCTCGATCCCGGCGGACGCGAACCCGGCGGATAATGCGTACTGGTTCGCCTTCGACAAGCCTGCGCCCCGTCATACGCTGATCGTCAGTGATGACCCACAAACCGCCCGGGCGCTGGAGCTGTCGTCGACGATTTCCCCGGACCCGACGCTCACATGTACGGCCGAAGTGGTCCCGCCGGATCATCTGGACAGTGTCGACTGGGCGGACCTGGGGCTCATCCTCTGGCAGGCACCGTTGCCCGGCGAGCGCTGGACGAAGGAGCTTCAGGGATTCGTGGAGGGCGGCGGGTACCTGATGTTCTTCCCGACGCGCAGTGCAGGGGAGGGCGAATTCCTCGGGACGCACTGGGCGTCGTGGAGCGATGAAAAGCAGGACATTCCCGTGGAGAACTGGCGGGGCGATCAGGACTTGCTGGCACACACCCAGAGCGGTACGGCCTTGCCAGTAGGGCAGTTGCAGATCCATCGGTATTGCAAGCTCGCGGGCGAGTTCACGCCGCTCGGTTCGCTGCGCGGCGGAGCCCCGCTCCTGGCGCGCGTGGCGACGAATGCGGGGGGCGTCTACTTCTGCACCACCACGCCAGCGCTGGGCGACTCGACGCTCGCCAGCAACGGCATCGTGCTCTACGTGCTGGTCCAGCGGGCGCTGGCCGCGGGTGCTGCAAGGCGCGAGAGCACGCGGCAAGTGGTTGCGGGTGAAGTTCCCTCGGGCGAAAAGCCGAGCCAGTGGATCCGGCTGGCAGCGGACGGGACGACGGGCGACCCTGCACTTCAGAGCGGGGTTTACCAATCGTCGGGACGGCTGCTGGCCGTCAACCGCGCGGCGGCCGAGGACTCGGCTGCGGTCGTGGCCGATCGCAAGGTGGCGGGGGTGTTTCGAGGACTCGATTTCATCCGCGTCGATGACCAGGCGGGGAATTTTGCCTCCTTGATTCAGGAAATCTGGCGCGTGTTTCTGGTCGCGATGATGACGGCCCTGGTGGTCGAAGCGGCGCTCTGTCTGCCGCATCGGACGCGTGCCGTGGTGAGGGCCGCGTCATGAACGCCTCGTCATCACACACGGCGGCACTGACGTTTCTGTGGACCCCGTGGTCGCTCGGGCTGTCAATCGTGCTCGTCCTGGCCACGGCGGCCCTTTGTTTCGTGGCCTGGCGGCGGAGCGGGTACCGGAGAGCGGTGGGGCTACTGGAGTCGTTGCGACTATTCCTGGTCGCGATTGTGGCAGTGATGTTGAACCAGCCAGAGTGGGTGGAGGAGTATCGGCCGGAAGAAAAACCGACCGTCGCGGTGCTCTGGGACGCCTCTCCCAGTATGGAAACACGCGACGTCGTCAAGACTGGCCAGGCCCCCAGGACGCGCCACGAGGCGATCACGTCGCTCATTGACCCGGGGTCGTGGAGCCGCTTGCGGGATCGGATGGAGGTGGTGATCTCGTCGTTCTCGCCCTCGCAGGCCGGGCACGGCAGCGACCTGGCGACGCCGCTGGCGGACGCTCCGGAGAAGATCGCCAACCTGCGCGGGGTGGTGTTCGTGTCCGACGGCGACTGGAACGAAGGCCAGCCTCCGGTGCAGGCTGCGGGCCGCTTGCGGATGAAGAACGTGCCGGTGTTCGCAGTGCCGGTGGGAAGCCCCACGAGGCTGCCGGACGTTGAGCTGCTCAGCCTCGATGCACCCACGTTCGGCATCGCCGGCAAGGCCGTGCGGATCCCGTTCACGATCGAGAGCTCGCTGCCGCGGGAGTATGTCACGACGGTCTCGCTGCGCGTGTCCGACGGCGACGTGGTCACGAAGGAAGTGACGGTCGCGCCGATGGGCCGGACGAGCGACTCGGTCGTGTGGAAGCCCAAGGAGAAGATCACGGGCGAATTCAACCTTGCGCTCAGCGTGCCCAAGCATCGCGACGAGATTCTGGAGGAGAACAACAAGCTCTCAGCACCGATCGCGATCCGCGAAGAGAAGCTGCGCGTGCTCATCGTCGAGTCGAATCCGCGGTGGGAGTACCGATACCTGCGCAATGCCCTCTCGCGCGACCCCGGTGTGGAGCTGTCGTGCCTGCTCTTCCTGCCGGGTCTCAGCAAGCCGGGGGGCGGCAACAAGGATTACATCAAGCAATTTCCAACGGGGCGAGACGACCTGTCGAAGTACGATGTCGTCTTCCTGGGCGACGTGGGGGTCGAGGAAGGCCAACTAACATCCGAACAGTGCAAGCTGCTGAAAGGGTTGGTGGAGTATCAGGCGAGCGGCCTGGTGTTCATGCCTGGGATGGACGGGCGGGAGGCGTCGCTGTTCGAAACGGAGCTGGCGGATCTCAGCCCGGTGGTGCTCGACCCGTCGCAACCCAACGGATGGGGCTCGCGCACACCGAGCCATTTCGAACTCACCGAGAGTGGCCGTCGCAGTCTGTTGACGAAACTCGCCGATACCCAGGACGAAAACGTTGAGGTCTGGGAGGCGCTCCCGGGCTTCCAGTGGTACGCCCCCGTGCTTCGCGCCAAGGCGGGGAGCGAGGTGCTTTGCGTGCACAAGGACGCGAGCAACGAATATGGGCGACTGCCCTTGCTGGTCACGCGGACGTATGGGACCGGCAAGGTGCTGTTCATGGGCACGGACGGGGCATGGCGGTGGCGCAAGGGGGTGGAGGACAAGTACCACTATCGCTTCTGGGGCCAGGTGGTGCGCTGGATGGCCTATCAGCGCAACATGGCAAAGGGCGAGACGATGCGATTGTATTATGTGCCCGATCAGCCGAAAATGAATCAGACGCTCGCGCTCCACGCCAACGTCATGGACCGAGGCGGTGAGCCGTTGCACCGTGGTTCGGTATCGGCGCGGATCGTGGCTCCATCGGGCAAGTCCGAGCTGGTGCGGTTCACGTCGGCCGGCGACGAGTGGGGTGTGTTCACGGCCGGGTTCCATGCCGAGGAGCCGGGCAAGCATCAGATCAGTTTGTTCTGCAAGGAGACGAACGCCACCCTGGAGACCACGTTCTTTGTGCAAGGTGCCGCCGCGGAACGGGTGGGCCGCCCGGCACGTCCGGATGTCATGGAGGAGATCGCCCGGGTCGCGCGCGGTAAGGTCATCGAGCCCGATAAGCTCGAAGACGTCGTGCGGACCCTGTCCGAGCTGCCGGAACCGCCGCCGTCTGTG
>DAIDJG010000620.1 GCA_027451445.1 Singulisphaera sp.
GTAACCAGCCTTTGGACCGTAGCCAAACCAAGTAAGGCTGTCAATCGAAACGCCAGGCGTCCCGACTCTGTGCATCGGATTGATCTGACCGCGTCAGCCGGCAACCGGTTCGGTCAACTCGCTGGGTAGCGTTGTCGACGCCGACCCGGAGTCCACCCCGGCCAAATCGAGCACTGGCGACGGCGAACTCAATGGCGTCCTTTTGGGGCCGGACTTTGCGGTTTCGCCGGGCTCGATCGGTTCCAGGGCCCGACGTGGGGCGTAATTCCCGAGAAACGCCGAAATGCGCTCAACGTACATAGTCGGTTGCACTTCAAGGCACCGGTTGTGTTTCGCGCCGGGAACGATCCACATCTCCTTCGGTTCGGCGGCGCGCGCGAAAAGACGCTCGGCAATCTCCGGACCGATGTACGCGTCCTTCGCACCATGAATCATCAGCCAGGGGCGAGGGCCAATCTTCGCAACGGCAGACTCGATGGTGGGAAACCGACAGTTCAGTCGCTTCTCCGAAGGGATCCGAGCGGTCCACGCGATGAAATGAAACACCCAGTGCGGCATGTGCTTCCAAAGCTTCTCATTCGAGACGTAAATCTCTGCCCAGCGGAGAATGTACGCGAACATCGTCCCGTGGGTGGGGAACGCACCGTCGGTGATGACGCCCCACACGTCAGCCTCATTGGCGGCAGCAACGAGCGCCGTGCCACCACCTCGGCTGATCCCAAACAGGCCAAAGCCCGCCATATCATGGTCAGGGCGAGTACGCAAGCACCGGAGCGCGGCTTCCAGGTCGCGGACTTCGTGATCCGTGACCCACTGGAGCGGTCGGTACGACGGGTCGCTGCCACTATCACCATGATTGCGGAAGTCAAACGTGAAAATGTCGAACCCAGCGTCGCGCAATGACTCGGTATAGGGCCGGTAACTCCATCGGTTGCTCAGATACTCGTGACAGAACACCAGCACACCGGTTCTCGTCGCGGTCCGCGAGCGAAGATACGTTCCCGCAAGCTCGAGGCCGTCTTCAGTCGTAAAGCGCACTTCCTCGCCTTCCGTCGGCGCCAGGCGGAGCGGCAAGAACAGCGGCTTCTCCTCGAAAATTCGCCCTACGATCGGCGAGTACTTGACGAAGACGTGGACGAGGAACGCCCCCACGAGGGTGAGCGCAACCCCGACGCAGATCAGCAAGGGGACGAGGAACGGCGCACTGGACACGAGTGTTCTCCGTTGGCGTCGCTTGAGCGCAGCCTGGGTGTGAAGCAAGACGCGATCGGGCGCTGTGAAGGACCGACTCGACTGATTCCAAACCGAACGAACAGCGGGGGAGAACGGAATCGCAAACGCAGGGATCAGCCGGCGTACCGGCGAAGGATCAATGCGATGTTCTGGCCACCGAACCCGAAACTGTTTGAGAGTGCGACGTCGACCACCTGCCGGCGAGCCGTATGAGGGATGTAGTCGAGGTCACACTCGGGATCAGCATTGTCCAGGTTCACAGTGGGAGGAAGAACGCCATCACGAATCGTCAGGAGACAAACGATCGCCTCGACACTTCCCGCCGCCGCGATCAGATGCCCCATCATGCTTTTGGTGCTGGAGATCGGCACTTTGTATGCCGAATCGCCGAAAGTTCGTTTGATCGCGAGGGTTTCTATGGAATCGTTGACCGCCGTGCTCGTTCCGTGTGCGTTGACGTAGTCAACGTCCTCCGGATCGAGCCGGGCGTCGGCGAGTGCTTCCCGGATGCAGGCGATGGCGCCTCGGCCTTCATCATGGCTGTCGGTGATTCGAAACGCGTCCGCCGTGGAACCGTACCCCACGACTTCGCCGTGAATCTTCGCCCCTCGCCGCCGAGCATGCTCGAGCTCCTCCAGGATAAGCATACCTGCACCTTCGCCCAGAATAAAGCCGTCGCGATCACGGTCGAACGGACGACTCGCGCGGGTCGGTTCATCGTTACGTTGGGAAAGTGCGGTGAGAAGATTGAATCCAGTCACGCCGAACGGATGGATCATGCTGTGTGTGCCTCCTGAAAGCATCACATCGGCATCCCCTCGACGGATGATCTCCACCGCCTCACCGATGGCCTGAGAGCTCGCCGCGCACGCGGTTAGGCAATTGGCATTTGGCCCCTGGGCGCCGTGGAGGCTGGCCAAGTGACCCGCTGGAGTCCCGGGTTCTTGCTCAGCTTCCTTGATCGGGTGAAGCTGCCCGATTCCCAGGCGCGTGAAGTCGCTCGTGTCGACCTTCCCCTCCTTCGTGGCCTGGTTGAGCAGTTTGACGAAGCGGGTAAAGTCCTGTTGCCCCTCACCCGACCCGAGGTAGACACCGAACCGCGTACGATCGAGGTCTTTCATCGTCTCCAGGCCGGAGTCTTCCATCGCCATTTCGGCCGCTGCGATCGCAAACTGCGTGTTGCGACAGTATTCCTCCCACCGATCGGCGTCTTCGATGTAATCGGCGAGCCGGAATCCTCGCGCCTCGGCGGCAATCCGTGTCGGAAATGTCCGGGCATCGAACAGTGAGATGGGACCCACACCGCTCCGGCCTTCCTGGAGCGCCTGCCACGTTGATTCCAGGTCGCGCCCGAGGGGTGTGACCATGCCCATTCCCGTCACGACGACACGACGCATGGGGAAACTTTCCTTTGATCCGAGAAGTCGGCGCGCTGCGCCTGGAGTTTTAATCAGCCGGTGGGAAGCTGACCCTTCACGACCAGGGCGGCCGCCTGACCGTGCCGGGTATGATTTGTTTTGATAAAGATCGGATTGGTGGTCGGGCGCGGAGCACCGAGAACCAGGTCAAGATTGCACTCGGAGTCCGGTTCTTCACAGTTCAATACCGCAGGGATCAGACCGTGACCGACTCCCAGGAGACTGCCGACTAACTCCACCGCACCACAGCCTGAGACGAGATTGCCCAGGTACCCCTTTAGTGCGGTTACGGGAACAGCACCGCCAGGGCCGAAAACCCGGTGGATGGCCCGCGCTTCGGCGAGATCGGCCACTCGCGTGGCGCCTCCGTGTGCGTTGACATGGCCAATGTCGACTGCCGACAGACCGGCATCCCGGAGGGCCGCTTTCAGCGCGACTTCGGTCCCGGTGCCTTCAGGATCGAGCCCGCCACCACGCGCCGCGTCACAACCCGAGCCAAAACCGAGGATTTCACCATAAATCCTCGCCCCGCGCTGAAGGGCGTGCTCGCGTTCTTCCAGGATGATGATCCCCGCTCCTTCGCCAGGCACCGTTCCGTCTCGGTGGACGTCAAACGGCCGGCACGCGCGTGCCGGATCCCCTTTCCAATGCGTCATCTGCTCGAGCAGGCTCATTCGGATCAGGCTCAGAGGATGGATCTTCGAGTCCGCCCCCCCGGAAATCATGACGTCGGCCCGCCCTCTGGCGATGATTCGCGCCGCTTCGCCCAGCGCCGTGCTCGAGGCTGCCTCGGCCTCGGTGATGGTATTGCTCGGTCCCTGGCAATCGATCATGATCGAGATGTGGCACGCCAGCATGTTCGGCAAATACTTCAGCAGCCACAGTGGATTGATCTGCTGAATCCCTTCGCTGCCGTACACGTTGTAGTTGAAGCCGCTGGATGCCTGTGATGCATGACTAATCGCGGGCGCCAGTTCGTCGAGTTCCGAAGAGATCAGTCCCGCACCGAGATCCACCCCTAGGCGCGTCGGCTCGACGCCCCCGTCGGCCAAGCCCGCGTCGGCGATCGCGAGCTGAGCGGCCGAAACCGCCAGCAGGATATCGCGCGCCATGTACTTGAGGCTCTTGGTCAAGACCTTGCGGTATTTGGGTAGTGCCATCGCCTTCGCCGCCTTCTCGTTGAAGTCGAGGACTTCGGCGGCGAGATCGTTGGGAAGACCTTCCACGGGAAACGCAGCGATCCGGCGGACTCCGCTTCGCCCTTCGGCAAGCGCAGACCAGAACGCCTCCGGCCCCGTTGCTATCGGGGTGATAAGACCTAATCCGGTGATCACCACACGGCGTTCGGAGCCTAGCATGAGAAACCCGTCAATCTCCTCAGTTGCAACGGCGGTCCACCCACAGGGTTGTCAGCACCGATTGCGGCGCCGTGAAGAACCGCATTCGGAAGGGCCTGACGGCTCGAACCCAGGAGCGTCAGAGACTTGCCTTCAGTCTCTGGACGGGCGGTCCTTCGCTCAAGATTCGCAGGGCTGTCCGTTCGTCGAAGCGGTATTGGAAAGCGCCTTGGCACGACTCTGGGCTTTGGCCAAGTCCAAAACTCCCAGCAATTGCTGCGTAAAAACGAAGTTCTTTGGTCCGAAAATCTGGTTAGCGCGCGAGTTATCGAGATGCGCAAAGACAATCTCGGCGTCGGCGAGCAATTGCCCCTCGAGGAACGCTTTTGCGGAAACGACAGCGCCTTCGCTGCGCAGGTCGGTCAGCGTGACCTCGTAGATGAGCTGATCGCCCGCACATGCCACCCCAAAGAATTCCGCGCGCGGGATCTTCGCGAGGACGACTTTCTCGGCAAATCCACCGGCCTCGCCGACCAGGATACCCCCGGTTTGAGCCAAGCCTTCGATGATGAGCGAAGCCGGCATTACGGGGTAGCCTGGAAAATGATCGTGGAGGTGTTCCTCTGCAAGCGTCAGGTTCTTGATGGCGCGAGCAAACTGCCCGCTTTGGAATTCCAAAAACTTATCGATCCAGATCCATCGCATTCGGGAACACCCGCCAATCCGGCAAAAAGCAGCCAATTCGCTTCGAGGACGCCTGAAGGTATCGAACGTCCCACCCGAGCGAAAGGAACCGCGAGTCTCTGGCCGAGGCCAGAAGTCAAAGTGCACACTCGAAAGACTGCGAAGGCACAACCTCTGACTCGGATCGAGTTCGTTGGGACGAGCCTTCGCGTTTCGAGTTCCGGTCCGTGACCACTCAGGCGCCGAGTTTGCCCTGTACGTAGTGTACGAGCATGTCAACCGTGTAGAGATCGCCGATCCGATCGACTTCCGGATTTGCCGCGAATCCGGAGAGATCGGCGTAGGGCATGCGCAACTTCAATTCCTCGAGGCCCTTCGCGGTGAATTTGCCGTCGTCGATCATCTCGGGGTCCGAGACGACGTTCTCAGGAAAGAGTTCGCCACGGGGAATCTTGATCCCGAAGTTCCGCTCGAGGCGGAAGACGATGTCCAGAAAGTCGATAGACTCCGCCCCAAGGTCTCCCTGAAGGGTCGCCTCTCGCGTCACGTCGTCCTCGTCCACGCCGAGGGCATCAACCAACGTGGCTTGGACTTTCTCGTAGATCTCGTCGTAAGTCGGCATGTCATCCTCAAGAAAAAGGGGGCGCCCGTCTCATCCCACCACGGGGACCATCCAAACCGCCGCCGAAGATCGGTGCTACTCCCTATTTCGTCGGCGAAACACTCACAACAACTTCAACCGCGCTCGATCCTCTTGCGCTTCGACTCGAAAGAAATTCCCGCCGTACGGCTTATCCCGGCCTAAGGAGCGAAAGCGCCCCCTATCTTGCTGATTTTCCGGAATCCTTGCAACATCATCAGGTAGGTCAATCGGGAGAGGAGTCACGTCGATCGCGTGCGCTCCCTGCGGAACCGGCGGGTACTAGCTCATTCGCGGGGCTTTGAATCGGTCGCGGTGATTCAACGTCCGGCTTGGCTGGCGATCACTGCAGGCGTCGCATCGGCACAGCTATCACGGACCATGGCCCGAGCACCGACCGAACCTTTTCGCAATGTGGCGAACAGGTCGCGAAGCATCGCTACGATTTGCGCGTCTGTGGTGTGAAGCGCCGGGTCGCGTTCGCGCAAGTTGTAGCGCATCAAGGTAAACCGACCCTTGACCATCTCTTGCCCGTCGATGGTCCCCACTCCCTTGAACGTCGATTCACGTTCCTCATGAGAAATGAGCTCGACGTGCAACTTCAACTGGCGACCCGGTTCGACGAAGCTGCCGTACTTGATCGTCTTCGCTTTCTTCAAAATCACAATGCTGTGCGCGAAATCCTCCTTCTCGCGGATCAACCATGCACCCGCCTGAGTCAAGGCTTCGAGCATCAAGACTCCCGGCATCACTGGAAAACCGGGAAAGTGGTCGGCCAGATACTCTTCAGCCAGCGAGAGATTCTTGATCCCAACAAGAGAATGCCCGGACTGGAGCTCAGTGATCCGATCGATCAGGACAAATCGCATGGAAGGCCCCGAAGAAGGCGAATCTCCTCCCAGCAGGAGGATCATAAAAACGTGGTCGATGCGATGTCGTCGCGCGCGTGTTTGCAGCCCACGTCAAGGGGAAGAGTGTAACCGCACAGGGGACGCAATACAAGATAACCTGCATTCTTGCTTGAGGCGAAAAGCGAGCCGACAATCCCTAATTCCCTTGCCGGTAGCAGGTTGCAATCGAAACCCGCGCCGTCAAATTGATTATCCCCTTACGCATTAGTACGAAGCATACAATTGACATTCTCGACGCTGATAAGAAATTCCAAAAAGCCTTCTGAAACTCACAATCCTGTCCAACCGGCACAGATTGTGAACGTTCTGCTTGCACGGCTCTCGACCACTCCGATGGGCCGAGGCGCAACGGAGAACGAGGGTTTCTCGGACGCGTGCGGGGATGTTTTGTGAATTGTCGGTAAGGAGCCGAGCGCATACACAGCTTGCGTTGATCGAACGCCGGGGAGTGGGTCGAGATGAAGAATCTGGCCCAGGGTATGCAGCGGATTGCCAGGTTTTTATACTGGGAAGAGGTGACACACGATCGACTCACGTGGGGATTTGGTGACCGATCGAGGCGGCTCTTGAGAGCGCCGACAACGAACAAAGGTCCGGTCTATGATGCTGGGATTGATAGGTGCGCTGAGTCTGGTCGCCCTCGCGATCAACAGCCCTACGGCGTCGCCGCTCGCCTGGTCGCCGGATGGGCGCTGGATCGCCTACACCGTGGCAGTGCCTACTGAAGCCGTGCCTCTGGCGCCGGGGTGGCTTTTTGAGACCAGCCGGCCGATCGCGCCCGCAGATGATAATAATACGGGCGCGGAGCGGGCGGCGTATCGGCTGTGGGCGACACAAATTGAAGGGGGAGAGTCCGTCTTACTGGAAGAGACGGAAGGCGTACTCTCTGCGCCGTGCTGGGGTCCGGACGGCAAGTCACTCGCGTTCGCCCGACTCGTCGCGCGGCGCGGTTGTCCCTGGCGCTTTGAGATCGTCGTGCAGGACGCGCCCGAGCGTCGGCGCGTCGTTTTGGCGCGCGTCCTGGAAGATGGGAGCGCACTCCGGACAAGGCTTCCTGCGATCACTCTCGCCTGGAGCCCGGACGGCCGTTACCTGGCGGTGCCGCTGCCTGAGCACGAGAACGATCTGGCGGTTATCCGGGCCGACAACGGGCGAGTGCTCAAAACTTTGGAGGACGCTTGCCTGCCGGCGTGGTCTCCCGACCGCGGAAAGCTTGCGCTCGCGTTCGTTCGCGGCAAGATCGATCCATCGCTTCAAAGTATCGACAGCTCCTTCGGTGCTCCCAAGCACCTGGCAGATGTGGGCCAGGTTACGCAGGCGCCGTTTTGGATGGATGGCAACTCGATCGCGTACGTTGTGTCGAGCAAGTCCACAAAGAACGGACACGCCACGCAAAAGCTCGAACTGTTTCGTATTAGCATCGATTCCGGGCAGGCCCAGCGCATTCACACCCTAACCTCGGAGCCGGTCGAGCGTGCGAATTCGATCCGCGGCATTTCGTTCAGCCTGGATCATGAGCGTGAGAACCTCTTTTTCACGGTTGGGATTAGGGGCCAGCCTTCGGAAACCGTGTGGTTCCGGCCGCCCGAAGAAACGCGTGACCGTTTTCCAGCGGTTGACTTCGAGGTGTGGTCGAGCGACCTGAGTGTTTCGCCCTCCAACCTTCTTCTCGCGTTCCGCGCCCACGCGTCCGAGGTCTACGCTCCTCCAGGCATGATGGACATGTCGACCCGTAGGCGCACCGTGTTGGTGCCGGACGATGCGACACGAGTCCAGTGGGTTGTAACCCTTGTCAACGCCGGCCGGAAGCTGCTCCGGGGGCTTCCGGCTCCCAAGTCGCAGGGCCGGGTCGTCGAACGCGCGTCCATCCTTCCCGTTCCCGGTGAACTTCCCGCGAACACCGAGTTGGCGAGCCGCCTCCGCCATCTTGCAAAGCTGGGCCGCCCACTCTGCGACCGTCCTGTGAGTGTGGGCGCCGCCGAACCCAGTGTCCAGGCTTTGTTGGATGAAGCCAGACTTTTCTTTGACTACCTTATTCTAGATTACCCTGAAGCACTCGCGTCTCTTGATCGGTTCGAATCACGCGCCACGAACCCCGACCAGCGGCTTTGCCTCCTCATGATTCGTTCGCAGATCTATCTGGGACAGCGCCGCGTCGGCCAGGCAAAGGAAACGATCGGCTACCTCCAAGAGCAGACCCGAGGCGCAGTAGCAAGTTTCGAGGAGACGCCCCTCGGCCCCACAGTCGGCTCGATCCTCGACCCTCGTCGTGGTTGGCTCAGGTATCTCGACGAAAAGGCCGACGAATTGACGCGCCAGGTTGGTGCCGAAACAGCGCTCGATCCGCCGGGTCACCGAGGGTTCGAGGCACCCGATCGCGAGATGCTGGAAGAGTTCGTGGGAAATGCGCGAGCGCCCCGTTTCCCCTTCGCGCCTCCCGCGGACGACCCGCGTCTCGAAGCCGCCCCTGATGTCGTCCGTCCACCAGGAGGCGAGCCGCCCGTTGCCCCGAAACCTCCCCCAGCGGGACAAGTCGCACCCGCCGGGATCCCTCGCCTCTAACCCATTCGGCGAAAGAGGTTTAGCCGCAGGAGCCCTCACCGCGCAGTCTGCACACCGCGCGCCGAGTCGGCACGCGCCATCTTTAGAAATCCGCATATATTTATTCGAGAGAGCCGCCGAAAACAGCACGGAGAATTGGTGTTCGGTCCGAAGTTGGACTACCCTTATCTCAAAGGCTCTTCACGATCCCGTTCCGTCTCATCCAACGGACTTGGGGACCGACGACGGCTCAGAGCATTCGTGGAATCGCCGTGCCGACCGAGACTTGCTCGTTTCGATCTCACCACGTGACAGCGTTTCAAGTTTGCCCATACGGGCGAAAACCCTTTGGGGAAACGGACATGGAGACGCGTATCAGACTCGTCCGACTGTTGGCAGAGGCGAAAGGATTGAAACGGCGTCCAATCGGTTTTGCCGCGATCACGCTCGGAATGATTCTGTCTGGACCAGCCGCGCAGGCCGATGACTTTGCCCAGGGGGCAACAGTAAGTCGTACCGGTGGCGCGATCGCAAAGGATCCAGTCATTTCCGAAATGTCAAGGAAGAGCTTCGAGAGTACACGAGCCAAGAGTACCCGGTCCACGGAATCGAGACATCATACCGACCGCAAGGGCGAGCCACTTTTCTATCACTTCAGGCGCGGCGACACGCTGGCTTACCGCATCGAGATCGAAGTGAGCGAGGAAGGCTCTCAGCGCGTCGACCAATACAGTGGTACACCGTATCTGGCTGTCAAGAACGTCGAGCCGAATGAGGAGGCAGAGATCTTCGTCATCGGGAAGCTCGTGCATTCGGTGCGCTCAGGAGACGGCCAGACGACCGTTAACCCCAAGGGCGCAATCTGGCTCGGGTCCAGGGTGGTGATCACGCCTTCCGGCGCACTTGGTCGCAGCAAGAAAGACGTGAACGCGGAAGGACTTCCGCCCATTCTTCACCTGCTTCAGATCGAGCCGAAGCGCTTGATTTTCCCGCCGCTTCCGAGTTCCGTTCCGGGCGTTCGCTCGAATACGAGTAATGGCATGTTATTTACATCGGTCAACGCGCCCGGGTCGTTTGTAGGAGGAAGCACAACCCTCAGCGGCCGCCATCACACAGAGCTGAGCGCCGAGATGCTTTCGGCGGGGCTGGTCCGGGTCGAGGATTCGCGAAAGTTCGAGACCGACGCGCAGGACGGCAGTCGCGTCAATCTGACCTATCAAACGGTCGGGCGCTTCGACCGCACACGCGGCGTTCCCCTCGATCTCCACACCACGTTTCGCGAGGAACGCGCGGGGAATCGCCCGATCGCCGGTACGGTCGTCGTGCGCCGTCTCGACGGGAATGAGCTCAAGCAGGCCTACGAGAAAGCGATGGAAGACTGGCCGTCCCGTCCGGCAGACCTGGAGCCCATCGAGTTTTTGCGAGTGCGCGTCGCGGTGACGGGGCAGACCGAGTTCTTCAAGACGACGGCTGACGTACGGCCGGGCATGGCTGTCGTCCACCTTCGTGGATCAAACACGATTATTGACGGCGACAATCACTATTACCTGGCCGACGTTGTCGCGGCCGATTCCCAACCGAACGGCCAGGTCAGAATCCGCTATCGAGGGAGCGACGAGATCCTCGCCGTCCCACCTGCGACGATCGCCCCAGCGCCGAAGTGATGCTCACAACGGCGCACGTTCGCGGTGCAGAGCAGATGAATAACTATGGTTCGGCGCGCGCGCCGGCGACAACCGACGTTTCTTCGGTCTCCGATTCTCGCTCGGGCTCTGACCCGCGATCGACTTCCGGGAGGGGCCAGTACTCGAGGCGGATCTGACTTCCCTGAACGGCCACGAACGGACAGGGGGGATGCTCGGTCCAGGTGCCACTGTTGAGATACTTCACGCCGTCCACCAAAGACGTCATGGCCAGGTGCGTGTGTCCGCAGGTGACATGGCGAATGCCGCGGCTCCGCGCGTAGTCCGTCGCGCGGTGCTCAATGAGCTGACTGTTGCGCTGAAATCGCTTCGAGACGCGGCGAATCCAGCGTGATGCCCGGTGTGGCATCCACTTCTGGATGTAGTAGAAGAGACCGCAGCCGATGGCAGTCAACCACCTGTAGTCGGTGATGATGGTGTCAAACTGATCGCCATGCAGGATGAGCAGGTCGATATCCCCGTTCGAGTAAACGTACTCGTCAAGGATGTCGACACCGACGATGTGGCTCACGATCTCGGCAGGCCCGTCGTGGTTGCCCCGCACCCAGGTCAGGCGGAAGTCATCGCGGTCGGAGTTCCGGCGAATGACCTTGAGGCAGGCAAAGTGCCGCTTCGTCAAGCGCTTGAAGTTGAGGTCGTCGAAGATGTCGCCGTTAATGACCATTTCGCGCGTGTGGGTGGCCGCCCATTCGAGGAACCCCTCTAGCAACTTCGCCTGACAGACGTCGCTGCCCAGGTGCAAGTCGCTGATGACGATGCAGTCGTATGAGGGTTCCCGGCTGCGAGTCACGGGCTCCGGCAAGTGGTCCGGATCGGACGCGTCGATCATTCGAAGCACTCCAAGGGGTGCAAATCATAGTGGGCTCCTTACCACCCGGCGTAGTAGGCCATTCCCGGGTGATCGCGGACAAAGCCCACCTCAGCTAACCAGGGGGCGGCGGGACTCGCAAGCGTGGCGGCGGTGTTGTAGGTCTCCACCTTGAGCACGCGCCGAGCTGTTCCGGCGAGGCTTGGCAAGAGCGCAAGAGCCTTCTTCAACTCGTTTTCCGACGCCGACGCCAGGCCGGTCAGGCGCTTGCCGTTACCCTCAATGATCAACACGGGACGCCCCGCACACAAGACCAGATAGTTCCCGGCCGAACGCGGTAATCGTGCCGTTCCTCCCTCCAGCAGGGACACGTCAAACGGAGCCCCCGCGCCGTAGAGATTGGCCGGATCGAGTGTGGAAATCAAGACCGGCTCCGACGCCGGCTGCCAACGCGAAAGTTCCTCGGCCATCTCCGAAGTCGCGTACTGCACGCCCGAGAGCCCCTCCACAAAGTACCCTCGGCGCAAATCTCCGCGCAGCTCAGCACGCGCGAGACAAGGAGCCAGGTCACGCCAAGGCGGGGCCCACGCGTCCAGCGCTGCTGTCTCGCGAGTGAGCACACCATAACGATCAAGCAGAACCGCGATCCAGGCAACGATCGATTCCTCAGTGTTCGGCTCCGCTGTCGCACACAGCGACCAACGTCCTTCTGGCGATTGCGAGGCCAAACGGCGCGAGGAGGGCCGGCCGAATCGGGAACGTCGCGATTGAGCGGCCGTCGCCAGTGCCTCCGACATCGCCCGGGCTGATGGGCGCAACGGGTCAAATCGATCATTGGTCACCACGCCGCGGCGCAACAGCGAATCCAGTGCGCCGCGAATCTTCGACGGCTCGATCCCGGATTGCCGCGCGAGGTCAGTTGCAAAACTGGCCCCATGCGTGCGCAGCAGCTCGATAAGGTGGGCCTCACGCTCCGAGATCGGATCTTCGGCTTCCGGCGCGGGCCAATGTCCCGAGAAATCGCGCGCGACGAGCGCCACACGCGGCTCGCCTCGTGCCTCTCCTTGTGCGCGCCAGCACCATGCACCAGTCGAAAGCGCGGCATCGAGTGCTGAGGCGCGAAAGCAGGCGACTCGGCGCGGCAGTAACTCCGACTCCCACACGTCCGCCGGTACAGCAAAGCCCTGAAGCTGTTCGAGCACGCACTCAACCGCAGCCGCGCCCTCGAGCCGAGTCGATGTATGAATGTGTTGCCGTCGGAGCAACAAGTCGGCGAAGGTCTCGGGAGGAACGGCAATGCTTTCGCGACGTCGTAACGCGAGCGAGATTCGGTTGACTTCCGCGAGATTCCGTCGGTCCGCCCAGCGCGGCGATTCGGAACCGTCGGAGTCGATCCTCACGAATTCCCCCGAGTCGGTCCAGTGCTCCAACAACTCGGTCGCCAGGGCGGCACTCATCGGATAGCGCGCGAGCAGCTCGTCCAGGCCGATCAACGCGTGCGTCTGGAGAAAACGGCGAACGACCTGGGATAGTGACGGGTCCTCGCGGTCTTCCCGGCACGCGTCGACGGCAGCGCGATAGAGCGGTTCCTCCTCAGCGCTGATCCACCTCTCCGGTTCCGCCGCGCCAAGAACCTCGATCGTCCGCGCCCGTCCTTGCGCCTCGAGCTCGACGAGGAAGCCGTTCATCGGGCCCGCGAGCTCGCTTGGCGTCAGATCGCCGAGCCGTCTCAACGTCTCTGCCATCTCGTCCGCGGATCGTGGCGGTTGGCCGACGTTCTTCAGACGATTTTCCACGCGAGCGACCGCCGACGGATCGATCCAACGCGCGCGGGCCGCTGGATCAAGAAGCACATCGAGCAGTGAGTCGTTGACCGCTGATCCTGTGTTCGGCCGGTCGGGACGACGCGGCTCGTCCCACTCGTAGAGGTACTGAAGCGTGAATCGAAGTAGCAATTCCGAAAGGAATGGTGAGGGAATCTCGCCGCGGCGGCTTACCACGTTTATGGTTCCGGCCTTGATGCCATCAAGGAAGCGTCGGAGGCGCGGCAGGTCGAGATCGTCGTTCAGACACTCCCGGTACGTCTCCACGAAAATCGGATGGTCGGGAAACTTGCGTATCACCTGAAGCAAGTCCTTCGCCCTGAGCCGCTGGAGCCAGAGCGGTGTGCGCTTGGTCGGATCAGGGCGCGGCATCAACAGCGCACGGCCAGCATTCTGGCGGAACCGCAAGCCGAACAAGGCGCTCTCGCCCACCTCGGCGCGAAGCAGTTCGTCGGCGCTCTCGCTCGATAATCCTCGAAACAGGTCGAGCGGCGGCTCTTCGGTTTGCGGGAGTCGAAGAACGACTCCCTCATCGCCGTGCATCCCTGCGACCGCAATCCCCAGCCGTTCGCGAAGGCGCGACTGGAGCACGATCTTCAGGCCCTGATGCAGCTTCCCGCCGAACGGCGTCAGAACGGCCAACCCAACCTCGCCCGAAGGATCGTGGAACGACTCGATGAGGACGGTCCTGTCATCCGGAACACAGCCAGCGACCCGCTTCTGACGCGCAATGAAATCCCGAAGGCTCTGCGCAGCCACCGGGTCGAGCCGACACTCCTCCGCAAGCCATGTTTCAAGGGTGGGATCGTTCAGCCTCTCCGCAATTTCGCGCGACAGCAGGCCTACCTCCTCACCTAACTCCGGAGTCCTTGCAGCCATCTCGCCACGCCAGAATGGAGCCTGGGCCGATTGGCCTTCGGCACGAGAGACGATCACGCGATGGGGATCGATCGTCTCGATTCGCCAGCTCGACGTGCCCAGAGTGAACGTTTCACCAACCCGGCGTTCGAGTACGAACTCCTCGTCGAGCTCGCCGAGCCGAGGGCCTCCCTCCCCCAAATAGACAGGGAAGTGTCCTGACTCCGGAATCGTTCCGCCCCCGACCAGGGCGAGCCGCGCCGTGCCAGGGAGCGGGTGGAGACGATTGTGCAGACGGTCCCATTCGATTCGCGCGCGTAAATCACGGAACGCGCCGGTGGCAAAGCGGCCGGAAATCATGGCCAAGACGCTCTCGAACGCGTCTGGGGTGAGATCACGATACGGATAAGCACACCGCACGAGGTCGAAGAGACTGGTCACGTCCCAGCGGTCCATCGCGACGCAGGCAACAACTTGTTGGGCAAGTACGTCCAGACAGCCTGTTGGCACGTGCAGCGGCTCGACCGCGCCGCGAGGCATCATGCGACAAAGCGCGGCGGATTCCAGCAAGTCGCTCGATGTCTTCGCAATCAGCCGGCCCTTGCTGGTGCGGCCAACGATGTGTCCCGCGCGGCCGACGCGTTGCAGCCCTCGGGCCACGCTCCCCGGTGATTCCACCTGACAGACGAGGTCGACGGCTCCCATGTCAATCCCGAGCTCGAGTGTCGCGGTCGCCACGACCGCGGCGAGTTCGCCGTTCTTGAGAGCCTCTTCCGTCCCCCGGCGCTCCTCGAGGCTGAGGCTGCCGTGGTGGGCACGCGTCACCAGAGGCGTCTCGTCCAGTTCCGCCCTCTCGTTCAGGTGAGCGGTCAGTCGCTCGGCCACTCTCTTGTTGTTGGTGAAGACGATTGTCGACCTATGCTCGCGAATGAGCTTCTGCAGCTTCGACTCGATCGCGGGCCAGACCGTGCCCGCCGGATACGGACCGGGACGGTCGAATGGCGTCATAACTTCGAGGTCGAGTTGTTTGCGCTGGCCCGCGTCGACGATTGTGACTGGCCGAGGCTCGAACACGTTCGTGCCGGACGCCTTGCGGCAGCCACCGAGATAGCGGGCGACTTCGTCCAGCGGGCGCTGGGTCGCCGAGAGTCCGATTCGTACAAATCCCTTGGGATTGACCGCTTCGAGACGCTCCAGCAGGAGTGCGAGGAACACTCCACGCTTGTTGGGACAAAGCGCATGGATCTCGTCGACGATCACGTGGGAGATACTGCGGAGCGTGTCCCGCGCCCGGCTCGTCAAAAGAAGGTGCAGTGATTCGGGCGTCGTAATGAGGATGTCGGGCGGCTTGCGCACCATGCGCTGGCGTTCCGACGCCGGAGTGTCGCCGCTACGGACCGCCACCTCAAGCGACGGTAACGCGACTCCAGCGTTCGTTGCCTCCCGTAGGATCCCCTCCAGCGGTGGCCGCAGGTTACGCTCGATGTCCTGATTCAGGGCCTTCAGCGGCGAGACATACAGGACCCGAACCCCGCGCTCCTGGCGAGGAACGCGCCACAGGTGGTCGAGGCACGCCAGGAACGCCGCGAGTGTCTTCCCCGAGCCCGTCGGCGCGAAGAGCAACGTGTTTTCGCCCGAAGCGATCGCTGGCCAGCCAAGTCGTTGCGGGGGGGTGGGAACGCCAAACGTCGCGCGAAACCACGACCCGACCACGGGCAACAGCACGTCGAGCCCTTCGCGAGTCACGGCCATTTGCGCGACGAATCCCCTTGCTGTTCCGCTGAACGACATCCTGCTCCATGGATTGTCGCCGCAATCAGCCGGCTTCCGCAAGAGGATTCTAGACAGATGTACCCTGTTGAGAAGGTTGCGAAACCCCCGAGCGCACCGGCAGTGCGGGGCAACGTACCGTCCAAAACTGTCCGCATTGACGGGCTAATTTGTAAGAACGGGAGAGGCGCCTTCGATTTTGGATTCGTCGGCGAGAAGCCGGTCGATCATGGTACGAAGCAGTTGCGCGACGGATTGTTCCCGCCGCTTCGAAAGCTCGACCAGCGCCTGGGCGCGAGAAACCGGGAGCAGGAGGCCGATTTCGACAATGTCACTGGACGGAGTCATGCCGGGTTTTGATGCACCTGGGCCTTGAAAGGAGGACATGAGGTTAGGGTTCCTCTCCAGAAAACCGTGCAAACTGAAGGGTTTGCGAGGCAGGTGTAGTCACGTCATGCAAGTTGCGGACCGTCGGCACAAAACCGCTAATCGGCCTACTCGTCGCATTCGCCGCTGAATCGCTGAAAACCATCCGACGTTGATGGGATGCCAATCCGGTTTGAAGCGAGAGTTGATCGCCTCACCAGATCAGCTTGATTGCGATGATTGCGAGTATACCCAGTGCAATGACGATGGCCACAAAGTGGAACAACCACCGATCATCACCTCTGCGCTCACCCCGGCGCGGGGGCATGGGCCGAGCCTGGCTGCGCTCACTTTCGCCGGGGAGAAGCACCAGGGCGCGAAGAGCGCCGCGGGCCGGTTTATGAGCGGGCGCAGCCGAGGGTTCGGCGTTTTGGAGATCGCGGAGCGACAGGCCGTACTGGCTCGACCCATCCTCGTCCGAAAGGAGCCGGAGGTCGTCTTCTTCGAGTTCCGCGAGGGGAAGCGGAAACGCCCGGGCATGGTCCGTCTCATCACCAACGATCGCGTGGACTCGCTCCGGATCCGTCCAGCGGGCAAGATCGGCGCGAAGTTCGCCGCAGGTCTGGTAGCGTTCGTCAGGCTTCTTGGCCATCAGCTTGCGGACGATCGCCGCGAAGGACGCGGGCACTCCCCGCGCAACCCGCTCGAGCGGTTCAGGGTCGTCCATCCGCTGCTTGAAGATCTTATTCACCACGTCACCCCCTTCGAACGGGGGGCGTCCGGCAAGCGTGAAATAAAGGGTGCAGCCGACGCTGTAAAGATCGCTGCGTCGATCGGCCTTCGCCGCGTTGCCGAGTTGTTCCGGAGATGCGTAGTCGAGGGTTCCGATCACGACGTTGGGACGCGTGAGCGGACTTTCCTCCCCCATGGCGCGGGCGAGACCGAGGTCAAGGACCTTGGGCTCTCCCTCCGGCGTAACCATGATGTTCGACGGCTTGATGTCCCGGTGAACCAACCCGGCCTGGTGCGCGGCATCGAGCCCGTCGAGGACCTTGATAAAGAAGCGCGCTGTGTCGGTCACACGGAGCGGCCCGCCGTTCTTTCCTTTGACGATCTGGTAGAGACTCTCGCCGGGGATGTACTCCATGATCATGAAGTGAACATCGCCCTCATTCCCCACGTCCAGGGTGCGCGCTAGGTTCGGGTGCTGGACGCGCTGGGAGAGATCCATCTCACGCCGGAATCGTTCGAGCGCGTTCGACTGTTCCACGGCGCGCTTGGGCGGGAGCACCTTGATCGCGACCTTTTTGCCGCCTTGTTCGTGGGCGGCGAGGAAGACCTTGCCCATTCCACCCTCGCCCAGCGGGCGAAGGATGCGGTACCCACCGAGAAAGAAACCGCGAGTGGCCCCCGCAAGGAGCTTTCGCGCCTGGTAGCTCGTCAGCAAATCTTTCTGAATCAGCAGCCGTGCACAGCGCACGGCCGCATCCGCCTCGGGCTCGGCCGGGAGTTCTGCCCGAGCACGGTCGAGATCGCTCGCGGTGATCAGGCCGCTCTTGGCGACGTTCGACAGGAAGTCGTCAAGTTTCGGCATCCTCCCCCCCTCGGGTGGAACGGCTGGCCTCAAGAGCCAACGATGCTCTCGAACACGGCACGCCGCGACTCACAGTGCGCCGGAGGGTGCGCGACTCTGATCGCTGACCACGTGAATGACCAGGGCGGTGACGTTGTCCTTTGATTCGTTCTTCAGGGCCAATTCCACAAGCACCTGTGCGGCCTTCTGGGGGTCTTCCACCGATTCGATAATGCGTGCCAGGTCCTGGTCGCGCACGACGCCCGTCAGGCCGTCGCTGGCGAGTAGGAACCGGTCCCCAAGTTTCACATCAAGCACGCGCACGTCTTCCGGCCCACTCCGTGCGTCCTTGCACCCCAGATAGAGATACAACACATTTTTGTATTTGTGGTTGGCAAGCTCTTCCTCAGTGATGGTACCCGCATCGACGAGAGCGTCGGCCAGCGAATGGTCCTTCGTGAGCCGTTCCAGCTTGCCGCCACGCCAGCGATACGCACGGGAATCGCCAATACCGGCGATATACGCCGAGTTCTGACGAAAAACGACAGCGACGGCCGTGGTCCCCATGTTGGCGTACTCGGAGACGGCACCCGAGCAGCCGAGGATCTCCTGGTTAGCCTCGGCGAATGACTCGCGAAGCGCCCCCTGGATCGTCTTCGTCTCAGCCTCTTCCGCGGTGAGTCGCCGCTTCATCGCACTCGGAATGATCTGAACCGCCATGGAGGAGGCATGCTCGCCCGCAAGCTGCCCCCCCATGCCGTCGGCCACCATGAAGATCGGCAAACTCTCGGGGTTCTCCGGATCGATCGTCGAAGAGCGGTATTCACCGCTAGGCGGATCTTGCGCGGCGTCCGCTCGGACCGATCGCCGGCCCGGAACGTAAAAGTTGTCTTCGTTATGCTCGCGCACATTGCCGACCGTCGACACGACACCAACCCTGAGCACCAGGGCGCCCGACACAAACGTTTGCGAGGGCGTCGTGGCCAGCTCCTCCGTCGGCGCTTGATCCGGGGGAACAGCCGACTCCCCGTTCGGGCCGAGGATGGTTCGCATCAGATTCCTTAAACGCAAAAACCAGGTCACCTCAACCGCCTTTGCTCGCTGGTTCGCAGCCCCGGACGTCCTCGCTCATTGATCCGTACAGCCATTCGGCTACGGTCTGGCGGAATTCAACCACGAGTTCGAGTATACGTCAAACCTTTCTTCATTTTACCAGGGACCGGACCCGAGAGGAGTACACTGCTTCGTGAGAATCCCGAGAAATCCGTTTCCCTCTCGCGCTGTCCATCGATTGGGAACGCACGGACTCTCCTGGCGTCGACAATGACACCACCGGAACCGGGCTGCCTTTCAACCTTAAGAAACAAGTCCGGGCATCAAAGACCCGCGGTTTTTCGCGGCATTCACGTTTTCGCGTGTTGCGGCGCCGCCCAGCGCATCAGGTCGTCGACTCCGACCGAACGGTACGTCATGAACAATTCCCCGGCTTCGAAACCGGCCGTGAGTCCATGATACCGGTTCATCGTCTCGACCGCCTTGAAGATTCCCGCCTTGTGAGGAGGGAACTGCGACGCATAGCACCGGATGGCCTCGATCTTCACGTTCAGGGTCGAACCGATGTCGGCGATGAAGTAGCCGGACGCCTCCGGCATCTCCATACCATGCAGCGCGATCGTAAAGCTGAGCTGGTTCGTGACGGTGTGCACATGCAGTCCGTCGAAGTATTCGTCCCACTTGCTCAGCCGGCTGTAGAAGACAGCCGCGTCGGTGATCAGCATCGCCTGATGATGGTCGGGAGACGCGAGCACCGTCTTTCCCCCAAAACCAAGTACGACCTTGGGCCGGTGACGGCGAAATACCTTCGCCAGGGCAACGCGTGCCTCGAAGGTGTCGAACAAGCGCCGATTCGGCAGGTTCAGGTTGAGGCGGAGCGCAACACCAAGAATCTCGGCCGCCTTCTGGGCCTCCGCCAACCGAGCGTCGGGACCGGGCGAATGTGGCGTCGGCTCTCCGTCAGTAAGGTCGACGATACCAACCTTGTAGCCCTTATTCGTCAGCCGTGCGAGCGTCCCGCCACACGCGATCTCGACGTCGTCGGGGTGAGCGCCCACTGCGATCAAATCCAACTCGATGTCGCTCACCTCGGGCGTGCCTCCTGACCCCCCATCCTGACTCCTCCCCTCGTGCCGCCAACCGCAGGATCGTTGGAACACTATACTCGGGGCGTCAAGCTCACGGCAACCTACGCACGTCGCCGGTGAACCGTACGGTCGCAATTAAGTTTTCATATCTTGTAATGCCCGAGAGCATTGACGATTGCCGCGGCCAGCAACCTCAGGCCGTCGATCAATCGCCGGGCTCTGTCGTCTTGCTCACGGCGAGCAGAAACGTGGGATTGATGGACTCGAACCGCATTCGATCCATTTGCTCAATGCCTCGGCTGATCGCAACGTTCCAGACCTGGACCGAGCCCGCGAGCCTGCGCAGCGTCTCCAGCGCCGTGGCGAGGCCATCGATCGTCGCGACGTTCACGGCCAGGCGGCCTCCTTCGGCGAGACGGTCGTATGCCACGCTCAGCACCTGGGTCACCTGACGACCCGTTCCGCCGACGAAGATGGCGTCGGGATCGGGCAGACTTGCGAGCACCTCGGGCGCTCGGCCCGCGACAGGGCGAATATTGGGGACACCAAAGGACTCGGCATTGGCCTGGATCAGCGCGATATCGGCCGGCTCCGGTTCAATCGCGTACACCATTCCCTGCGACGCGAGCTGCGCAGCCTCGATTGCCACGGAGCCCGAACCCGCCCCGATGTCCCACACCACGCTTTCGGGGCGAATGTCGAGCTGTGCCAACGCGATCGAGCGAACCTCGGCCTGCGTAATCAGCCCCCGTTTGGGCTGTGTCTGCGCAAAGGCGTCGTCGGCGTTACCAAAGAGTCGGTAGCGGCTGGCCCGGCTGGCCCGATCTGGGCGATTCGGCTTGCGCACCAGGATCAACACGTTGAGCGGGTCGAACTCCATACCGATCAAGTCCGACAGCTCGGCTTGAGTCACGCGTTCGTCGGGTGAACCAAGGTTCTCACACACGAAGGCCCGGAAATAGTCGATTCCCCGGTCGAGGAGCGCCTTGGCGAGCCGCGCGGGCGGATGTTCGTCGCTCGAGAACAGGCCGACTTTCTCGGCGGTCCGGATGCGGTCGATTACCGCTTCGAGGGGACGGCCAGCCAGGTTCGTTAAGTACGCGTCCTCCCAGCTCTCCTTCACTCGGGCGAAGGCCAACTGCATGCTGCTGACGTGCGGAACCACCTCGAACAGTTCTTTACCCAGCCGGTCGCAGAGATAGCGTGCCACACCGTAGAACAACGGGTCGCCGCTGCTGACCAGTACGGGCTTACCAGACCTGAGGGCCTCGCGAACCTGCCGCAATGCGGCGGGCATGTCGGGGTCGAGCTCGACTTTTTTCCCCGGCAGCGACTCGAGCAGTCGAAGCGTCGCGGGTGCGCCCAGGATGAGGTCAGACTCGGAGACCAGCCGGCGTGCGGACTCCGTCATGCCGGCTAGCCCGTCGTCGCCGATGCCTACGATGACGAGCTTCGAGCGTGGTTCAGACAACGTGGGATTCCTCTCAACGCGTTCGGTCTCGACCCCGGCGCATCACCCGCTGCAAGCGGTGCGGCGGTGCACTTGCTTCGGATCTCAGCACACCACGTTCCCGCGACGAATTCAAGCGCTCTCCGGGCGGTCGCTCTCCGGCCTGGGTTCGTTCGGACAGCCTCCGGGAGCACAAGGGAGAAGCCAATCGTTGATCACACTCGCGAGCGCCTCGGCGTGTGTAAAGTGTGGCTGGTGCCCAACGAGCGGCATGATCACACCCTCCGCCCTGGGCAGCGCCTGGGATAACTCGTCGAAATGGCGGCGATGGACAATCCGATCCTCGTTGCCCTGGAGGAGGAGCACTTCGTTAGGAATCTCCGACAGACTCGGCCTCAGATCGAGCTGCGCGAGCAAGTCGAGGCGATGCGCCAATGCGGCGATGGGTGTCAACGCATTCTGCTCAACGTAATATGTCCAGCGGTCTTCGATGACCGCGGGGAATTGGCTCTGATTGTTGTAGCTCAAGATCGTGTGGTGAAGCGGCAATCGGCCGACTGTCCCCGGCACGAGCCGGCCCAGCGTCAACGCGATCCGCTCGGCAGCCGTAAAACGCCTGCGTGCAAACGCTCCCTGGACGACCGCCTTGGGAAACCGACGGGGCTCCCGATGCAAGGCGCGAAAGGTGATCGTTGATCCAAAGGACAAGCCCACGAGGAAGACACGACCGAAGTTCAGGTGCTCGATCAGTCCGAACAGGTCATCCACCAGGTGTTCGTGACTGATCCGGCGCAGTTGGGCGCGGTCATCGGCGTGCTCGCCCGGGTAGTCGTAGAGAACGGTTCGGAAACGGCTCGCCAGGCGATTCAGGACGATCGAATAACCGCGGTAGGTCGACGCAATCCCTGGGATCAAAATCAGCGGCGGCCCTTCGCCCAGCACGCGATACGACATGCGGTAGCGCGGCCCTTCCCAGATACCGGTGAGTGCGGATTGATCGTACGCGGCGACCTCCGCGCGCATGTTCGCCGGAGCGGGGCAGGGGGGACGGGGCGGGACTTCAGCGGTGAGGGAGGGCGTCTCGATCTCAGACACGGGAGCTTACCTCGAGGTCGTCAGTGGCATCAAAAGCGAGGCTGGCGAAGGTCACGCAACACGTGCGCGCCGGATTGACCGCCTGATCGTAGCGCAGGATCCGGCCCTGCGTGGGTCCCATTGCATGAAGCATCGTGTAGGTGGCCGACAGTCCGCAAACTCGCCAACGGTCCTCGACGCGAGCGACCGTCTCAAACCAGCCTTTCGGGTCGCTCTCGACCGCGCGGTCCAGCAGCGTCCCATCGAATGAACGAACGCGCTCCAACGTACCACGATCCACGGGTTCAGGGTCGCCGAACTCGGGCCCGACGTGACAGAGGTCGATGCCGCCGACGTAGGCAACCTTCTTCCCGCTGGCTTCCTCAGTGAGGCGCAGAGCCTCCACAAACCGACGCACTTCCGGCGCCTCGATCGGGTCAACGCCTTGCCTCATCAGGTCGTGATAGGACCCGACGAGCAGCGGAACGATCGAGAACCGCCTGCGGTTTCCAAAGAGGTACTGGAGGAATACGACCTGAAACTCGACGGAATGCTCCGCGCGGTGAACGAGCTCGTCGTCGAACAGCTCCTCGCCCGCGAGGGACGCGAGGCGATCGACGTAGTCGCGATCCGTTGGGACGACGCCAAGCGGGGTCGCAAAGTCCTTTCGAGTCAGCACGAACCGCCTACGGCAGCGTTGATGGGCGACGCCGAGGATGACAAAGGTGTCGGCGTCAGACGACTCGACGAGCGCGCGGTAAGCCCACGTGTAGACGGGTCCTCCCCGCTCGTAGTCAATATGCGGACTGAGCACGCCGCGGAGCCGGCCCCCAGAGTCGATCTTAGGTGGTCCTGGCCGCCCCGCGCCGCGTTCATGTGCGAACAGCCGATCGAGCTGCGCGCGGAGGCCGTGCTCCGCGCCTCGATACGACAGGCCCGCGAAGGCCGGGGGCCGGACGAGTTCCCGTTGATAACGCTCGTAAAACGCGCTAAACGTGGGGCCCTCGAGTACCATCGACTGATCGAGCTCAGCCACGATTCGCTGCAACTCCACAACATCGATGAGCGTCCCAGTCTCGCGCTGATGGCGGTCGCGGATGTCTTCGAGAGTGTGCTTGCCGTTGAAATGGCGGATTACGTGATTGTAAAGCGCAGAGGGAAGCAAAACCGGCTCGGCGAGCACGCGCGACGGATCGTGCAAAAGCACGTACGTCCGCCCGTCGTGATGCAGGGACTGGTCGGTGAGGGGACGCAATTTGGGCCGATCGAGGGAGGCCATGACCACGACTCTTGGCTCTGTGGCGGGGTCGAACCTTCACGAAAACTTGCGTGCAGCGGCGGTAGGCCGCTTCTTCGTGATTGTCCGGCAAGAGCCGAAGAGGGTCAAGCGCTGGCGCGCGGTCCGCGGGGGGGCATTCCAATCAGCGGCAGGGGCCAGACGGGAGGAGGCGCTTCCTGCACAGGTCCGGGTTGCATGATAGATTCTCCCTAGAGTGGATCGAGAAATCAGCAGATTACCGACTCATGCCCGCTCACGAGGATTCTATGCAAAGATCGTTCCGCGACAAGGAGGGGTGTCCCGGCAGACGACTCAAACGGGCCCTTCTTCGACCCGGACGCTTCGCCGTATCATGTTGGCGAATCATGGTTAGCTGCTTCGTGAGAAAGCATCGCGAGGTTTGCGGATTGAGGTGGTTTGCGAGCGGGGTGATGGCATGGGTCTCGGGGCTGTCTGCCGTCCAGGCGACCTGTGCTCAATATATGGGCGATCGGGCTCGTGAGCGGCAAAACCGTGAGCCTTGGATTCACTCATTGCTGATCTGGCCCGTTGAACGACTCTCTGGTATTCTCCGCCCCGCTGGTCGGGTCGCTCCGGTCTGGCTCCCCATTGAGCAGGGGGACCGGAGGCGCCTGGGCACAGGGCATGGAGGACGTTAGCCCATGCGTCGGTACATCGGAAAGACCCGTTCCTGGACGGCCGAGACGCTTCTCATCGCGGCGCTCGCCGGCACCCTTCTCGATTCGACGTCGCAAGCGCAAGCGCCCCCGCGTCAAAACCCTGGGGTCGGAAACGCCCCGGCTGTGGTCCAGCGGCCCAAAAAAGAGATGGGCGCTCTTCTCGCGGACTGGGAGCGGCAAAGCGCGCTGCTCAAGACGCTCGACGTCAAGATCGTGCGAATTGACAAGTCGGAGAAATGGGGCGTCGATGAAACGTTCGAGGGCCGTGCCATTTTGAAAGCCCCGAACCTTGCCATGCTCCACTTCGACTCAGTCGTCCAGCAACCTGGACAGCCCAAGAAGCTGGTGCCTCACGAGCAGATCCGATGCACTGGCAATGAAGTGTGGCAGTTCAATTTCGGTGCGGAAATCGTTGCCGTTTTCCCGCTCGACAAGGACGAACGCAAGCGAGCACTCGAAGAGGGGCCGCTGCCTTTCCTGTTCAATATGAAGAAGGCCGAAGCGCTGGCGCGCTATGAGATGGTCCTGGTGAAAGAGAGTCCTGAGCAGAAGAGCTATATCATTTCGGTCACACCGAAGCAGACGATCGACCAGGAAAGCTTCAGCAAGGCATTCGTGGTGCTCGACATGGAGTTCCTGCTACCGAAACGAATCTTTCTGATCTCTCCCAACGGTAAGGACAGCAAGGACTACCAACTCAACGACATCAAGCCGAACATCAAGGTCAGCGACGCGAACTTCCAACCGGTTGTGCCGATGAAGGCGGCAAAAGTGGATGGGAAGGTCCAACCGTGGAAGGTCGACCGCAATCCTGGCGGCGACGTCCGGCCGGCGGGACCGAACAACGGACCGGCGGTGCAGCCCGCCCTGCGACCGGGCACCCGTCCAGCTCCACGCTGAGCAAATTCGGTCTCAGATTTGCAGTTGACGTGGGGATCGCCAATAAGAGCCGTGTTGCGCAGGATGCTGTTTCCTCGCGCAGCGCGGCTTGCCGCGATTTGACGGGCATTTTGGCGAGGCTTATAATCGACCGGGTGGAAAGTTCCTCCGGACAGTTCCGGCACGACGGTGCTCATGGGAAATCGCGCCGGAACGCGGCCGACCTGGGTCTCCCACCTCTCTCTGGATGCTTCCGGGCATGTTGCGGTCCGGTCGTTCCTGGAGGAAGGATGCATCGGCTGATTCTCGGATGGAGTCCGCTTGCAATGGTTCGCCTGCTTCTGACGCGCTTCATGCACGCTCGGTCGGCGCTCCTGGTTCTGTTTGGTCTATTGGTGATTTCCGGCCCCCTTCATGCTGAGCCCAAAACGCCGGCGCTCCCCAAGCAGGCCCCTGAGAAGAACCCCGGCCATTTCTTTCAGATCACCGAGCCCATCACCCACGAGACGCTCGAGCAGCTCAGTGCGGCCACCCGCCAGGTCATCGACCGAACCACCGGTCAAAAAGACGCCGAGCGGCCGATTCTAATCCTCGAGTTTCACCCTGGCGAGAAAGCCCCGGGGTCCAGCACCTTCGGCGCATCCCACGACTTGGCGGAGTTCATCTCGACCAAGCTCCAGGGCGCCAAGCTCACCGTGGCCTACATCCCCGAACCCCTCCACGGATATGCTGTGCTCCCCGCCCTGGCGTGCACGGAGGTGGTGATGGGGCCCGACGCCGCACTCGGCCCAATCACGCCGGAAGGCTCGGCCGTCAACCCGGCTTACCGGGAGTTGATCCGCCAACTGGCCATCCGTAAGACGCGACCGGTCGACCTCTACCTCGGTCTGCTCGACCGCGATGCGGATCTCCGTGCGCTGCGCACCGCGAACAAGCAGGTCCATTACGTGCTTCCGGAGAACCTTGCCGAGTTCCAAAAGAACCACCAAGTGGTCGACGATCAGCCTGCATGGGAAGGTGGGCGTCGCGGGGTCTTGACGGCTCAGCTTGCGCGGGAACGCGGCTTCTCGCAATTGACGGCGAAGAGCGCGATCGAAGTGGCTCGGGCTTACAAACTTTCCGGCCAATCCGCGTCGAACGATCCCACACTGGGCCAGACCTTACAGCCGGTCTGGATCAAGATCGACGGACCCATTGATACGGTCAAGAAGTCGTACCTGGGCCGGCGCATCGAGCAAGCGCGCCAGGACAAGGCGAATCTGATTTTCTTCCAATTCAACAGCGGCGGAGGAACTCCGGAGGCCGCCGACGGCATCGCCGATATCATCGTCAACATCAAAGACATGAAGACCGTCGCCTACATCGACGACCGGGCCGAGGGACTCGCAGCGCTCCCGGCACTGGCGTGTCACGACATTGTTTTTCACACCTCCGGGCGGATGGGCGACGTCAGCAAGATCGTTAGTGGCCACGGTCATGATATCGAGGCGATTCCCGATGCCCAGGTCGAAGGCATCACGCGCCGCGCAGCGGACATCGCGGAGCGCAGGGGACATCCGGCCGCGGTTGCACGGGCGATGGTCGACCCCAAGGCCGAAGTGGTCGAGGTAAACGATGCGCACACGGGCGCGTCGTGCCTCGTTTTGAAGACTCAGGTCGACGCTGAACCGACCCGATACCTCAACCCGATCCCGAAGAAGGATGCTGGCTCCATTCTCACCGTGGACAGCGAGAAAGCGGAGTTGTTTGGCCTTGGTTCGGTCGTCAACGACGCTGAGCAATTGAAGTCGATCTACGGCCTTCGCGGCAAGTCGATTCGAGTCGACGGGCCGACGTGGGTTGATTCACTGGTGACGGTGTTGACGACCCCGGTGGTGAGCTGGCTGCTGTTGTTCGTCGGCCTGTTCATGCTGGTTTTGGAACTCAAGCTGCCGGGAATCGGGCTGCCGGCGATCACGTCGGCTCTGGCTTTTCTGCTCTTCTTCTGGAGCCACTGGCTGAGCGGCACAGCGGACCAACTCGAGATCATCCTGTTCCTGGTGGGGATGATCTGCATCGCGCTCGAACTGTTCGTCTTCCCGGGGTTCGGCGTCTTCGGGATGAGCGGCGTTTTGCTCGTTCTCCTCAGCATTATCATGGCCAGTCATACGTTCATTTGGCCGACTCAGGAATATGAATATCGTGAGCTCGGCTACACGTTGCTCCAGGTCACGATCGCCATGGCTGCGGTCGGAGGCGGTGCGGTGGTCCTGGCGCGCTACTTCCCGTCGCTGCCTCTCTTCAATCGGCTGATCTTGAAGTCCGAGCCATGGACCGGGGTTAATGCCGAGGGCGACGATCCGACGGCCAAGCCGCCCGTCGAGGGCTACGAATCGCTGGTGTTCCTCATCGGTGAGACTGGTCGCACGACCACGATGCTCCGCCCAACCGGCAAGGCTCGCTTCGGCGAGCTCTTGGTGGACGTCACGGCCGAAGGCTTCTTCATCGAGCCCGACCGGCTTGTCGAAGTGACCGACGTGCAAGGCCAGCGCGTAATTGTCAAACGCGTCGGGTCATGAAACATCGCGATCGCATTCCGGGCGATCCCGCTACGCCGATTTCTCGACTTGGCGCGGCTCCCACCTGCGCCGGCGAGAAAAAAACGAGGTGTCCGAGGGAAGAAGATTGGCTTTACGCGCTCGGGTTGCCTTAAACTGATGGCCGATACGCTGCGACTTGGTCGCCGGCGCAGATCCGCTGGTGGATCGCCTCACGAGAGCCTTGCGGCTTGGCGAACGCGTGGTCGGAGTTATGAGTACGCTAGCTTGGCCAATCCTGCTTTTAGCTTTAGCCGTGATCTTGTTGCTCGCCGAGGTGTTCGTCCCCTCGGGGGGTTTGATCGGCCTACTCGCCCTCGGCTGCGCGGGGCTGAGTCTCTGGCACGCGTTTCGGCAGTCGACCACGCTGGGAATCAGCTTTTTGGCAGTCGACTGTGTACTCTTGCCTCTCGTGTTCATGCTCGCCATGTATATCTGGCCCAAGACTCCGCTGGCGCGGCGCATCTTCTTGCGGCCTCCGGGGCCGGAGGAGATCGAAGTCGCGCACGCCCCTCAACGACTCGACCTTCTGCTCGGCCAGTACGGCCGGGCTTTGACACCGCTGCGCCCCTCAGGGCTCGTCGAATTCGAGGGACGGCGTCTCGACGCACTCTCGGAAGATGGACTCATCCCCAGCGGATCGCTGGTTCAAGCCGTACGCGTTCGCGCAGGCCAGATCATCGTGCGAACCGCTGCGGACTTGACCTTCCGCGATACGGATACCCCCGTCAGAATCTGACTCACCCAACCCGAACGGAACGGAGTGGCGCGACATTTGTATCCGTGTACCCGATCCCCGCCGCAGCTAACCGCGGGGAGTTCGGCGGCCGGACCCGAAACGAGCCACTCGATCAAGAGGTTTTTACTCGATGAACGCCATCCTCTTCGCCCAAAACAACGCACCGCCGACCGGGCAGTTTTACATCATTATCTTCTTCATTGCCATCGCCTTTTTCATGCTGATGGCGTTTATCTTCTTCGCCAAGTACTTCAACCTTTGGATTCAGGCGAAGATGACCGACGCGAACGTGGGAATCTTCGAGCTCGTCGGGATGTCGTTTCGAAAGGTGAACCCGAACATCATCGTCCGCTCCAAGATCATGGCGATCCAGTCGGGCCTGGGAGAAAAGGACGGTGTCACGACCAAGAGCCTCGAAGCGCACTACCTCGCGGGCGGCAGCGTTCCCAACGTGGTTCGCGCCCTGATCGCGGCGAACCGGGCCGATATCCCCTTGTCGTACAAACGCGCCGCGGCGATCGATCTGGCCGGGCGGAACATTTACGAGGCCGTGCAGACGAGCGTCAATCCGAAGGTCATCCAGTGTCCCGATCCGTCCCAGGGACGTCTGACGATTGACGGCGTGGCGAAGAACGGCATTCAGCTCAAGGTGAAGGCGAAGGTCACCGTCCGAACTAACATCGACCGACTCGTGGGTGGTGCGACCGACGAGACAATCATCGCCCGCGTCGGCGAGGGGATCGTGAACGCGATCGGGTCAACCGACACCCACAGTGAGGTTCTCGCGGCGCCGGAATTGATTTCAAAACGCGTGCTCGAGAAAGGTCTCGACGCCGGCACGGCTTACGAGATCCTTTCGATCGACATCGCCGACATCGACGTTGGCGACAACATCGGCGCGAACCTTCAGGCCCTCCAGGCCGAGGCGGACATGCGCGTCGCCCGGGCCAAGGCCGAAGAGCGCAGAGCGTTTGCGGTCGCCAAGGAGCAAGAGATGATCGCCGAGGTGCAGGAGAACCGCGCCAAGGTCGTCGAATCAGAAGCCGAAGTGCCCCGCGCCATCGCCGACGCGTTCCGCAAGGGGAACCTCGGAATCAGCGACTACTATCACCTCCGCAACATCCAGGCAGACACCGAGATGCGGACGACGATCGCCGGCACCAGCAACTCCCGCCGCGAGATCGCCGGAAGCTAACCGGGCTGGCTGCGCAAACACATAAGCACCTGGCTTCGAAGCGGTACAAATGGAAGACGCGGGGGTAAACGCGGTCCAGCAGATCGTCAATGCAGCGCGGGGGCGGGCATGAATAACGTCTGGCAGTTCATCATCCCGTTGGGATTTCTGGCGATTTGGGCCCTGACGTCCCTCTTCAACCGGGAGGAACAGCCATTGCCGCCGCGCGCAGGCCGGCCGCAAGGGGGAGATGGCCCGAGGCCCTTGCCCAATCCGGCGGGTCGACCACTCGAGCGTCGGCCCGATCCGATCGCAGCGCGGGAACCCCCGATGCGCTGGGCGCCCCAGGGGGGAACCGCAACCGCGCGCCCGGCGCCGGTCCGGTTGGACGATGACATCGTTATCCTCGATTCTGAAGCGAGACGCCCCCCTGCTGCCAGCCGCCCTGCGCGTCCGGTTACTCAGAAACGAGACGGGAGACAGCGTGGTTCGAGTTCTCAGCCTGCCAAGAAAGCCGAACCTACTCCTCCACGGCTGCTCGCGGCGCCGCTTTCCACGTCCATGGCGCCGCTCCAGTCCCGACCCTTCGAGATGGCTCCTCTCGAGCTTCCGAAAGAGTCGCTCTGGACTGCCGACTCGATGAAGAAAGCCACCGCGCCGGTCAGTCCGACCAAAGGGGAAGCGACAGGGTCGAAGACGATCGACGAGCTACTGGCAACCGTCAAGTCGCCCGAAAAGATGCGCCAAAGCTTGATTCTGGCAGAACTGCTCCAGCCCCCACTCGCTCTGCGAGGACGACGACGTTAAGCAGCGGACCACGAGTGTCCGCGCCTCGTTCAAGTCGACCCCGTCGTTATTGACGGCACGGGCTCCGCCACTCGTAAGCACGAGGCGACGAATTCGTGAAGTCCTCATCATCGACAACCGATGAAAGGGGCGGGTTTTCCTCCCGAACCCGGTTCCCCGCCAATGGTTTGGCCCGCTCGCCCAATAAGGGTGGCATCTCCAAGGACGGAGCGCGTTGCTTCGACTGACGCGGCTTTCTGTCCGACACAATCTCGCAAATCTCCGCGCCTGATTGATGGAGTTGCCCGATGTCTCGAGAAATCACCCGCCTGCTTCGGGGCGGTGCATTGTCGTGCCTGACATTCTTAATGCTCGCTGTGACGGTCCGAGCCGGTGAAGGGACCGCGATCCCGTGGCGTGACGACTACGGCCGCGCGTTGGCGGAAGCGCGTGCACAAAACCGTGCGCTCTGGATTCAATTCACTGGCCCGTGGTGCCCCTGGTGCGTGCGGATGGAGCGCGACACCTTCTCACACCCCAAGGTCGCTACGCTCGCCCGCGACGCACTCGTGCCCGTTCTGCTGCGTTCCGATGTCCATGAGCAGCTCGCACTTCAGTGTGAATTGAGCGGTTTGCCGGCCACGGTCCTTATCAATCCGAAGGGCGAGATCATCGCCAAGCACGAGGGCTACCTCGATCCTGCGGCGTTCCACGCCTACGTGGTCGAGTGTCTCACGCGCTTCAGCCTCATTCCTGCTCGCGAGGAGCCGAAGGTCGTCAGAACGGTGGTGCCCCCGGTTGGGCTCGACGGTTACTGCACGGTGAACCTCGTGGCGTTCCGCCGGCTCGTCGAGGGCAAGAAAGAGTTCTCCCTGACGCATGAAGGCCGCGTCTACCGCTTTGAGAACGCCGAGATGCGCACGATGTTCCAGAAGGAGCCCGAACGTTACATCCCGGTCAATGGAGGACGCTGCCCGGTCAGCCAGGTCGATCAGGCCGAAGCACGAGCGGGCATCGCGCAATACGGAGTGCTCTACGAGGGCCATCTGTTCGTCTGCTCGGATGACGCCAACCGCCAACTCTTCCTCAAGAACCCTCAGCGCTATGCACGCGTCGACGTCGTCGACCGTGGGTTCTGCCCCCATTGCTGGACTCGCGACGCGCTGGTCGTGCGCGGTCGCCCCGAACACTCGCTCACAAGATCGGGGCAACGATTCTTCTTCCCTGATTCCAGTCATCGCGAAGCATTCCGCATCGCAACAGACTCAATTCGACGCTGATACAACGCCCGCCTCTTACGGGTGGGTCGACGGTCGCCTCGATCCTCGACCCACCTGCGCAATTCGCCCCCCCCGCTCGATCACTCCCTCCCAGCGTTGATCGCCCTCGGCAACACGCGCCACAAGCCACCCACGCCGGGTTTTTTTTCATCGTTTGTCGCGGGGTTTGTAGGGTTTTCGAAAAACGAACTAGGCACGCTGTACTACTTCGTCTCGAATAGAGTCTGAGGGACCGAAAGTTTTCGGTCGGGGACCGCCAGGCAGGGCACGAGCGAATCGTTTTGGTAATTCGTTCAGCCTCAATGGGTTCCGCCTTCGGTTCGAGATCGTCGAGTCGTCCGTAGGCAGTGCGGATGGGCAACGGAGTGCGACCTCAACGCCTCGAGGTAAACGGGCCACGAGTCGGCCTATTCTCCCTCCTGGAATCACGTTCCGGCGTTGAGCCGCCCCCGGGCCATGCGTAACGTGTGAAAGTGACGCCCCAAGAAACTGCGCCGACCTAGATTTCCAACATCGCGTGGCGTTTGCCCGCCGCTGACCGGGATGGCTAGCGTCCGGGAACTGTGATCAACCCACGCGGTCCGGTTTGACGAGCCCAAGGAGACGAGCCCGATGACCGTTCGCTGGAAGCCTCTACTCATTCTTTCGGGACTGTTCCTGATCATCGCGGTGATCGGGGTCGTGGCGATTATCACGACGATGGTTCCGAAGGGTGCGGCCGACATTCTGCCTTTGGCACGAGCGAAGCGCAAGGCCGGCAAATTTGAAGAGGCGCAGGTCTACTATAAACAGGCCCTCCAGCAAGACGGCCGTAATGCCTCGATCCACGAGGAGTTTGCCGCCTTCTACGCCGATTGGGCGGCCCAGGCACCCGCCGATCGCAAGGAGAGCCTCCGCCTCGATCAGCTCGGGGAGCTCATTGAGACGACGAAATACAACAAGAAGCGGGTCGAACCGCGTAAGCTGCTGCTCGCCGACGCCATGCGGCACGAGGTTTCGAGCGACGCGGTTCACTGGGCCAAGGACCTGCTCGAACTGGATGCAGCCGATCTCGACGCCCACTACGCGCTGGCTCTTGAAGGACTCGAAGAACACGTCCCGAACACGGCGGAGGCCAACCGGCATCTCGTTGTCCTCGAAAAGAAGAAGGCGCCCAAGATCCGCATCGACTGGATCAAGGCAAGGCTGGCCGAGCTGAACGGGGATCGCGGTGGACTGGAAACGATCCTCAAGGAGAACCGCACACTCAACCTGCCTGACGACGCCACACCGGTCGATCGCATGGCCCTCGTCCGGTTGCGGGCGCTCGATGTGACGCGCGGGCTGGATCTCGGCTCGGCGACAGTGGTGAGCGCTTCGCTGTCGCACGAGGCCACGCCCGAGGAATTGGCGCAGCGAGTGGAGGCCCTCCAGGCTGAGACTCGCCGGATGGTCGCAACGCCGCCGCTGTCACCACACCGGATCGTTCGCCTGAGCCTTCTTCTCGAACGGGTTCAGAAGGGCCTCAGCCAGCGAGCCCAGGCGGGCGACCCGAAGAATCGGCCGGCGATCACGGCGCTGCTCGAAGCGATCGAAGGGGACGTGGAGACGCTCTTTCAGAAAGCGCTCGACCCCTCGTCCAAACCGGAGATCTCGCTGTTCTTGACCTACGCAGACCACCTGCGTTTCGCCCAAAAGCGCGATAAGTGCCTCGAGACGGTAGCGCATGCGCTCCAAACGCCCCATGCGAAGAAGCCCGCCTACAGCGACGTTGTGATGGCATTGCACGCCGTTGCCATTGAATCGGCTCTTGCCGATACGAAAGACGTCGCCCGAGTCGAGAAAACAGCACCCCACATCAAGGAACTACTGGCTTCATCCAACCAGCGCTACCAGGGTCTCGGCCACCTCTTTCAGGGAGCCATCGATCTCGAGGCTTCCGGCGTGGCGGCATTCGCCAATCAGGAAGTCGAGAACAACCCCGTTGCGCCCAAGGTCCAGCCCAAGCTTCGAGCGAGCGCACTCAACCACTTGAAGATCGCCGCAACGCAGCTCCCCGACGTGGCCGAAGCCCAGGCGCGCTACGGCGTGGCCCAGGTGCTTGCAGGAGAGCCGGGTCTTGGCCGCCAGTACCTCCAAAGAGCCGTCGGCATCGGCGGCCTCGGAGCGCAGTATCAAATCTGGGCCGCGTGGTCGCTCGTTCAGGCCGGTTACCCCGAGGAGGCTGCGCCCATCGTCACGGGCCTGCTGAACGAGATCGCCGCGGGCCGACAGCCCAAGGACGCCGAAGGTACGCTCCACCTGCTCAACGCCGAGATCCATCAGGCCCGTCGCAATAACAAGGACCTGAGAATCGCGCTTGCGGAATACGAGCGATCCGTCGCCACCGGCCAGCGCGTTACCGCGGCAATTCATCTTCGGCTCGCCCAGATCGAGGTGCAGCTCGGACAGCCGGATCGGGCCATGAGCCGGATCGAGAAGCTGCGCGAATCGAAGCTGGACAATCCCTCGGTCGAGCACCTCGCCGTCCTGATTTACTATGAGCAAGGCAAGAAGGACGAAGC
>DAIDJG010000621.1 GCA_027451445.1 Singulisphaera sp.
GACTGCGACCGCGCCCGGTTCGCGCTCGCGGGCCCGAGTTCGGCGAGCCTGGCGGCCGCAGCCCTGGAGGTGTTTCAGACGCTTCGCGATGCCGAGCTGCCAGCGGCAACGTCTTCGAAACACCGCGAGAGGCAGACCTGACCGCGGAAAGGCGTAAGCCCGCGGTCAATTGCTGCCTCTCGTTCACGACTCTCGCACACTCTCAATGGATTCCGGCGACTCAGCGTTTGATGTTGCTGAACAACTCACGGAAGGCGGGAATCCGGCGAACTTCGCGGCGAGCGGCCTCGAAGCCTTCGAGCTTCAGGGTGGGGATCGGCTTGTTGATGAGGTTTTCGATCGCGGTCAGAGGCTCGCCCTGATCCGGGCAGACGAACATATAAGCCAGGCCGTCCTTACCCATCCGGCCCGTGCGGCCGATGCGGTGCAGGTAGTTTTCGGCGTCGTCCGGAATGTCAAAGTTGATCACGTGCGAGATTCCGCTGACGTCGATGCCGCGACCGACGACGTCGGTTGCGACCAGGACCGGAATCGTCCCATCGCGAAACCCGCTCATCACCCGATTACGCACGTTCTGGGCGAGGTCGCCGTGAATAGTCGCCACGCCGGCCACCTTCCCGCGCAGCCGATCGGCAAGCCGGTCAGCCCCGCGCTTGGTGCGCGTGAAGACAATGCACTGTCGCGGTCGATCCCGTTGCAACAGGTGAAGCAAGAGATCGATCTTGCGCTCGTTTTCGACCGTGATGTAATACTGCTGAATCGAATCGACCGATGGCTCGTCCTTGGAAAGGTTGAGCTCGACCGGCTGATACATGTAGCGCTGGGCCAGCTTGCGAATCTCGGTGCTCATGGTCGCCGAGAGCAAGAAGGTCTGGTGCGGATTGGGCACCTTCCGCAGGATCCGTTCGATGTCGGGCCGAAAACCGATGTCGAGCATCCGGTCGGCTTCGTCCAGAACGACGTGAAACACGTCACCGAGGTAGAGCGTTCTGCGCTCGATATGGTCGAGGACGCGACCCGGCGTGCCCACGACGATATCGACACCGCGCTGAAGGGCGCGGAGCTGGCGTTCGATCGGCTCGCCGCCATAGATGCCACAAATCGCGGCGTTCTGACCCTCGGACAGTTTCTGCAGTTCGACGACGATCTGTTGCACGAGCTCCCGTGTGGGGGCCATGATGATGGCCTGTGGCCCTTTGGCACGTGCTTCAAGCATCTCGATGAGGGGAATGCCAAAGGCGGCGGTCTTCCCTGTCCCGGTTTTGGCCTGCCCGATGACATCGTTGCCATCCAGGGCTTCGGGGATCATCTCTGCTTGAATCGGGGAGGGGTGAATGTAGCGGGCCTTCTGGAGCGCCCGGATCATGGCGGGGCTCAGGCCCATCGAGAGGAATCCGGAGACGGACTCCTCGACGGCACGTTGAATCAAACAAACCTCCTGAAATACCACGACTTACAAAAAACACGGCGGCGACCGATGGTGTGAGTCAAGGGACTCCACGCCTTTGGCCTTGCCTTATGATATCAGTGTAACACATTTTCGTCAAAGGCGCTGCGCGCCGAACTTGGCAATTATAGCGCTCCGGGTTTATGACCGGTTTCGCCGTAAAGATTCGGAGTTCGCGGGGAGCTTGTTTCGTCGTGGCGATCGGGTGATAATCGGACGTGGTTATGTCTCACCGAAGCGCCCCAATCCGAGGAGGCTTTCCGTGGCGGAACAAGCAGGCGCGGCCGCAGACCTTCAGCAAAAATACCGGCAATTCCTCGACCTATTGCCGCTGACACTGTCCTTGGCGGGTCTACCGCCGAGTGAAGGCCGACTGTTCGGCGAAGATCAGATCGAAGCTCGAGCCATAACGGTCAGGACGGCCTACCGCGTGGCGCGTGCGACCGCGAAAGAATGCCTGGGCGGGTCGTAAGAACGTTGCCGGTCCGGCGCGCGAGGCATGTCGCGATTCAGCTCGGGAGCGCTGTTCGTTCGCGTCCGGGAAGCCGATAAGAATCGCGTGGCGAGGGGGGCACCGCGGGGGACGGGGACCCAGGCCGCTCGCCACGCAACGACTCGGCTTTCCACACGTGAAAGGCCCTCCTCGAGATGACAATGACGACGCAACACGGCGGTCAACCGCGCCGTCTTCGAGCCGCGATCATCGGCTTCGGCCTGGATGGACACGACGACCAACAGCGCCTCAGCAAGGGTGAAAACTGCTTCCTCTTCGGAGGGTCAGCCGAAACTCATGCCGAGATGCTGGAGACGGTTCTCCGCCTCGAATCGGAGCTCGACCGTCTCAACCAGAACTTGGCCGACGTGGACCCGACCGATTTGGCCGAAATCGCCTTGCGGATCGACTCGCCCGAATTGCATGAAATCGCTCTGAGAATCAAGAGCGGTCTCGAGGACCAAGGGCGGGAATTCGGCGACCTGACTGCTGAAGAATTGACCGAACTCTCTACTCTGCTCGATTTCTGAACCTCGACAGACGCCAAGGGATTCTCCGCCGGCAAGGGCCTGGACCTCGATGGTTCCAGACCTCTGCCGGCGTTTTTTCGTTTCGGTGCGGACCGCCACAAGATATCCTAAAACTATCGTCCGAACCCCATCGGGATATATTGACCGTGCACGAAGATTGTGAAACAGAGCACCTCCTGGGAAGGTAATCCTTCCGACCGAGCCCCAATCGGTCCACGAGGGCCTGTGGCAAGCGAAGGTTGGAGTTGATGGACGACCGCACGTTGGTCGAAGCACTCCAAGCCGGCGATCCGCAAGCGCCCCGTTTGCTGATCGAACGGTTTCAAGGAGTCGTCTTTGGCCTCTGCTATCGGATGATGGGACATCGTCAGGATGCCGAGGACGTCGCGCAGGATACGTTTTTGCGCGCGCTCCGAGGCATGGCCGGTTTCGATGTCTCTCGCCAGGTTCGTCCGTGGTTGCTCGGCATCGCGGCAAACCGGTGTCGCACGGCGCTCAGCCGGCGGTCCCGGCGTCCGGTCCTGGCCGACTGCGTGGAAGACCAGGTCGACCATCGGCCTGGCCTGACGGATCCCGACGATCTGGCGGGCGAGTTGGAGAAGGCGCTCGGACGATTGCGTCCTCATTACCGAATGGTGTTCACGCTGTATCACGAACAAAACTTGCCTTACGAGGAAATCGGAGCTGCGATCGGCCGTCCGATCGGAACCGTAAAGACCTGGTTGCACCGCGCGAGGGCCGAACTTGCCGAACACCTCAGTCGACGGGGCGTCCATTGCTAAAACATTCCGCTTGCGTGACCAGATTCATTCACGAGAACTGCTGAACGCGACTCCTCCCCGGGGAAGGCACCTTGCGTCGGGCGGCGCAACGTCGCCCGGCGCAGGTGCTGTTTGACCGGTTGTCTCCTTGCTTTCGAGGAACCTTTCCATGACGTGCCACGACTTTGAGCGACTCTGGAACGAGCGGCTCGACGCGCGGGGCACCCCTGTCTCGGCCGAGGGGACCGATCTGGACGCGCATGCCGCGTCGTGTCCGGCTTGCCACGAGCGTGCCGCGAGTTACCGGCTTCTCAGTCAGGCGCTTTCTCGATGGACTCCGACCAGTACACCTGTAGGCTTTGCGGATCGTTGCTTGGAGGCTTTGGAACGACCGCCTGCGCGCGTTGCGCCGACCCACCAGCTCGTGCGTTTCTGGCCCGCTTCCATTGTCGTCGGTGCCGCGGCGGCCTTGCTGGTGATGGTCCTCGGCGGTCCCAGAGTGGAGAAACCGGAAATGGCCGCCGAACCACCTCATCTGGCTGATGCGCTCGCCCATGTCACCTCCGCAACCTGGGAGCTCGCGAAAGAAGCCTCCGCCCCCGCGGCGCGTATTGGTTTCGACGTGTTGGATACCACGGTTGTCGCAAACGACGCTAGCCAGAGCGACTCGGATTCGGCGTCGACCGACGGCCTGGCGACGGAGATGTTGCAGAGCGTCAGTGATCGCGTAAGTGAGGGCGTACGGCCACTTTCCGGGACGGCTCGCCATGCTTTTGGCTTCCTCCTTGGCCCGACACTCGCCGAAGCAAACGACTCCGCCCGTCCATCCTGATCGATCGATGCGCGCTTCCCCCTCCTACGTTCCCGTCCCATTCCATTGAGAAAACCCACATCCATGCGGACCCGATCCCCAGCGCTTTTCCTCGCCCCCGCTCTGATCCTCGCCTTCGCCGGACGAGTCTTCGCGAGTGAAGAATCGGACATTCTCTTCCGTCTCACGCCCCCGGACGCCGGCGCTACGCTGCTCGTCGAGGATCTGCGCAGTCACGTGAGCCGTTTTTTTGATTCCGCTTTGGGCCAGGGACTCTGTAATCTCCCCGCGGTCAAAGCCTGGCGCACGTCCGATCAGTTCAAGGGCTATCAATCCGCGCGAAAGAACATCGAAAAGGCGATCGGCGAAGACATCACAAGCATCCGCGATGATCTTCTCGGTGACGCCTTCGTGCTCGCGCTCCATCTCGCGCCGGATCAGGCTCCGGATCAAGCGCGAGGCATCTTGCTCACGCGTATTCGGAATCGTCCCTTGCTCGATCGCTTGCTCGATGTGTTCAACTCCGCACAGATCGGAAAGGGTGAAATCGCGAGGGTCGAGACAAAACAATGGCACGGGGCCATCTACTCGTTGCGGATTTACCATGACCCGAAACGTCCGACTGAATGCTACACCACACTCGACCGGACGTTCGCGTGGTCGAACTCAGAAGAACTGATCCGTGGGGCCATTGAGCGTCATGCTGGGGACCGGGCAGGTCTCTCGGAAGAGCCGAAGTTCCAGGCGATCCGGGCAAAGCTGCCGGGAAAAGCGGCCGTCGCGCTCTTCCTGGATCCCGCATTTACTCGTCGCGTCATGGCAACGGCGCCTCGAACCAGGGATCGCCGAATCGCTTCGTGGTTCGATCGGTACCTCGCTGCGGTTGAATATGCTGGGGCATCGCTGGAATGGCGTGATGGCATCATGCTCCAGACGGAAGAGTCGCTCAACGTCGCCAAACTCGATGCGGCACTCAGGGCTTGGGCCGCTGAACCCAAAGCCCCGCAGTCCCAGCCGCTTCGAGTTCCATCGAGCACTCTTGCGATCGCATCAGTTTCTTTAAATTTCCCGGCGTTTTTCGAGCTCATCGAGAATTCCATGCCCGACGACGCGCGCCGGAAGTCCCAGAACCTGTTCGAAGTATTGAAGGGAGTGTCACTCGGGCGTGATGTCCGCACAGAGATCTTGCCACACCTGGGACCAGGCCTCATGGCGTTCGTGGAAGCTCCCCGGTCACCATCACCGGAACGTGGCTTACCGTTCGCCGTGTCCTTGGAGATACAGGGCGAGGAACACGTCGGCGCCGCCCTTACCAACGCGTTGCGCACCATGCTCGCAGTCTATGCGCTGGACGACAAACACGGTAACGGTCAACTCAAACTCGCTGATCCGGTGGTTGACGAAATCAGAGTTACAACGCTTAAACCCTCAACGCCTTTCGCGTTCACGTTACATGGGGGCCGCCTTACACTTGGCAGTTCACCGGAAGCAGTGAGGCGCGCCTGTGCGCCGGTAGGCCATTCCGAGCTTGAAGCGCTTCAGACAACCCATTTCCCGACGGCGAGGTCGTTCGCATGCGTCGACCTGGCCGCCGTGCATGCTGCCGCGCTGGCTCACCAGGATTTGCTCGTCAAGCGCCTTTCCGCGCGGAACCACCGGCCCGAGGCGACCGAAGCCCGCGATCTTGATCAAGTCCTCGCCCTGATCTCTCTTTTTCGCGCCGCTTATGTGACGAGCGAGATCGCTCCCGACGCAAGCTCTATTCACCGCACGATCGGGTTCATCACACCGTGAGCGCGCGACTATTCAAGTCGCCGACATCGTTGCGAGAGAAGCAACACCACCCAAGCACTCGGATCGAAAACCGTTGCGACTGGGCCGTTTAGACCGTTCGTTGGGCAGACCGTGCGCGTGGTTGCGGTAGGGCAATTCAGCGGAAGAAAACAAAAAAGGGGACGTCCGGGATAGGACGCCCCCGTCGTTGTTGGGGCACAACAACCCACAGCTTGAGTTTGGATCAGGGGACAGCCGGGATGACCGAGACGGTTCCCGTCGTCGTCCACTGTTGCAAACCGGACGCGCCCGTGAACGTGATCGTGCCACCTGTCGCAGGAGCGGACATAATGTTGCCGATCGACGTGTTGATCTCAAGCGTGTTAGCACCGGTCCCGAAATGGAACGTCATCCCCGTTGACGTCGACGGCGTTACGATGTCGGTGTCCACCGCCGTGCCCGCGGGGCCATCGATCACCGTAGGGCTCGCGCCCATCGTCACCGCCGAGACTATCACC
>DAIDJG010000622.1 GCA_027451445.1 Singulisphaera sp.
GGCATCGTTTGCGCGAGGTGGCGCAGCGTCTTCCCGGAGCGGGCGAGACCATCGGCGAGGCTCACGACGATTTCGAGCGATTCCACGCGGTCTCGCGCGCCGAGGGATTGAAGAACCCGCGCGAGCTCCCCACGTTTCCCACGTGCTCCGACCACGACAGCAAGCGGACGTAGCGTCGCGAGTCCGTCGTCGCTCGCGGCAAACCGCCCATTCGCCAATAGTCTCGTGAACAGCCCGGCAGGGTCGGCGGTTGCGGAGCTCAGCACCGCGGTCCGAACCCACGGATCGCCCGAATCGTGCAACGCGATCGTTGCCAGTCCTTGTGCAGCGTCATCGCCCGAAAGGCCTCCCAGCGTGAAGGCCACCTGGAAGCGTACCCGCGCGTCGGTGTCCTCGACCTTATGCAATACCGAGGCGCGTAAGGTGGGAAAATCGCGGAGCCACGACTCGGCCAGAAGGATCGCGTGCTCGCGAATGTGTGCAGATTCGTCGGAAAGGGCAACGGCCAAATCGTCTGCGAGGAAAGCGTTCGAGCCGGCAAGCGCATGGAGCGCGAGGAGCCGGGCATGTCCCGCTTTGCTCTCGCGGAGGACTTGCCTCAGCAACGGGATCGCCGCCGCGTCCTGACGTTCGAAGAGGAGCCGGTGAGCCGTCTCGGCGTGCCAGGCGTTGGGGTGTTCCAGCAGCTTCACGAGCTCTTCGGTCCCGGCCCGGCTGAGCTTCGGTGTGGTTCGCGCCTGGAACCCTGGAGGCGACAGGCGGTAGATCCGCCCGCGGTCCGAGCCGCTCCGGAGGTCCAGACGAGAGCGAATGTCGTCCGGAATCGACCACGGGTGTTCGATCGTCTCCCGATACATGTCAAAGACGTGCAGCGTGCCATCGGGCGCGTTGATGAAGTTGACCGGACGGAACCACGTATCGGTCGAGGCGGCGAACTCGGCGCCCGCGTCGGCGCGAGAGGCCCGGAACGTCACCCCATCGGGTGCGACGGCCATGCGATGAATCAAGTTGTTGGCGGGTTCGCCGAGGAACAACTGACCCCGATATCCCGCCGGATACGCGTCGCCTCGATAGGCCGTGATCCCACTCGAGGAGGTGAGAAACCCCGCGCCAACGAGCTCGCTGCGGGGCATGGCCTTGCCTACGGCAGCCCAGCGCCGCGCGCGAAGCTCGCGCCAGGGTTCGGGCGGACTGATACGGAAGAGTCGGATCGCGTCCCCAAACTCGGCCGCGTCGTGCAACGCGCGGGCAACGGGTAGATCGGGATTGCGCGCCAGATAGCGTGCCGGAAGCACGACGTGCTGCGCCGGGTTGCGAATATCGCAGAGGAATCGATTCCCCCAATCGTCCGACGTATTGCCAAACCGCGCACCGCCCGAAATCACCTCGAATTCTCGACTGGCTGGATCGAACCGGAAGTCGCGACGAAGCACGTTGATCGCGTTCGCGGCGGGTTTCTCGGACGGGTACACCATGCCCCCGTTGCTCGAACCCGCGCCGTAGATCTTGTGATCGAGGCCCCACTGAAGGTTATTCATCACCGCCTGAACATTGTACTTGCGAAACCCGCTGAAGACCGGCTGGCGCAGGTCGGCCTTGTGGTCTCCGTCGGTATCGCGCAAGAACCAGATATCGGGTGTCGCAGCGACATACACGCCCCCCTTCCAGATCGCGATGCCCGTGGGCCACGAGAGTTGGTCGGCGAAAATGTGGCTCTCGTCAAACCGACCGTCGCCATCGCGGTCGATCAGGAGCCGAACTCGGCCGATTGGTGGATCGAGCGTGTTCTCGGCAAACGGTTTGTCGTTCTTGGGATCGACGTGCGGATAGTCACTCATCTCCACGACGTAGAGACGCCCATCTTCATCGTAGGCTCCGGCGACGGGAGACGTGAGCAATGGCTCGGAGGCCAGGAGATCGAGATGGAAGCCCTCGCGAGTCTGAAAGGTCTTCAGCGCATCCGCGGGTTCCCTGGCTGCGAACCGCGGCAAGGGCTCCTCGGCAGAGGATTGAACCGCCAAGACGCCGAGTCCGCCGAGAGCAAAAAACAGAAAGGCAAGAGCCCCGAAATCACAAATCTTTTTTCGTTTATGTGTTATGCAGTTGACGTTTTGGTGCACCTCACGCGGAAATCCTCGTTCCCACGCTCCCGCGTGGGAATGCCCTCTTTGACGCTCTGCGTCGTCTTCCGCACTAGAGCGGTTCACGCTCGGGTTGCGCACACCAAACGGCCAATCCACGTTCGCGGCGCAGGAACATATAACTCCCCCCCTTGGGAAGGGGGGGTTGGGGGGGTGGGGAGTCAGCGCACGCAATCGGCGGGTCCCGTGTCGCTCAACCGTTAAGCAAGGGAGAGCGGCTCGTGGCTGAATTGCAGACATCGGACGGCCACTCCCCACCCCCCCTAACCCCCCCTTCCCAAGGGGGGGAGTTATGAGGCTCCCGACTTGGTGGAGGGATTGGCGCGTAACGGTCCCGTGCGCAACCCGAATGTAAACCGCTCTAGGTTTCGCCCACAGGTGCAGGCAACGCCTGACTTGGCCCAGCAAACGCACCGTTGGGGCGACCGCAGAGCGGTCGAGACTGCATTCCCACGCAGGAGCGTGGGAACGAGGGCTCGCTGCTCGCGGCGGCGTGATTCCAACTGCGTAATTTCTACGTTTTCTCATATTCTTCTCTTCTCTCGGCGGGCTCGGCGTCTTGGCGGTTCATCGCTCTTCGTGTTTCAAGGCCCGTCCTGGTTTTTTGCCTGTGTGTTTCCCATCGTCGAGAACGATCTGGCCGTTCACGAGCACGTACAGAATCCCCTCGTTGTACTGAAAGGGTTCGAGGAAGGTCGCCTTGTCGATGACGGTATCCGGGTTGAACAGCGTGACATCCGCGAACTGGCCAGGCCGAAGCAACCCGCGGTCCGTGATGCCGAGCTTGGCGGCGTTGAGTGAGGTCATCTTGCGGACGGCATCCTCGAGTCGCAGGAGATGCCGCTCGCGCACGTAGACACCCAGCACGCGCGGGAAAGTGCCGAAATTGCGGGGGTGCGGATGGCCCCGTCTCAGCGGCCCTTCGATCGCGAACGCCGAGCCGTCGGAGCCGATCGAGCACCAGGGCTGGACAAGGGCGAAGTTCATGTCCTCTTCGGTATGATGCGCGTAGATCGTGCCGACGGAGCCCTTTTCCTCGATCAAGAAATCAAAGAAGAGGTCGAATGGGTCGGGCGCGGGGGTTTGGCCGCTCGCTTTCTCCATGAGGATGCGGTCCATGGTCATCCCCTGGAACCGCCGGTTGGCGGGTGTGAGATTGGCACTCACGAGCATGCGGCTCCAGTCGCCCCCCACGGCCGTGTAGTGGTTGTACCACCCCGGGATCCCCTGGCGAATCTCCGCCTTCAGGCGCGTGCGCTGGGCGGGGTCCTTGAGCCGATCCAGCAGCGCCGACTTGCCCCCCTCATGCGCCCAAGGGGGGATGATCGTCACGAGGTCATTGTTGCCTCGCGTGTAGGGATACACGTTCGATTGGACGTTCACGCCGCGGGCGCGCGCCGCGTCAATCAGGGCCACGACCTCCCTCATGTGGCCCCAGAAGGATTGGTCGGCGATCTTGATATGGATGATGTCAACGGGAATCTGGGCGCGTTCACCAATGGCAATCGCCTCGTTGATCGCGTCGAAGACCGTCACCCCTTCATTGCGGATGTGCGACGAATAGATGCCGCCGTGGCGGTTGACGACCTTGCCGAGTTGGACGATGTCATCGGTTTGGACATTCAGCTCGCGAGCGCCCGCAAGCATCGTCGAGAG